>CAYNQK010000008.1:0-25913 GCA_964399285.1 uncultured Spirochaetales bacterium | reverse complement strand
GGGCCGCGATAGAGCGGATGCTCCAGTATAAAGGGTAACCGCTCGCGGCCTTCGGGCCGCGATAGAGCGGATGCTCCAGTATAAAGGGTAACCGCTCGCGGCCTTCGGCCCGCGTCTCTCTCAACTCCTCTATAATCAGCTTGAAACCCCAGCGAGCCGGGTGTATCTTATTGAAATCAAGCACGTCCAGTTCGAATCGCGTCCGTCGCGCGTCGCGGGCGGTCGCGCGCGGGGAGGCGAGTCCGGGCGGCCGTAACGGCGTCATGTGGACGATCGGCCGATAAGCGGGACGGGACGGCATCCTTTCCATGGGAGCATCCCATGCGCACATCCTTCGCCATCGTTTCCATCCTCGCCCTCGCGGCCGTCGGGTCCGCCTACGCCGCGAAGTGGGGGAACGGCAAGCTCGTCACCTTCAACGCCGAGGTCCGCGGCTTCTCTTCAGTCAAGGCCTCGAGCGCGTTGAGGGTCGTCATCAAGGACGGCAAAAGCCATACCTGCCGCGTGACGCTCGATTCCAACCTCCGGGACGATTTCATCGCCGACGTGGACGGCCGCGTCCTCAAGCTCGGCTTCAAGCCGGGATCGGCCATGAAGCGGAGCCCCAAGTGCGAGGTCGCCATCACGATGCCCGTCATCGAAAGCCTGGACGCTTCGGGCGCCTCGACCATCCTCATCGCGGACGCCTTCAAGGGCGATGAGCTCAAGGTCGAGCTCTCGGGCGCGTCGAGGCTCGAAGGGGAGTTCGCGTACGGGATCGCAGGGCTCGAGGCGACCGGCGCGTCCACCATCGACATCGAAGGATCCTTCGACTCGATCGCCGCGAGGCTCGAGGGCGCGTCCACCCTCAAGATCTCCGGAAAATCTGAATCCTTCTCCGCGGAGCTCGAGGGCGCCTCGAAGCTCGCCGCTAAGGGCTTCGAGTCTTTGGAGGCCGAGGTCGTCGCCGAAGGCGCGAGCCACGTACGCTTGGGCTCCGTGAAGGAAAAAATATCGATCGAGGCGACCGGCGCGAGCCGCGTCTCGTATTCAGGTGATCCCGAAGTCGCCGCGGAATCCCTGCGGACATCGGTGGCGCGGAGACCGTCCGGGGCCTCCGCGCCCGCGCTTGCCACGCCGCCCCGCGCCCGCGTAGAATCGCCCATGGACCCTAAGACTTCCGACTCCTTCGCTCGCGCCCTCGGCGTCGTGGAGCGCCTCCGCGCCCCTGACGGCTGCCCCTGGGACCGCGAGCAGACGCCCATGACGATGCGCGGGAACCTCATCGAGGAATCCTACGAGGCCGTGGAGGCCATCAACGAGGGCGACGCCTCCCACGTCCGCGAGGAGCTCGGCGACGTATTCCTCCTCGCGATGATGCTCTCCTACATGTACGAGCAGGAAGGCGCCTTCACCGTCTCCGAGGTCTTCGACGGCCTCTCGGACAAACTCATCCGCCGGCATCCTCACGTCTTCGGCGAATCCGACGCGGACACACCGGACGCGGTGGTCAAGCAATGGAACGAGATCAAGGCCACCGTGGAGGGCAGGGGAAAGAAGGACTCCCTCATGGACGAGGTGTCCCACGCCCTTCCTCCGCTCGAACGCGCGTACAAGCTCCAGAAGAAGGCCGCCAAGGTCGGCTTCGACTGGCTCCGCGTCGAGGACGTGTGGGCCAAGGTCGAAGAGGAGCTCGAGGAGGCCCGCGAGGCCGCTTCCGGGGAAAGCCATGACCGGCGCGAGGAGGAAATCGGCGATCTCCTCTTCTCGGTCGTGAACATATCCCGCTTCCTCGGCGTCGACCCCATGATCGCCCTCCACCGCTGCGTCGCCAAATTCGTTTCCCGCTTCAAGTTCGTGGAGAAGACGATGAAGGAGAAGGGCGAGGCCATGTCGCGCGACACCTTCGAGCGCATGGACGCCCTCTGGGACGAGGCCAAGCGGCAGGGGCTGTAAACGTCCCCGGCGGCGCGCCGCCGTACGGTCCTGGCCGCGTTGCGCCGTCGATTATCGCGGGCTTTCAGGGGTTTTTCGCGCTATACTCTCCGCAAGAAGGAGCCAATCCATGGATAAGCGCAAACCGTCGATCCTCTTCGCCACCGCCGCGGCCGCCCTCGCGCTCGCTTCCTGCATTTCGGACATCAGCTCGTTGATCCCGGGCGTCAAGGGCGGCTCCTCGACCGCCGTCAGGGTCACGAACGAGGAGGCGATCTCCGCCCTCCGCGACGCACTTAAAGAAGGCATCGGAAGCGCGAGCAAGCAGCTCTCCGCTCAGGACGGCTATTTCGGGAACGCCCTCCTCAAGATTCTCCTCCCTCCCGAGGCCAAGCCGATGATCGATTCCGTCGGGAAGATACCCCAGGGCCAGAAGCTCATCGACGACGTGGTGCTCAGGCTGAACCGCTCGGCGGAGGAGGCGGCCAAGGACGTCGTGCCCATCTTCGTGGACGCGATCACGTCCATGACCATCGCGGACGGCATCGCGATCGTGAAGGGCGGCGATCGCGCGGCGACGGACTACCTCGAATCGAAGACGCGCGCCAAGCTCCTCAACCTCTATCGTCCCAAGGTCGACGGCGCCCTTTCCAAGCCCCTCGTGATGAACATGTCCGCCAAGCAGTCCTGGGAAACCCTGGCGAACGCCTACAACAAGGCCGGCGGCCCGGTGAACGCCGCGGCCCGCCTCGTGGGCAAGCCCGAGCCGATGCCCAAAGTCACGGTGGATCTCGCGACCTACGCCACCAACAAGGCCCTGGACGGCCTCTTCCGCAAGATCGCCGAGGAGGAGGGCAAGATCCGCAAGAACCCGGTCGCCTACGCCTCCAATATGATCAAGAAGGTCTTCGGCGCCCTCAAGGACGGGCTCCTGTAACGAGGGCCCGGGATAAGAAAGGCCGATGCGGGAGACAACGATTCCCGCATCGGCCGGTCCCTCCGCGTCTTGTGCGTGAAACGTCGTTCAGCGCCCCGCCGTTATGAGCCGAACGCGTCCCCGGGAATGGTCCTAGCCCCGCGAGCCGCCGAGGTCATGCCTTACCCAGAGATTCGGCTCCACATAGCGCCCCTCGTTCCGATCGATGTCGATGCTCACGGGCGCGAGCGCGCCGGGAACGACGTACATTCCCGTGCCCGGGAATTCCATCCCCGTCCATTCGCTCCACTCGGAGACGCTGCCCGTGATGGTCATGGCGCGTTCGCAGGGCTTCACGATGCTCGCGCCGAGCCGTTGATGCGTCCGGATCCAGGGATCGATCGATAAACCGTCTTCCCGTTTCCAGGAGGCGTAGTCGGCCATGGGGACGAGCGGATACCGGCATTTCCCCGTCGGGCGAACGGGTACGACGAATTCCCTGAACCCGACCGCCATAGCGCGCTTCTTGAGCTCCGCGACCAGGATCGAGCTCAAGCCCTTCCCTTGGAATTCCTTCTTCACCGCGATCTGTATCCCCGAGACGGCGTCGCAGGATCGTCCCGCTTTCATGTCCTCGATGGCCTTCAGGAATACCCACTCCCAGCCCTCGTCGGGGAGCTCGTCGATCGCCCGATCGAGCGCGAACGGAAGCGCGTTGGCCTGGCCGACCGCCTCTCCGTCGGCGAGGATGATGAGCTGCCATTCGGGACGCCCCTCGATCATCTCCATCCAATGCCCGTACGCGATGGGATCGTGAAGCATGAAGGGAGCCCAGAGCGTCTCCGTGAACGCGTCGACCGTCTTGAAATGCCCGGGATCCCGCGAGAGGTCAGTCAGCTCTATGTTCAATATCATCGTCCTTTTTCTTCCCGTGGCCGGCGAGCCGCTCGATGAGCGCGTGGAGCCGCTCCCTGAACATGAGCCCCAGCGCGAGGAGCGCTATCGATGCGGCGCCGATCACGATGAAGACTACCCATCGGCCGTCGCCGGCCGCGTCGCCCATGATGGCGGATACCGCGATGCCGGGCAACCGGCCGAGACCCGAGAGGAGAAGGAATGCCGGGAAGCCGAGGCGGGAGAGGCCAGCGGCGTAACAGAGCATATCCTTCGGAATGCCGGGAATGAGGAAGAACAGGAAGAACGCCGACTCCCCCCGCCTCGAGGTTATCAAGGCGTTGAACTTGGCGATGCGATTCTTCCCCGCGATCGATTCGATGAAGGGCCTGCCGAGCGCGCGAGCAACGTAGAAATTGACGACCGAGCCCGCTAAAATCCCCGCGATCGACCAGAGCATGCCCTGCAAAGCGCCGAAGACGAAGCCGCCTGCGATCTGCACGACCTCGCCCGGAATGATGAAAATCACGACCTGCAAGAATTGGAACAGGACGTAGAGCGGGGCGGCCCAGGCACCCCGATCGCGGAGCCAATTCCTGAAAACCTCCTTGTTCCCCAGGAAACCCTTGATCTCGTGCCTGAATACCACGGCGACGGCGACGACCGCCGCGATGAAGAAGGGAAAAAGGAGGATGGAGATCGCCTCTCCGCGCGTCTTTCCCGCGAAAGGGTGGAAGGCGCGCTCCGGCTGGGGCTCATCGGCCATGCCGCATGATACCCTCGGCGCTCTCCTCCCCACAAGCTCGATCGGACGCGGCCGAACCGCCGCCCGCCTGTCCGACGACCATGCCGGCCACGCCCAGCGCCAGCCCGATCAGGGCCGGAATCCCCGGTCGTTCGCCGAGGAAAGCGGCCGAGAGGATCACCGAGCTCAGGGGCATGGCCACCATGGCCAGCGCGATGGTCGATCCCCGCACCTTCGAGCTTCCCGCAGCCCAGAACCAGTAGGCGAGGGCGGTGGCGCAGGCGCCGTAGTACAGGACCGCGAGCCATTCGCGGAGGCCGAGGGCCGGGAAGCCGCCGCCGATCCACTCGCGGACGGCGAGGGGTAGGGTACAGGCCAGGCTCGTGACCACGATGATGGAGGCCGTCGCGAGCGGATCGAGGGGATCGCCGCACTTTTTCTTGATGACGGACATCGCCGCCTCGCAGAAGACGGCCATCAGCACGAGGAAATCTCCTCCGAGGCTCGACGCGCCCGCGTCGGCGCCGGGAGCCCTGAGGAGGACGACTCCCGCGGTTCCCAGGACGAGGCCGATCCAAAGGAGGGGTCTCGCCCGCTCGCGGAGCACGATGGCCGAAGCCGCCCCCATCACCGCCGGACCGAGGGAACTGATGATCCCCGCGTGGACGGCGCTCGTGGACGCGAGCCCTTTCAGCATGAAGAAGCGGAACAGGGCCATGCCGAATAACCCTTGGACGCAGACGAGGAGGATGTCCCGTCCCCGCGCCCGCCTGATCGACGGAATCCGCTTCACCAGGCTCGGCGCGAGGAAGACGAAGCCGCAGGCGAGCGCGAGCAGGGACGAGGTATTGGGCGGAACCGTTCCTACGAGGTACTTCCCCGCCACGACGCTCGATCCGGCGAGCGCGAAGGCCATGATGATCTGCATGATCCCGATCGCGTCGCGGCGACGGGCGTGAATATCGGTTCCATCCATGCGTCCATGGTCTCGATCCGAACTGGCCTGGTCGAGGTCCAGGAATATGGTATATTTGTGGTACCAGTCGAAAGGCGGCGTTTCCATGCTCGTACTAGAGGATTCAAATCGGCCCCTCGGCCAGCGCCTCTACGATGCCCTGGCGGATGCGATCCTCTCAGGGCGTTTTCAGGCCGATGAACGACTCCCCTCCACCCGCGAACTCTCCTCGCGCCTTGGCATTTCCCGGAATACAGCGAATACCGCGTACGCGCGGCTCGAGGCGGAAGGATACATAAGGATCCGGAAGGCGTCCGGAGCCTTCGTCGCGTCCGGCGTCCGCCCGGGCGCATTGAGAAAACCGGCCCGGAAGCTCGAGCCCGTGGGATTCGGCGTGAGGAGGCTCGACCTCGTCGATTTCAAATCGGGCCTTCCCGACGGCAGGCTCTTTCCCGTGGAGCGATGGTCCAGGACCGTGAACGCCGTGCTCAAATCCGCGACGCCCTCTGATTTCGGGTATGGCTTTCCCGAGGGAAGGCCCGAGCTCCGCGAGGCCCTGGCCTCCTACCTGAATAGGTACCGTTCCGCGCGATGCTCGCCCGATGACGTCCTCGTGACCGCCGGTACGACGCAGGCGGTGGGCATAGCCGGCAGGATCCTCGCGTCCGGAAGGAGAAGGGCCGCTATCGTCGAGGATCCCCTCACTTCCGACATCAAGGCCATCCTCGCGCACGAGGGCGCGCGGATCGTGCCCGCCTCCGTCGACGAGCGCGGAATGGATCCCGATCGCATGCCCCGCGTTAAGGCTCCCGCCCTCGCCTACGTGACTCCGTCCCACCAGTACCCCACGGGCGTCTCTATGCCTATTCAACGGAAGCTGGCCCTCATCGAATGGGCGGCCGCGACAGGCGCCGTGATCGTCGAGGACGACTACGACAGCGAATTCCGCTTCGACGGACAACCGCCGCCATCGATGCAGGGCCTCGATCCCGAGCGCGTCGTCTACATCGGCACGTTCTCGAAGACCCTGAGTCCGGCGTTCAGGACCGCCTACATGGTTCTCCCCCCGCGGCTCATGAAGGCCGCGCGCGAGGCGAAATGGCTCCTCGATCTACATAACCCCCTCATCGACCAGCTCGCCCTCGCGCGCTTCATCGGGGAGGGCCACTACGCTCGGCACATCGCGCGCATGCGCCGCGTATACCGTTCCCGTCGCGCCGCCCTCGTCGAGGCGATCGCGTCGGAATCGGCGCGGGCGGGCGTCGAGGCCGTCGTGATCGGCGAGAACGCGGGTATGCACCTCGTCGCGCGGTTCCCGGGAATGGGATTCGATGACTATTTTCTCAAGGATGCCGAGGCGGCGGGAGCGCGGGTTTACCTAGCCTCCGCCCATTCCTTAAAGCCTCGTCGATGGTCGGACGCCCTCATCCTTGGATACGGTTCCATGGACGAGGAAGATATCGTGAAGGGTATGCGCATCATCTTCCACGCCATCGTTTCTCGCGGAAAAGGCGCGTAGCGGGACCGGAGCCATGACGGCTCGAGGGGGAGCCGCGGTCTTATGACGCGAAGCGTCGAACGTCTTCTGACGCGAAGCGTAGAACGGGCTTTTGACTCAGGGCGTCAAGCGGGTTTATGATGGCGGCTCCCGGGTCGCTCCGGCCCTCGGTATCGCAAAGGAGGCTCGCCATGGTCATCCAGTCCCTCTCCATCACCGTCCCCGCCGGATGCCCCAACGCCTGCAAATTTTGCGTCTCCCGCATGCACGACGAGCCCTACGCGAACCACATCGAGAAGAATCTCCGCTTCAGGGATCTTTATAAGCGGGACTACCGCGACCGCCTCGCCTTCGCGCGCGACAACGGCTGCAACAGCCTCATGTTCACAGGGGACGGGGAGCCCATAACCAACAAACGCTTCATGGAGGAAGTAGCGGACGCGAACCAAGCGCTCGCCAAGCCTTTCCGCATCCTCGAGCTCCAGACCTCGGGCGTCACCATGGACGACGAGGCCCTCCGCTGGCTCCGCAACGCGATCAGGGTCTCCACCATCAGCCTCTCGCTCTCATCCATCTGGTCGAACGCGAAGAACGCTGAATACAACGGAACCCCGGAAAAACTCGTCGTGGACATAGACGCCCTCTGCGCCGAGATCAAGCGATACGATTTCAACCTCCGCCTCTCTCTCAACATGACCGACGCCTATGACGGGAAATCGCCTAAGGAGATTTTCATGAGGGCGAAGGGGCTGTGCGCGGATCAGATCACGTTCCGCAAGCTCTACATGTCTCCCGGCGGCGCGACGGAACAGGACGCGTGGATCAGGCGGCATTCGGCGGATGAATCGTTCTGGAAGGATTTGGATGCCTATATCAAGAAGGAAGGCCGGAAGCTGGAACGGCTCCCCTTCGGCCCCCTTCGCTATTCCGTGAACGACGTATCGACTGTCGTGGACGATGATTGCATGAGCACGGAAAGCGGCAAGGAAGAAATCAAATACCTCGTCCTGAGGCCGGACTGCAAGCTCTACACGCGCTGGGACTGCAAGGGATCGCTCCTGTTCTGACGCGCGTAGTCGCGGACTCAGGCGGGCGGATCAACGCGCTACGTCCTCCTCGCGCAGGTACTTGAGGTATTCTTCCCTCATCGGCGAGAAAACCTCGATAGCGATCGAATCCTCGAGAATCTCGGCGCTATGGGACTGGCCGCCGGAAATGGACCAGGAATCGCCGGGACTCGCTTCCTTGACAAGCCCGCCCGACGCGAGGCGCACGCGTCCCTTGACCAAATACCCCGTCTGCTCATGCGGGTGCGAATGCTCAGGCAGCCGCGAGCCCTTCTGCATGCGGAATTCGGATAAAAGCGTCCGTTCGCCGGCGCAGAGCGTCTTGACGCGAATACCGGGCAGGATTTCCTCGTAGCCTGAATCAGCGCGTTTTCCGAACACGGCGCTCCCTCCTCATCGACGCGGATATCGTCGACGAATCCTACTACCCCTCGTCGTCGCGAGCAAGGAGGCCCCGCGGATAAACGCCGGAGCCCCCGCGCACGTTCATTCGATCTCGAGGTAAAGGTCTAACCTGAGCATGCCGGGCTTTGACGGTTCGAGCTCTTCCTCGAACCAGCGAGCCGGCCGTTTCACCGTGAAGCCCTTTTCGGCGATCATGGCGTTAAGCCGCTTCCACCCCGCGCCGATCCAGCCGCCGATGCCGTTCGCCTCTCCTTCGGTCCCTGTCACCGCGTATTTCCCGCGGCCTAACCGCATCGTCTTCGCGTCCTCCGCTTCGGCCGGATCGTCGATCGCGGCGATGAACCGGTAACCGACGTTCTGCGGATTGCAATCCAGGTTCCCCGCCCGGTCGATATTGTAACCGAACACGCGGCGCGGCTTCCCCTTAGGCGGATGCTTCTTCGCCCAGGCCTCCAGCTTCTGGTGCGCCTTCGTCTCCGGTTCGGGTTCATACCCGTCGAATGCGACCACGTCCATATCCGGCAATTCCTTGATGATGACTCCCATGTACATCTCCTTCACGAGATTCGGCTTCGCGAGCCCGCGAGCGGCCGTCGCGACTTTCCGCGCTATGACGGGCGACGCCCCGAACACGTTCTTGAACGCTCGGCTGAAGGCCTCGTGGCTCTCGTAGCCGACGCGGAGGGCGATGTCGATCACCCGCTCATCGGTCGTCGAGAGGAGGACTTGAGCCTCCGACATGCGGCGCTTCACGACGTACTCCTTGAAGGAGTAGCCGGTCACCGCCCAGAACCAGTGATGGAAACTCCGCGAGGACATGCCCGCTTCGCGCGCCGCCCCGTCAAGGCGCAGGTCCGAGAAGAGCCGTCCCTCGATGTAGTCCAGCGCGCGCTGGATCTGCTCGTAGATCGTCATGACTATCCGGATTATGCACCGGGGCTCTGGGTTTTTCTTGATCCTTTTCGCAAAAATCCCGATGAGCGAATCGCCCCACTTCGTCCTCTCGAGTCTCGCGGAGCTGGGATTGGACCGGAAAGACGAACGCATCGAGCTCGCCGTCAACAGGTACCTGGACCTGAGGTCGAAGGAGAAATGGCTCAGCGCTCCCGACCACCTGACGGGGCAGTCATGCCTCTACGCGCAGAACGTCAGGACCTTCACGCTCCTTGGCTACGGAAAGGACCCCCGCGTGAAAGAACGCGTGCGGACCCTCCAGGGTGGATTTCTCGGTATACCGGCGGTAAGGCTCCGGGCCGTCGTCTAGACGGCCCGGATACCGATTCAATCGAGGATCTTCACATGAGTGAGTTCTTTGAGGTCGGGAAGGCGTTTCCCGTCCGCAAAGATCCGCTTGCGTAGAGTGACTACGCCAGAAATTCTAACTCGCTTCATCTCATAAGCTCGAAGGAGCCGCTGGGCGTCCTTATCCAGGCGCCAGTTTTTCTTATCAGCGTCCGTGAGAATGAGATACGTGAACGGCTCATTCCCGACTCGACGGATCGTGCCCGAAACGACTCCCTCGTCTCCCTCTTTCGCCGTCTCCCAACTCAGTTGCCTGCCCGCCCTGTTTTCGGCCTGCGCGGTTTTACCAGCGCAAGCCGTGATGCTCGCGGAAACGACGAAGATGAGAGTGGAAAGGAAGGGAGTTCCTTTCACTTTTTCGCTCCAGGCGTCTTCAACCCGAAGGGCCTTAATGCTTTCTTCCCGCGGACGGGTTTATGACTGTCCTTGGAGAGCTTCCCGTCGTGCCCGACGGCGACGTCGACCGGATAGCTGGAAAGGTCGGGGGCCTTCCTGGAAACGGTATTGAATGCCGGGATGGCGCGCGCGACGGTCCCGACATCCGCGATGAATCCCGTCTCATCGGGATCTTGCCAGTCCGAATTCGCGTTGAAGCACAGCGCGACGGCGCCGGCGTAGGGGCTCGTCGTATCGACGGCGCCGGTAGAACTGATCCCCGCGTACCGGATATTCGCTCCGCTGCCCGCGGGCGGCGTATACGTCCCGCCGCTCGGAGCGCTGAATAGCCCCTCGCCGGGAGCGAAGGGGATCGAAGCCCCTCCGGTGCTGTTGAATCCCTGGGCCGCTACTGTTATTTGATCGAGGTATCCGTAATAACCAGTCGAAAGGCAGACGAGGTTCGCTATCTGCCATGTCCGCATGAGGACTTCCCAGCTCGAGAAGGAAGCGTCGATGCGCGATGAGGCGGCCGTCGTCACGCATTGGTAGTCCCGATAACTCGAGGTGAGGATTTCCCTGTATATGCCGGTTCCATTACTCGCGTGCAGCTGCAGCCACTGGAAGAAGAGGTATACGGTGGAATAATCCGCGAGGACGTCTCCATACGTCTGCTCCCAATAGCCATTCCAGACGAAGAAATTATTGCCATACGGGATAGTCCCTCCCTCCGCATTGAAGTAATCGATTCTGTCTTGGACTTGTTCTCCGGCGTAGAGATACTCCGCTCCCGAGGAAAGCCCTTCATTGATCCATACATCCTGGGGTTCGTCTATATAATCCGTGTTCGAGAAATTGATCAAATGCTGGAATTCGTGAGCAACGGTCTCGTAGAAGGACGAGCTCCCCGGTACGGCCGGATCCACGTCCATGTAGAGCATTTCGGCTTCATTGGAATATTCCACTTCGTCGGCGCTCTCTTCGTTCATCGGAGCGAAGAACCCGGCCACATAACCGCCTGAACCGTCATATCCGTCTAGAATGTCCTGCAGCAGGAGGAGCGTCCTCCCGTTCCCGTCGATATCGGTTTCGATGCCGAAGTTCGTGTTCATCATGTCGTGGATATTAGCGTCGAATTCCGCGCAAATGGCCTGCGCTGCGGCCTCGCTGATGTCGTTAAGCCGGGTATCCTCAACATAGACGACTGCCCGGGTACCCACAGCCCTCCGGGTCGCAGGCAGCGCATATAGGGTTTCGTTCTCGATATCGATCGAATTGAAGGTCCTATGGAGCGGGAAATGCGTCACCGTCACGACGCAGGTCGCCGCGAAACCGCCATCGGCCGTCGTCGCCGTGATCGTCGCGGTCTGGCCGTCTACGCGGTTGGCCTGCACGGTGACGAGCCCCGAACCGCTGACCGTGGCTACGGCGCTATCGCTCGTAGTCCAGGATACGGCCTTATTCGCCGCATTGGAGGGCGATACCGTCGCGGTCAACTGCGTGGTTCTCGCCGTCTTTCCGGGAAGGGCCTCGATGCTCGTGATATTGAGGCTGACGCCCGTCACGGGCACGGGCACGGTCACGGCGCACGTCGCGCTGAAGCCGCCGTCCACCGTCCTCGCGGTGATGGTGGCGTTTCCGGGCGCTACGCCGCTCACGAGACCGCTCGTCGATACCGAGGCGATCGACGAGTCGCTCGTTTCCCAGGTCAGGCTCTTATCGGTCGCTCCGGCGGGCGCGACCGTCGCCGAGAGCTGCTCGGCGGCGCCGACGGCGATCGTCGTGCTCGGCTTATTGAGAGCCACCCCCGTCACGGCCACGACGACCGTCACGCCGCAGGTATCGCTGATTCCGGCGTTCTCCACGGAGGTCGCCGTGATCGTCGCGGTCTGACCGCTCGTCGCGTCGGCGGAAACGGTCACGAGTCCCGTATCGGAAACCGTGGCGACGTCCTCGTCGCTGCTGGACCAAACGATCGCGGGATTCGTGGCGTCCAGGGGTAGGACGAGAGCGTTGAGCTGCCTCGTGAGGCCGGCGCCCACGCTCGCGGTCTCGGGCGTCACGGCGATGGACGCGACGCCCACGTATTGGATCGTAACGAGGCAGGTCGCGGTGAGGCCGCCATCGTCGGTGGTGACCGTGATCGTCGCGGTCTCCCCGTCGATCGCGTCGTCCTGGACGGTCACGAGGCCGGAAGCCGAAACGGTCGCGACGGTTTCGTCATCGCTCGACCATGTCACGTCTTTATTGTCCGCATCGACCGGCGTTACGGTCGCGATGAGCCGCGCGGTCATTCCCGCGGTTATCGATAAGGCGGTATGATCGAGAGCGACTCCCGTAACCGAGATAGGCTCCGGGCCCTGAGACGTCGGCGATGGACAGGACACGACCAATCCGGATAACGCGAGAAGCGCGCAAAGAATGAGTATCGATTTCCCGATAACTACTCGAGAGTGGCGCATGGAGGTCTCCTTAGTAATGCTTAATGCATAATGTTCTTTTTTATACCATGAATACGCCCGAAACTACAACATGAAAACCATTCAAATCCTGGAATATCATTGATCCCGTACCTATTCGCCAGTACATTCCGTCGCGTCATTCAGATGATATAATCCGTTACCCGGGAAGAGGAGCGCGACATGACGAAGATCTGGCATCCCGAGATATTCCAAGGAACTCCCGGAAAACGGAATTATTTCGAGGGGTGGTACTTTAAACTCGTGGACAAGGACGAAAAACTCGCCATCGCCATAATCCCCGGGATCGCGCTAGCCGGAGAACGCTCTCATTCGTTCATCCAGGTATTTTCGGGCCGTTCGGGAACCGCACGGTACTTCTCGTTCGGCAAGGAAGATTTCATCATCTCGGACGATCCCTTTTCCGTAAGGGTAGGCGCCTCGCTCTTCTCGCTCGATCGCCTCAGCCTCGACATCGAGCAGGACGGACATCGCATTCAAAGCGACCTCGAGTTCCGCGATGTCCGCGGTTGGCCCGTCAAGCCGTTCTCTCCCGGAGCGATGGGCTGGTACCGATTCGTTCCCTTCATGGAATGCTACCACGGCGTCTTGAGCTTCAATCACGCGATAAGGGGAAGCCTCGTCCTCGACGGAGAGAGGATCGACATGACGGGAGGAAAAGGCTACATCGAGAAGGATTGGGGACGGTCCATGCCCGCGTCGTGGATATGGATGCAGACGAACCACTTCGATATCGCCGATGCGTCCTTGTTCGCTTCGATCGCCGAGATCCCGTGGATAGGCCGTACCTTTCCCGGATTCATTTTCGGCCTCTCGATAAGGGAAACGCTGTATTCTTTCGCCACGTACACGGGAGCGAGGCTTTCCCTGCTCGATGTGACGGAGAAAGAGATGCGTATCATCGTCGAGGACGGTAGATACGTCCTGGGCATCGGCGCCGAGAGGGAAATCGGGGTAGACCTGCCGACCCCGCGAAAAGGCGAAATGGTGGCCAAGGTGAATGAATCCCTTAGGTCGAGGATTCGCGTCGAACTGCGTGAGAAAAAAAGCGGAAACCTCGTTTTTTCGGATACCGGAAGGAACGCCGGATTGGAAGTCGTCGGGAACACGTCCCGTCTCTTCCCGCGTCGATGATTCGCGCGTCCCGGATAGCGGCGACGTCATCGCGCTTTCCTTCGCGCCTTCCATGTCCATTCATTGACCCCGCTTCGGCCTCGTGCTAGCCTCTCTCCATGGCCGCGTTCATCCAGGATTTCCTCGGACAGGACGACGCCCTCCCTTCCTCCTTCCGTGAAGAAATCTCCGCGGAGGGCGAGAAAATCCTCGTATACGCGCTCTCCGATCTCGATTCGCGCCGCCGGTTCCGGAGGGCGTGGGCCGTCGTCACGGAGAAGCGCCTCGTCCTCTTCGACTCCGCCGAACGACCGGCTTCGCTCCCGCTCTCGGAAATCGACAAGTTCGACGTTCGAGACGGCCTCGGCATGTCCTGCATGGCCGTCCTTCGCGCGGACGGTTCGCCCTTCGCGGAACTCCGCTATACCAGGCGCCAGGCGAAGGCCATGGGGAACCTACGCTTCGCCGCCGAGCAGGAAATGAAGCGGATCAAGGCCGAAAACGCCCCTGATCTCGCGAGCGGCGACATCGATTCGGACGCTGAATACCGGCATGCCATGGAAAGCGGCTACGAAGAGGGCGCCGCCATCCTCACCGCCAAGAAAGCCAACGTCCTCGCGCGTCTCCTTTCCTATCTCCTCCCGCATCGCCTCGCCGTCACCGTTTCCGGCGCGGCGTCCCTCCTCCTCATCGGCGTGAGCCTCCTCCCGCCGCTCATTTCCCGCTTCCTCATCGATACCGTCTTCAGTCCGGTTTCGGGCGGAGCCGGGAAAGCGGCCATGGGCCTCCTCGCGGCGGCCGTCCTCATGCAGGGCGGGACGCTCGTCTTCACGGAGACGCTCCAGTTCCTGAGGATGCGCTTCATCTCGGTGGCCGGCGAGAAGGTCGCGATGCGGCTCCGCAAGGACGTCTACGCGCACATGCAGACGCTCCAGCTCCAGTACTTCACCTCCCGCCCGACGGGTTCGCTCATAGCCCGGGTGAGCTCGGATACGGACAGGCTCTGGGATTTCATCACCTTCGGCTTCATGGACACCGCCATCGCGGTCCTGCAGGTAATCGGCGTGGCCATCGCGCTCCTAACGCAGGATTGGAGGCTCGCGGCGATCGTCCTCCTTCCCGTCCCCGTCCTCGGTTTCCTCTTCTATCTCCACGGAAAGCGCATGCACGGTCGCTTCAACCGCGTCTGGCAGCGCTGGTCCGCCATGACGGCAGTCCTCTCTGACGTGATCCCGGGCATGCGCGTTGTGAAGGCCTTCGCCCAGGAAGAAAAGGAGAAGGACCGCTTCGACCGGAAGAACCGCGCGGTCCTGGACGAGGCCGTGAGGATCCACAAGGAATGGACCGCGTTCTGGCCGGTAGCCGTGATGCTCATCCACGCGAGCACGATCATGGTCTGGGCGCTCGGGGGGCCGCGCGTGCTCAGGCACATCGCCTCGGGAGGCGCGGAAGGCATGCCGCTCGGCGTCTTCATCGCGTTCACGGGATACATGTGGATGTTCTGGCAGCCCGTCCAGCAGCTCGGCATGATGTCGCGGACCATCAACCGCGTCACCACGAGCGCCGCCCGCGTCTTCGAGGTCCTGGACACGAAGCCGACGGTCCTCACCAGGCCGAACGCCCGTAGAGTGGAACGCATCGAGGGACGCGTCGTCTTCGACGACGTGAGCTTCAGCTACGACGGTATCCGCAACGTCCTCAAGGGCGTGAGCTTCGAGGTGAAGCCGGGCGAGATGATCGGCCTCGTGGGGCCCTCGGGCGGCGGGAAGACCACGATGGTCAACCTGATCTGCCGTTTCTACGACGTGAAAGCGGGCGCGATCATGCTCGACGGGTCGGACGTCCGCGACCTCGAGGTCTCGTCGCTCAGGCGGGGGATCGGCGTGGTGCTCCAGGAGCCTTATCTTTTCCACGGAACCATCGCGGAGAACATCGCCTACGGCTCCGACCGCCGCGATCCCCGGCGCATCATCGACGCCGCTCGCGCCGCCAACGCCCACGATTTCATCGTCGGCCTCCCTGACGGCTACGAGACCGTCATCGGCGAGCGCGGCCAGACGCTCTCCGGCGGCGAGCGCCAGCGCGTGAGCATCGCCCGCGCCATACTCCACGAACCATCGCTCCTCATCCTCGACGAGGCCACGAGCTCAGTTGACACGGAGACGGAAAAGCGCATTCAGGAAGCCCTGAGGCGCCTCACGGCGGGCAGAACCACCTTCGCCATCGCGCACCGCCTCTCCACCCTCAGCGCCGCGAATCGGCTCTTCGTCATGGAGGAGGGCAGGCTTGTGGAGCACGGCACGCACGCCGAGCTCCTCGCCAAGGAAGACGGCGTTTACGCCAAACTCCATAAGACGCAGATGGAGATGCAGGCGAGCATCGCGGTATAGGGAGCCCGGTCATGGAAAACGATGAGTTGGAAAAACGCGTCTCGCCATCAGCGGCGCCCTCGGCGGAGAGTCCCGCGACGCTGGTCGTGCCGGCGCACGCCGTGCCCACGCTCGCCGTACCGGCGCTCTCCCGCGGCAAGGACGGGCGCTTGTCGCTCGCTCGGATCGGCCCCGATGGAACGGATGAAACCATCCCGGTCCGGGCGGCCGAGGCCTTTCCCTGGTCCCATCGCCGCCGCTTCGTGAGCCTTCGCGACGAAAAGGGCGCCGAGGTATTCTCCATCGATGACCTGGACGCGATCGCGGCCTCGGGAGTCGGCGGAGCGGAAGCGGCTCGCCTCGTCGACGAGGACCTCGGGGAGCGCATGTGGGCGCCCCGGATTAGCAAGATCCACGCCATCGCGGAACGCTTCGAGGCCTTGCACTGGAAGGTCGACACCGATTCCGGTCCCCGCTCCTTCCTCACGGCCAAGGGGGAGGATCCCCGGCTCATGCCGAACGGCTTCATCGTCATCAAGGACAAGGGCGGCGATTTCCTGATCATAGAAAAACCCGATACCCTGGAACCGAGGAGCCGCGCGCTACTCCGCGGCCTCATCGATACGGACGAAAGGAGTTGAGCGATGCCGACAGGAAACCGGGAAATCGCGCGAGACGCGCTCGAGATCAGGCCTTTCGCGTCCGGCGACGCGGACGCCCTCTTCGAGCTCATGAAGGATTGGGACAAGGATTACGCCTTCTCGCGGATCGTCTTCGACTCGTCCCTCGCGTCCATCATGGAAAACGATGGAAACGAATTAATCGTGGCGTACCGCGGAAATCGCCTCGTCGGCTACGCGCAGACCCTCGTTTGCCGCTTCCTCGGATTCGAGCCCTCGGTGGAGGTCCTCCAGCTCCTCGTCGCGCAGGACGCGAGGAGCGGAGGAATAGGCGGACTCATCATGTCGTTCGTGGAGGACCGCGCGCGGAAAAACGGCTTTCGGAAAATGAACCTGCATTCGCAAGTGAAACGGTCCCGCGCCCACGTGTTCTACGAGGGCCTGGGTTACGAGCTCACTAAAATCTCGAAATTCTACGAGAAATCCCTCGGCGAGGATTAACGCCTACCAGCCGTCCGCGACCGATTCCTAGTCCTCCGCGCCCGCGGAGCGCCCTGAACGCCCCGCCTTCTTCTGGCCCGTGATCCGCTTCTTGAGGAGGCGCCTTTCCTTCGCGGCGCGCGAGGGCTTGGTCGGACGGCGCGGTTTCTCCCGTTTCAGCGCGAACTTTATGACCTGCACGGCCCGCTCCACCGCGATCTCCCGGTTCTTGAGCTGGCTCCTCGTGTCCTGTACCTGGATCACGAGCACGCCGCCCTCCGCGCGCCTGCCCGAAAACTTCTCAACCGCGCGAGAGCGCTCCTCGTCGGAGAGGCCCCGCGCTTCTCCGACGGGGACGAAGAGCGAGGCCTTCGTGTTGAGCTTATTGACGTTCTGGCCCCCCGGGCCGGACGAGCGAGAGAAGGTCATTTCCGCCTCGCTCTCGAGCCAGGCGCGGAGGGCGGCCTCGTCCACGCTAACCGGCGATCAGGCGGTTGAGCCGCCGCGCGAAGTCGGCGGGATCGCGCGGGGGAAGGCCCTCCACGAGCCGCGCCTGGACGAGGAGGACCTGCGCGATGTCCGCGAGCGCGGATTCGTCCGCGGTTTCCTTGGCCTTGAGCACGAGGACGTGCGCGGGATTGATCTCGAGGATGGGCTTCACGTCGGGGACGTCCTTCTGCCCCAGGGCGCGCATCATCTCGCGCATCTGGAGGCTCGGATCGTCCTTGTCGGCCACGAGGCATGAGGGGGAATCCGAGAGCCGGGACGATACGCGCACGTCCTTCACCTCGTCGCCCAGGGCCTTCGCGATCCGGCCGGCGGTGTCCTTGAGGTCCTTCTCGGCGGCCTCGTCCTTCTTGATGCCGAGGTCCTCGTCCGCGCCGCTCTGGTTCACGGCCTTGAGCTCGAGGTCCCCGTAGCGCCCGATCGACGGCGCCACGATGGCGTCGATCTCGTCGTCCATGAGGAGGACCTCGATACCCTGCTTCCGGTACGCCTCGAGGAGGGGGGAGGAACGGAGCCTCGACTCGTCGCCGCCCGTGAGGTAATAGATGGCCTTCTGGCCATCCTTCATCCGGCCCTTGTACTCGGCGAGCGAGACGTAGCCGTCCACGGCGCTGCTCTTGTACCGCACGACCTCGAGGATGGCGTCGCGGTTCATGAAGTCGCCGTACAGCCCCTCCTTGAGCGGCCGGTTGAATTCCTTGACGAACTCGGCGAACTTGGCGGGCTCGGACTCCGCCATCGCCTTGATCTCGGCGAGGATCTTCTTGACCGAGGCCTGCCGGATGTTCACGAGGACCTTGTTCCTCTGGAGGATCTCCCTGCTCACGTTGAGGGGGAGGTCCTCCGAATCGATCACGCCGCGCACGAAGCGCAGGTAGGGAGGAAGGAGTTCCTTGTCGTCGTCGGTGATGAAGACGCGCTTCACGTAGAGCTTCACGCCGGGGCGGTAATCCGCGTAGTAGAGGTCGAAGGGCGCCTTCTTGGGGAGGTAGAATAGGGTCGAGTACTCGAGGCTCCCCTCCGCGTGGGTGTGGATGTGGTGGAGGGGCTCGTCATCGTCGTGGGAGATGGTCTTGTAGAATTCCTCGTAGTCCTTGTCCGTGAGCTCGGACTTGGGGCGGCTCCACAGGGCGTTGGCGGAATTGATCTGCTCGCTCGCGGGCTTGGCCGGCCCCTTTTCCTTGCCCTTGTCGTCGAACTCCTTCTCCTCCCAGTGGAGCCAGATGGGGAAGGCGATGTGGTTCGAGTATTTGCGGACGATGTCCTGAACGGCCCAGCGGGAGGCGTATTCCTTGCCCTCGTCGTTGAGGTGGAGGACGATGGTCGTGCCCTGGGAAGCGGGGAGGGGGAGCCCGGCGGGCAACGCGGCGGGATCGACCGGATCCACGTCGAAGGAGCCCTTGCCCTCGGAGGACCACCTCGCGAGCGCCTGGGTCCCGGCCTTGCGGCTATAGACCTCGATCCTATCCGCCACCATGAACGCGGAATAGAAGCCCACGCCGAACTGGCCGATGAGGTTGGAGTCCTTGCGCGCGTCGCTGGACAGGCTGTCTATGAACTTGCGCGTCCCGGAGCGGGCGATCGTGCCCAAGTTCTCGGCGAGCTCCTGCTCCGTCATGCCGATCCCGGTATCGGCGATGGATAGGGTATGCGCCGCGTCGTCGAAGCGGATATCGATGCGGGGCTCGAAGGAGAGGCTCTTGAAGGCCTCGTCCGTGACGGTGAGGTACTTGAGCTTGTCCAGGGCGTCCGAGGCGTTCGAGACGAGCTCGCGGAGGAAGATCTCCTTGTGCGAGTAGAGCGAGTGGATGATGAGGTGGAGGAGTTGGTTCACCTCCGTCTGGAATTCCCGAGTGGCCATGCGCGTTCTCCTTGAGGGTTTCCGGGCGGCGCGGCGCGGGGAAGGCTGGCCCCCGCGGCTCGCTTACCGCCGATTCGCCATTAAAATAACCGTCCGGAACCGGGCGCGGCAAGCGTAGCCGCCTCAGTCGAAGCGGTATTCCTTCCACTGCTCCACGAGACCGGCGAAGCCCCGATCCGCCACGAGCTTCTTCTTGTCCTCGGCGTTATCGGGGTAATGGACGAGATAGGTCTTGGCCTTGACCTCGTCCGGCAGCCCGCTGAGCTCGTCCAGGGACGCGTGCACGCCCCCCGTGAAGAACTGGCAGTCGTGGAAGATGGTCTTGAAGCCCCAGCGCTCGTCGAAGGACAGGACCATGTCGGGATCGTACCGGGTATCCGAGGTGAAGAGGACTTTTCCGTCGATGACGAGGCCGAAGGAGGGCGCGGAGTCCTTCCAGCCCGCGGCGCTATCCGGAATGTGCTTGGTCCTGAAGATGGTGAGCTTTATTTTCCCGTGCCTGGCTTCCATGAGCCGGGGAGATCCGGCCACGGGGGCCGGGCGGACGGGTTTCCAGTAATCCTCGAATTCGAGCCAAGCCCCGTTTTTCCGTTCCCCGTACGCGCACCCGCCCCGGAGGGAATTTTTCCAGAGATAATCCTGGAATTTCTCGTCGATAATGATGGAAGGACGTTTTTTCGCGGCGTAGCGGTCCATGAGCATGACCTCCTCGAGGCCGCCCACGTGGTCCGCATGGCAATGGGTGATGAAGAAGGCGTCCAGGGCCGTAACCGGGAGACCGAGCGCGGCGAGGGCCTCGGGCGTCCGGGATCCGCAGTCCACCATGAGGTGGTCCTTGCCCTTCACGATGAGGGGGTTGGTCTGGTAATAGCGCTTCGTGAAAGCGCTGCCCGAGCCCACGAAGGTGATGCCGAGGTGGCCGTCGTTCTCCAGGGCCAGTCCGGGAACGGACTTTTCTATCATCGATTCTCCGTTCAGGGAGTATACTTCAGCCGTGGGTGGTTGCCAATCCGGACGATAGCCGGAGGCTCCCGTATTTGACAAAAAGGGCTCCGAAGGGCTAAAATCCGAGGGTATCGCCGTCAGCCCTTCTGGTGAGGAAATGTCGACCTTAAAGCGCTATAAGGACATGGAGAAACGCCTCTACCGGAAAGGCACGTACGCGGCGGCCGAGATGCGCAAGGGAGCTTCTTCCGCATGGCGTTCTTTCCTGAAATCCGGCCGCCAGAAGCTCTCCATCATGGTCGTTCCCCATTCCGAGAAACGCTCCTTCAACATCCAGATATCACGGTTCGCCCTCGCGGGGATCTGCGCCATCGTCGGTCTCGGGATCGTCGGGCTCGGCGTGAGCGCGGCCAGCATGGGCGGAATATCCAGGAATTTAGCCGATAAATCCGAGAGCCTCCGGGAATCCCAACGCAACCTCGACTCGATGCGGGACGAATCCTCCCGGCTCATGAAGGCGGCCAGGAAATTCGAGGCGACCCTCGCGGATACCCTCGGCGCCGTCGGCATGGACGAGAATCCGGACCGGACCGCCGCCGGCGCGGGAGACCTCGCCTCCTTCTTCGCGAACTCCGAACGTAAGCAGGGTTCCCTAGAGGAGATTTCCGACTTCAAGGACATGGCGGACTACCTCGAGCGTTCCACCGAGCAGGTCAAGCTCCTCGGCCAGCTCTACGGCTCCAAATACGCCCTCACGTCCATCCCCACCGTCTGGCCGATCAAGAGCGGACTCGGATTGATTTCGATGTATTTCGGCCAGAATAAGAATCCCTTCACGAACATGTGGTATATCCACAAAGGCCTGGACATCAACACTCGCGGAATGGGCGACCCCGTCTGCGCCACCGCCAACGGCGAAGTCATCCAGGTCACCTTCGAACCGAGTTACGGAAACTTCATCACCATCAAGCACCAATTCGGCTTCTATACCCGGTACGCCCACCTTCAAGCCACGAAGGTGACGAAGGGCCAGAAAGTCCAGCAAGGCCAGATCATCGGCTGGTTGGGGAATACCGGCCTCACCACGGGACCCCACCTCCATTACGAGATCCACCTCGGCACGGACGTCGTGGATCCCCTCAAGTACCTGAACCGCCCCAAGCCGGAAGCGGACTCGCCGGCCGGCAACCGGTAGCCCGTCGGAGCCCCCATGTCAGGCGATAAATCCGCGTCCGTCCTCAACACCATCCTCGGGCCGGGCTCCGCGTTCGCGGGGCACCTGGAGCTCGAGGGCCTCGTTAAAATCGACGGCTTTTTCGCGGGCTCGCTCCGCACGAGCGGGGCCGTCGTGATCTCCAAGAACGCCCGCGTCGACGGCCCCATCCGCGCCCGGTCAGTCGTCATCGGCGGGATCGTCAAGGGAAGCGTCTACGCGCTCGAACGCGTGGACCTCCTGCCGGGGGCAGTCGTGGTTGGAGACGTCTTCGCCCCGCGGCTGAGCGCGGACGACGACTGCGTCATCCACGGCGATTGCAGGGTTTCAGGGCAGCGGGCCGACGCCGAGGCCGCCCTCGCCTCCTTCATCCAATCCCACGGCGGCTTCCCCCCGAGCGTCCGGACCACCCTCGTCGATCCGCGGAACCGCCGGTAGGCCGGCGGGAGGGGAATCGATGGAGAAGGTGGAGGGCGCGGACCAGCGCGCGGTGATCGCCGGCGCGTCCTTCCTCCGCCCGCCTAAGCCGAAAACCGAGGGGAAACCCGCCGCGCGCGGTTCCAAGGGCATGTTCAGGAGCATGCTGGATCGCGCCTCCGACGATAAAATAGCGGATGACCTCGTCGGGACGGAGGCCTGGGAATCCATCCAGGACGATCCGACTCCCCTCGACGCCCTCCTCGACGGCGTCACCGAGCTCGGCGAGGAGCTCAGGCGCGACCCGAATCCGGACCGCGTGAAGGCCTACAAGGGCGCCGTCCGCCGCTTCATGGCCCGCGTGGTCCGGGACTCCTTCCGGACCGAGGAGCGGACGAGCGGCGGATCGTCCTTCAGGAAACGGAAGAAATACACTATTATCAAGGTCGTCGACGAAAAGCTCGAGTCTCTCGCGGCGGAGATCCTCCGCCGGCAGAAGGACCAACTCGAGATCCTGAGGAGGATGGACGAGATCCGCGGCCTCCTCGTGGACCTCATGCGATAGGAGTTCCCCATGTCCGATACCGACGGCCGCGAACCGGCCGATAATGATCTCCTCGGCCTCGAGGACGAGGCCCGGGAAAACGCGCCCCGGGCGGCCGCGCCAGCCCACGGCGGCCAGGCTTTCCGCATCAAGATCCTCCATTCGAGCGAGACCCACGTCATCTCGCCGGAGCCCTCTTCCGCCTACAAGACCGGCGACCGGGTAGTCGTCGCCACCAGGTACGGGCGGGACATCGGCGTCATTCTCGGGCCTATCGCTTCGCTGAGCCAGGTAGGGCAGGACGAGATCGTGAAGGTGGAGCGAGCGGCCACCAAGGAAGACCTGGATCGGCGGAAATCCTTCGCGGAAAAGGAGGCGGAGGCCTTCAGGACCTGCCAGTCCCTCATCCTCTCGCACGACCTACCCATGAAGCTCGTCTCGTCGCACTACCTCATGGACGAGCCCAAGATACTCTTCTTCTTCACGGCGGAATCCCGCGTGGATTTCCGCGAGCTCGTGAAGGACCTCGTATCGAAGTTCAAGACCAGGATCGAGCTCAGGCAGATCGGGGTGCGGGACGAGGCGAGGGTCCTCGGCGGCATCGGCGTTTGCGGGAAGGTCTTCTGCTGCCATCACGTCACGGACAAGCTAAACGCGGTGTCCATCAAGATGGCGAAGGACCAGAACCTCTCCCTCAACTCCATGAAGATCTCCGGGCCCTGCGGCAGGCTCCTCTGCTGCCTCTCCTATGAATCCCAGGTGTACCGCGACGAACGGCGCGGCCTCCCCTCCGAGGGCGTGAAGATCCTGCACGAGGGGACGATGTTCCGCGTGACCGAGATCAACGTGCTCAAGTCCCTGGTGCGGCTCTCGGGGGAGGACGGGAGGATACTCAAGCTGCCGGCTCGGCGCTTCAAGAGGGGCGATGACGGTCGCTGGGGCATTCTCGCGGAGACGCCCCTCGAGGCCGATGAGCGGAAACCCGGAAAGGCCTGATCCCGGCCGCGGACGCCCGGTCGGGGCTGCGACGCCTCGATCGTATCCCCGCCGAGCCTGGTCCCGAGCACGGGACGGTCGTCAGCCTCCCGCGACGGGCGTCAACGCCCCGCGCCCTTGAGCTCGATCTCGAAGATCAGGAAGGAATTCCCGGGAATGACGTCGCCGGCGCCGGCCTCGCCGTAGGCCTGGTCCGGCGGAATGACGACGAGGCGCTTCTCGCCTACGCGCATGAGGCGGACCGCCGCGTCGAGGCCGGCGATGATCTCGCCGGTCCCGGCCTTGAACGAGAGCGGCACGTTTCCGTGGGCCTCGCTAGAATCGAAGACCTTCCCGTTCGGCAGCATGCCCTTGTACAGGATCGATACCGTCTCGCCGGCCTGCGGCCGCGCGCCGTTCCCCGTCTTCAGGACCTTGAAGGAAATGCCGCCCTCGCCCGGTTTGAGCCCCGTCCAGCGCTTCTCGATCTGCGCCTTCTGATCGGAGAGCGCGGTCTCCCTCGCGGCGGCGGTACGGCTCCTCAAGGCCGCTTGGTATTCCTGGAATGCCCTCTGGTCCGTCTTGAACGCCTTGGCCTTCGCCCCGTTCCGAATGATGACGACGCTTCTCATCGCGTCGCCCTGCTTCACCGCGTTGACCGTCTCCTGCCCTGACACCACGTAGCCGAACACCGCGTGCTTGCCGTCGAGCCAGGGGGTCGAGACGTGGGTGATGAAAAACTGGCTTCCGTTCGTGTTGGGGCCGGAGTTGGCCATGGAGAGGGTTCCGGGACGATCGTGCTTGAGCGTCGGATCGATCTCGTCGGCGAATTTATAGCCGGGGCCGCCCATTCCGCTTCCGGTAGGGTCGCCCCCCTGGATCATGAAATTTGCCACGACGCGATGGAAGGAAAGGCCGTCGTAATAGCGTTTCCCTTTCGCTGCGGGGAGAGTACCCTCGGCGAGGCCCACGAAATTGCAGACGGTGAGGGGGGCGCGTTCGAATTCGAGCTTAACGACGATATCGCCCTTGTCGGTCTCGATCTTCGCGTAGAGCCCGTCCGGGAGGGACTGGGAGAAGGCGGCGGCGGCGCAGGACGCCGCCGCGATGAACGCCAGGATAGCGCGTTTGGTAGTCTTCATCGCGCTATACGCTAACATGGCTCGCCGCGAGTGGCAAGGCGGAAACCAGGGGAGGCCGGAGGGAGCCGAAAACGCTTCTTCGAAATTTGTCTTTTCCTATCGCATAAAGTACTATTATGGCCATTAAGCCCAAGAGGAGGACCCATGAAAAGCATAAAAGGCACCCAGACGGAGAAGAACGTTCTCACGGCCTTCGCGGGTGAATCGCAAGCGCGCAATCGCTATACCTATTTCGCATCCAAGGCCAAGGAAGAGGGATATCAGCAAATCCACCATACCTTCCTCGAGACAGATGACCAGGAAAAGGAACACGACAAGCGCCACTTCAAGTTCCTGGAGGGCGGAGAGGTCCAGATCCAAGGGTCCTTCCCCGCGGGCGTCATCGGTTCGACGCTGGAAAACCTCCTCGAGGCGGCCGGCGGCGAAAACTACGAATGGAAGGAGATGTATCCTGGCTTCGCCAAGACCGCCCGCGCGGAGGGCTTCGAGGCCATCGCCACGGTCTTCGAGGCCATCGCCGTGGCGGAAAAGCAGCATGCCAAGCGGTACGAGGCCTTCGCCGCGAACATCAAGGCGGGATCGGTCTTCAAGAAGGACGAATCCGTGAAGTGGCGCTGCCTCAATTGCGGCTATATCTACGAAGGGCCCCAGGCCCCCGGCGCCTGCCCCGCGTGCGCGCACCCGCAGGCTTATTTCGAGCTGCTCGCCGAGAATTGGTAAGGAGGACGTCATGATCGAGAGATCCCAGGTATATCGCTGCGAGAAATGCGGGAACATCGTGGAAGTCCTCCACGCCGGAACCTGCGTTCCGAACTGCTGCGACCAGCCCATGACACTCGTCGTCGCGGGTTCGGTCGACGCCTCCAAGGAGAAGCACGTCCCGGTCATCGAGAAGACCGCCGCCGGGTACAAGGTGACCGTGGGCTCCGTCCTCCACCCCATGGAAGAAAAGCACTACATCGAGTGGATCGAGCTCAAGGCCGGCTCGCTCGTCATGAGGAAGTACCTGAAGCCGGGAGACGCCCCCATCGCCGAATTCGCGGTGAGCGCGTCGTCCGTCGAGGTGAGGGAATACTGCAACCTGCACGGCCTCTGGAAGGCCGCGAACTGAAATACGAAACGAGCGAGGAGGATTGAGCATGCAGAAATACGTGTCCGACGTGTGCGGATACATCT
>CAYNQK010000007.1:0-62647 GCA_964399285.1 uncultured Spirochaetales bacterium | reverse complement strand
CGGTGCCGCGGCCGGAGATGGAGAAGACGTCCTCGATGGGCATGAGGAAGGTCTTGTCCGAGGCGCGGACGGGGTCGGGGAAGTAGGTGTCCATCGCGACGAGGAGCTCCTCGATGCACTTGGTCGCCTCGGCGTTGTCCGGCTCGGACATGGCCTTGAAGGCGGCGCCCTTGATGATCGGAGTCTTGTCGCCGGGGAAGCCGTACTGGGTCAGGACGTCGCGGATCTCTTCCTCGACGAGCTCGAGGAGCTCGGGGTCGTCCACGAGGTCGACCTTGTTGAGGAATACGATGATGGAGGGAACGCCCACCTGGCGGGCCAGGAGGATGTGCTCGCGGGTCTGGGGCATGACCGAGTCGGGCGCGGACACGACGAGGATGGAACCGTCCATCTGCGCGGCGCCGGTGATCATGTTCTTGATGTAGTCGGCGTGGCCCGGGCAGTCGATGTGCGCGTAGTGCCGCTTGTCGGACTGGTACTCGAGGTGGCGGGTGTTGATGGTGATGCCGCGCGCTTTCTCTTCCGGCGCGTTGTCGATCTCATCGTACTTCATGACCTTGTCGCCAAATTTCTTGGCGCAGTACATGGTGATCGCGGCGGAGAGCGTAGTCTTTCCATGGTCGACGTGGCCGATAGTGCCGACGTTCATGTGCGGTTTCTTACGCTCGAATTTTTCCTTGGCCATGTGACTCCTCCTTGGAAATGCTAGCCAGCTAACTGTAAAGCCAAAAAAGATGGCTGATTATATAGAAACGCGACGCCCTGTGCAAGGCACCCGGACCGCGCTCAATCTCAGTGCGGACGCTTGTCCCCCTCGGTCGCCGTCCATGCCTCGGGGGCCCTCGGCCCCTCTAGCGGTCCCGGAAATCCCTGAGCGCGGGCTGGTAAGAATGGAAGGTGTGGGAAAGGTCGATCCGACCGCGCGCGTGCGACCGGAGCTCGCCGGCCAGCCCGAAAAGGGCCCGCATCGCAACGTAGGCGGATACCACCTTGCCACCCGGGACGTCCTCGATCGTCTCGATCCGTCCCTGCCTGCCCGTCAGGGCCTGGGCCACGAGGCCCAGGGCTTCCTCGGGGAGGCCCACGTCCAGCCGCATCCACGGCTCCAGGATGATTGGTTTGGCATCCGAAAGAGCTGTCCTGATCGCCATGGATCCGGCCGCCTCGAAGGCCAGGACCGAGGAATCCCCCGGGTCCGCCTCCATGCCGGTCAGCTCCACGACGACATCCGCGGCAGGATAGCCTAAACCGACGCCTGAATCAAGTGCCTGCCGCGCGCCCCTGAGGGCCGCCTCGACGAGGGGCCGGTAGGCCGGGCGGACCGATTCCAGGGCGACCCGTTCGACGATCCCCTCCCCCCGTTCGGCGGGGGACAGAGCCAGGCTCAGGGCGGCGAAATGCCGTTTATAGTCGATTTCCCGGTCAAATCGGGCCTCGCCCCGGACAGGACGGCCGATCGTCGCGCGGAAACTGACCTCCGGCCTCCCCACGCGGGGGCGCTGGCCGTACTCCCGGGCCAGGCGCGACACGGCGATCTCGAGGTGGAGCTCGCCCTGCCCCGACAGCTTGATCCTCCCCGTGTCCGGCTCCTCCTCGGCCTTGAGGCTCGGATCCTGGCGGCAGAGCTCCGCGATGGCCGCCGAGAGGTCCTGGAGGTCCGAGCGGCTCCGGCACTCGAGGGCCACCGACACCACGGGGGAGGCGAAGCCGATCGCCTCGTGGAGGACGGGCCGCTTCTGGTCGCAGAGGCTATGACCCGTCTCCGCCTCCTTGAGCCCCGAGGCGGCCACGATGTCCCCCGCGCTGGCCTCGGGGATGGACTCGCTCCGGTTCGCCCGCATCCTGAAGAGCGATACGATCCGTTCCTTCCGTCCGACCGACGCGTTCCATACCGTCGACCCCGGCCTGATGGTTCCCGAGAAGATCCTCATATAAGAAAGCCGTCCCAGGTCGGGGAAGACCTCCTGCTTGAACACGAGGGCGGAAAGGGGCTCCTCGGCGAGGGGCTTCAGGGGGACGGGCGTCCCGTCCGCGGGGGAGGAGCCGATCCGCGCTCTCGCCTCCTCGGGCGCGGGAAGGAAGTCCAGCACGGCGTCCAGGAGGGCCTCCACGGTGGGGCCCCGGAAGGCGGAACCGGCCAGGACGGGTACGGCCTTCCCCGCGAGGGTCGCGGAACGGACGACGGACCGGAGTCGCGCCTCATCGGGCTCCCTGCCCTCCACGATGTCCGCCATGACGCCGTCGTCGAGGTCCGCGAGCGCCTCGAGGAGGGCCCGACGGGCTCCCGAGGAATCCTCGGCACGTCCGGTGGCGGCGCCTTCCGCGTCGATACGCTTCATTCCGATGAGGTCGACGATGGCGTCGTCATCGCCGCCCGAATGCGCCTGGAGGGGGAGGAATACGGAACCGAGCTTCTTCCGCATGTCGGCGATGACCCTCTCCAGGGAGGCGCCGCGCCGGTCCATTTTATTGACGAAGACGAGGCGGGGGAGCCCGGCGCGGCCGCAGGCCCGCCAGATCGCCTCGGTCTGGGCCTGGACCCCGGCGACCGCGCAGACCACGACGACCACGCCGTCCAGCACGCGGAGGCAGCGCGTCACCTCCGCGCCGAAGTCGACGTGCCCGGGCGTGTCCAGGATGACGATCCGCGCGTCCCGCCAGGAGCAGTGCGTCGCCGCGGCGTTGATGGTGATCCCGCGTTCGCGTTCGAGGTCCATCCAATCGGTCTCGGTATCGCCCGAATCGACCGAGCCCGCGGAGCGCTTGCTTCCCGACGAGAGGAGGACCGCCTCGGTGACGCTCGTCTTTCCGGCGTCGATGTGCGCGAGGAAACCGATGTTGCGGACCCGGGGCCTTTCCACGGCTCCAGTGTAACCCGCGGCGGGGCGCGAGGTAAGGGCCGACGGGCGGAATCGGCGGGCGGAGTCTTCGCGGGTATCGGGACGATGCCGACGCGCGGCTACCGCGTCGCCGCGAAACCGTCGTCGTCGCCCTTCGATCTCGGTCGTATCAGCGTTCGAGCATCGCCGCGAGGAGCTCCTTCCCGAGCGGCTGGACGCTCACGGCGCGGTTCGCGATGGCGAAGACGCCCTTCCCGCCTTGCGCAAGAAGGTCCTAATCCCTAAAATACGATGAAATTCCGCGCGAGGAGCCATCCATGCTCACGGTCGAGAAAATCGGAGGAACGTCCATGTCCCGCTTCGGCGAGCTCATGGACACCATCATCATCGGGAACCGCCCGCACGGGGACTGGTACGGCCGCATCATGGTCGTCTCGGCCTACGCGGACGTGACCAATTGGCTCCTCGAGCACAAGAAGACGGGCGCTCCCGGCGTCTACCAGAAATTCGCGGAGGGCGGGGACTACCGCGCCGAGCTCGATTCCGTCCTGGGACGCCTCAAGGCCATCAACTCGGGGTTCGCGGGCATCGGGCTGGACGTCGCCGCGGCGGACGCCTTCATCGAGGAGCGCATCCGACTCACGCGGGAGTACCTCGACTCCATGGCGCACGTCCTCTCCTCGGGCTACGTCGAGCGGTCCAACATCCTCCTCGCGGCGCGCGAGATGCTCGCGAGCATCGGGGAATCGCACTCCGCCTTCAACTCCGAGGTCATGCTCAGGAAGCGCGGCGTCGCCGCCAAGGCCGTCGACCTCTCGGGCTTCGACGACGACGATCCCCTCGACATCGACGGGCGCATCAGGAAGAGCCTCGCGGGCATGGACTTCAAGAAGATCCTGCCCATCGTCACCGGCTACGCGAAGGGCACCGAGGGCATCATGCGGGAGTTCGACCGCGGCTACTCCGAGGTGACCTTCTCCAAGGTCGCGGTCATCGTCAAGGCGGACGAGGCCGTGATCCACAAGGAATTCCACCTCCTCTCCGCCGATCCCAAGGTGGTCGGCGAGGGCAACGCCGTCATCGTCGGCACCACCAACTTCGACGTGGCGGACCAGCTCGCGGACGTCGGCATGGAGGCCATACACCCCAAGGCCTCGAAGCCCATCGAGACGAACGGCATCAAGCTCCGCGTCCGCAACGCCTTCGATCCCGGCCATCCGGGGACCCTCATCACCAAGGAGTACTCGGGGGAGAAGGCCCGCGTGGAGATAGTCACGGGCAGCGAGAAGGTCACCCTCCTCGACATCCACGATCCTTCCATGGTGGGAGCGGTCGGCTTCGACTTAGGCGTGATGCGCACCTTCAGCGAGCACTCCGTGAGCTACATCATGAAGGCCACCAACGCCAACTCCATATCGATGGTCGTCCTCGACCGCGACGCCAAGCCCGCCCTCCTCGAACGGCTCGAGAAGAGCTACCAGACGGTCACGGCGGCGAAGGTCGCCATCGTCTGCGTGATGGGCTCCAACATCTCCATCCCGGGCGTCCTCGCCAAGGCCGCGCGAGCCCTCGCCGACGCGGGCGTCAACGTCATCTGCGTCTCGCAGGCGATGCGGCAGGTCAACATGCAGTTCGTGGTGAGCCGCGGCGATTACCCGAAGGCGGTGAAAGCCCTCAACGACGAGCTCTGCCTAGCCAAGGCCAAGGCGTGAGCGGCGCGGGCCGCGTCCCCGCCTCGCCGTCATCGCTCGACCTCGGCGGCGACTGGAACGTCCGGTCGCTCGCGGGGAAGCGGGCATTCGCCTGCCGCGTTCCGGGAACGGCCCTCCAATGCCTCGAGGAATCGGGCGCCTTCGGCCCCGGCGGCGTCCCCTTCCGCGAGAATAACCGCCGCTGCCTCGAGTTCATGCGCGACTCCTACCTCTTCTCGCGCTCCTTCGAGGCCGACGAGGCTCTCGTGCGGGCCGCGCGCGCGGGCAGGGCCTTCCTCGAGGCGGACGGCCTCGACACCATCGCCGTCGTCCGCCTGAACGGCCGCGAGATCGGCCGGTCGCGGAACATGCATCGGCGATACCGCTTCCCCCTCGGCGAGGCCGTGATCGGCGGGACGAACTCCATCGAGATCGAATTCGCCGACGTCCTCGGCTTCATCGAGGCCGAGCGTGAGCGCCGCGACCTCTGGTTCGCCTACGGGGACCGGCCCGAGATCGCCTTTCCCGGCTTCAACGCGGTCAGGAAAAGCCACTGCAGCTTCGGCTGGGACTGGGGCCCCGTCGCGCCCGACGCGGGGATTTGGCGCCCGATCCGCATCGTTTCCTACGATTCGGCGCGCATCCGCGAACTCCGCGTCGTCCAGGAGCATTCCGGCGGAGAAAGCGCGCCGCGCGTCAGGCTCCGCCTCTCGGCTCCCGTCGAGCGGCTCGGCGACCCGGGACCGGGGCGGCTCGCGCTATCGGGGACGCTCGTACATCCCGACGGGAAACGGCAGACGTTCGCGTTCGACGCGGAGGGAAGCGCCGACGTCGAGGTCGAGTCGCCCCGCCTCTGGTGGCCCGCGGGCCTCGGCGGCCAGCCCCTCTACGCGGTCGACGTCCGGCTCTGCTCAGGCGGCGAGGAGATCGACGCCCGCTCGCTCTCCATCGGCCTCAGGACGCTGACCGTGCGCAGGGAACGGGACGAATGGGGGGAGAGCTTCGAGTTCGTCTGCAACGGGCTCCCCTTCTTCGCCCGCGGCGCCGACTGGATCCCCGAGGACGTCGCCCTCGCGCGCGTCCCGCCCGAGCGGACCGCCCGCCTCGTCGCCGACGCCGTCGCGGCCAACTTCAACTGCCTCCGCGTCTGGGGCGGCGGCGTCTACCCCTCGGACGACTTCTACGACCTCTGCGACCGCGCGGGAATCGTCGTCTGGCAGGACCTCATGTTCGCCTGCGCGGTGTACGACGCGTCGAACCCCGCCTTCATGGCCGAGATCGAGGCCGAGGTCAGGGACAACCTGGAGCGCATCAGGCACCGGGCATCGCTCGGCCTCGTCTGCGGCAACAACGAGATGGAGATCGCCCTCGTCGACTGGGGCCTTCCGGCGGACCCCGCGTATAAAGAGGAGTATCGCCTCATGTACGAGGAGCGCTTCCCCGCCATCGTCCGCGAGGTCTGCCCCGAGGTCTTCTACTGGCCCGCCTCGCCCTCATCGGGCGGCGGTTTCGACGACCCCAACGCCCCGGACCGCGGAGACTGCCACTTCTGGGAGGTCTGGCACGGGAACAAGGACTACGCGGAATACGCGCGGCACTATTTCCGCTTCATGAGCGAGTTCGGCTTCGAGTCCTTTCCCTCCATGAAGACGATCGAATCCTTCACCCTCCCCGGGGACCGCAACGCCTTCAGCCCCGTGATGGAGGACCATCAGCGCTGCGTCGGCGGTAACGGCAAGATCCTCGCCTACGTCTCGCGCTATTTCCGCTGCCCCGAAGGCCTCGAGTCCCTCGTGCACCTCTCGCAGGCCAGCCAGGCGGAGGCCCTGCGGCACGGCATCGAGCACTGGCGGCGGAACCGCGGGCGCTGCATGGGCTCGGTGTTCTGGCAGTACAACGACAACTGGCCCGTCGCCTCCTGGTCGAGCGTGGACCACGCGGGAAGGTGGAAGGCACTCCAGTACCAGGCGCGCCGTTCCTACGCGCCCCTCCTCCTCTCCGCCTTCGTCCCCGAGGAGTCCGTTCCCGCCGATCCTCCCCCGGGCTCGCTCTCCCTCCCGGGCGCCGAGGGCGAGGCCGCCCGCGAGCGGAAGCGCCGGCGCGACGCCGAGCGCCTCCCCGCCCCCGACGGCAACGGCCACTACGATCCGCGGCCGGCCGTCGCGGAGATCCACCTCTCGAACGAGACGCGCGGCGCCGTCCGCGGCAGGGTCCTGTGGGAACTCATCGACGAGCGGGGCGCGGCGCTGGAACGGGGATCGGCCGATGCGGGCGCCGGGCCCTTCAGCTCGGCCCTCGCGGCGCGGCTCGACTTCAGTTCTCGCGTGAACGGCCGCTGGATTCCTCGCCGGCGCTTCCTCGCGTTCAGGTTCGAGGGCGAAGGCGGGGCTTCATGGTCCGGGGACGCGCCCGCGCTCCGCGGCATCCTCGCCTTCGTCCCCTACAAGCAGCTCGAACTCCTCCCCGCGAGGCTCGCGGCGCGGGTCTACGCGGATCGCGCGGGGCTTCTCCGGATCGAGGTCCGCGCGGAGGCGACGGCCTTCTTCGTCGAGATCGACCACCGGAAGCTCGACCTCGTCCTGTCCGATAATTTCTTCCACCTCGCGGGCGGCGAGACGAGGACGATCCGCGTCGAGCGCTGCCTCGAGGGCGGGAAGCCGCGGACGCCGCGCTCGGGCGAACTGAGGAGAGGCCTCATCCTCCGCTCGCTCGCGGACGCCTAGCGCCGCGCCAGGCGGCGTTTCCGCGCCGACTCGGCCGACCTTCCGAGCGGAGGAGAACTCAGGCCTTCTTAGGAGCGGGGATCACCTTCTCGTCGTAGCAGCCGAGGATCCTGAACGCGGCCGTCATTCCCTTCACCCGCTCGAGCGCCCCCGACACCTTGGCGTCCGAGAGCGAGCCCACGAGGTCGATGAAGATCGCGTACTCGCCCGGGACGTCGGGAACGGACTCGATGCGCGTGAGGTTGATGCCCGCGCCGGCGAAGATCTCGAGAGTCTTGAAGAGGGCTCCCGCCTTGTTCTCCGTCCTGAAGACGATGGAGCACTTGGCGCCCTTCGCGCCGCCCTCCGCCTTCGAGATGACGAAGAACCTCGTCCGGTTCACCTCCGCGTCCTCGATCCCGTCCTTGACGACGCTGAGCCCGTAGATCTCCGCGCAGAGGGCGTTGGCGATTGCCGCGGCGTCAGCCGGGCGCTTCTCGGAGACGTACTTGGCCGCGCTCGAGGTGTCCTGCGCGGGGACGGGCTCGAGCTTGGCCCGCGCGAGGAAGCCCCTGCACTGGAGGAGCGCCTGCGGGTGCGAGTGCGCCTTCCTGAGCTCGCGGTAGTCCGTCCCGGGGGCCGCGAGGAGGCTGTACGCGATGGGCAGGTCCACGGCGCTCACCACGTTGAGGCTCGTGTAGATGAGGAGGTTGTTCACCGGCCCCACCATGCCTCCCAGGGTGTTCTCAACGGGGAGGATGCCGTAGTCGAAGACCCCCTCCTCCACGCCGTCGAAGATCTCCGCGAACTCCGCGCAGGGGATGGGCACGACCGCGGGATCCCAGGCCCGGGCGGCGAGCTCCGAATTGGAGCCGTGCTCGCCGAGGAAGCCCACCGTCTTGAGGTCGAGCGCCTGGAGCCGCTTGGACTCCGCCATGATGTCCTGGTAGAGCTTCATGCAGAAGTCCGCGTCGGCGAGGGCCCTCACGTTGAGGCGCACCTTCTCGAGGACCTCCTTCTCCCTGTCGGAGTCCTGGATGCCCTCGCGCTTCAGCTTCCTCGTGAGGATGGCGCGCTCCATGCGCTCGTTGATGAGCTTGACGATCTTGGCGTCCAGGGCGTCTATCCTGTCGCGCAGGTCCTTGAGGTTCATCTCGCGCCTCCTCCCGTGCCGTCCATGAATTCCCTCAGGGCCGTGACGCCCCGCATGAGTTTCTCGAATTCCGCCGGCCTGAGCTGCTGGTCCTTGTCGCTCATGGCCGCGTCAGGGTCCGGATGCACCTCCACCTCGAGCCCGTCCGCGCCCGCGGCCACGGCCGCGAGGCACATGGGCGCGATGAGGGAGAGCTTGCCCGTCCCGTGGGAGGGGTCGACGATCACGGGGAGGTGCGTGACCTCCTTGACCGCGGGGACGATGGAGAGGTCCAGGGTGTTCCGCGTGTAGGTCTCGAAGGTCCTGATCCCGCGCTCGCAGAGGATGACCGAGGGATTGCCCTCGGCCAGGACGTACTCGGCGCAGTTGAGCCATTCCTCGAGCGTGGAGTACATGCCGCGTTTCAGGAGCACGGGCTTGCCCGCGCGCCCCGCCTCGCGGAGGAGGGAGAAGTTCTGCATGTTCCGCGCGCCGATCTGCAGGACGTCGGCGTACTCGCCCACCCAGAGAACGTCGCGGGGGTCGATCACCTCGGTGACCACGGGGAGGCCCGTCTCCGCGCGGGCCTTGGCGAGGAGCTTGAGGCCCTCGAGTCCCAGGCCCTGGAAGGCGTAGGGCGAGGTGCGAGGCTTGAACGCGCCGCCCCGGAGCATCTTGGCTCCCGCCGCCTTGACGGCCTCGGCCGCCCCGATGATCTGGGCCTCGGATTCCACCGCGCAGGGCCCGGCCATCACGACGAATTCGCCGCCGAGCCGGACGCCGCGTACGTCTATCGCCGTGCGGGAGCCGTCGGGCCTCGCCGCCGCGAGCTTCAGGTTCTTCACAGGGGCGAGGATAGCCGGAATGCGGGGGAAAAATCCAGGGCCGGGGGACGAGAATCCCCTCGCGAGGGAAACCGGAATGAGTCGCTCCGCGATCGGCCGGAAGCTCCGCCCCGGCCGATCGAAGGGATGCGCTATTTGTCCTGCTTCTTGAGCACGACGGTGTAGTCGGGGTACTCGGCGCGCTTGATCGTGAGCTCGAGATCGGACTTGCCGATGGTGTACTTGAGGATGTAGGTCTTCCCGCTATCGCCTGCGGCGGCGCAGGTCCAGGTGAGCGTGACCCCGGTGGTCGACGGCTTCAGGCTGTCGTCCTCGAAGCCCTTCTCCGCGAAGCTCCAGAGCGGCGTGTCGGCGTTGTCCTTGATGACGATGTTCCCGGAGGTGAGCTCCCAGAGGGCGTTGTAATTCTCGTCGAGCCACGATCCGACAGGTATCGTCCCCAGGTCGATGGCCTGGGCGGCGGCGAACCCGCAGACGGCGGCGATCATGACGAGGACGATCAATGCCTTTTTCATCGCTATGCTCCTTCTAGCGCTCTCGCGCTCGTATGATCAATTCAGTATAGGGGATCGCGGGCGCGGATTTCCAATGTTTTTCTCGTCGACGCGTTATCTCTTCTTGTCGCAGGGAAGGGGATTCGATCCGGCGTTGTAGACGCCGAGGCCGGAATCGCGGTAGCGCGCGAGAAGGACGCGCGCCTCGTCCCTGAGCACGTCCCGCCTCACCTCGACCCCGCGCCTCCCCAGCTCCGCCGCCCAGTCGGCTGGCACGGGTCCCTCGTCGAAGCCGACGAGGGCCTCCACGTCTTCCCGGCCCCGAGCGCCCGCGACGCCGGCCGAGACGCCCGCCCAGAGGAGAGCCCCCATGCACATGAGGCAGGGCGGCGCGCTCGTCACCAGCGTGAAGCGCCCGCGCGAGGATAGGGCGCGGGCGCCGAGGGCGCGTTCCGCGGAATAGATGGCCAGGACCTCCGCGTGGAGGAGGGAGCATGAGGCGGGGACGACGCGGTTCGTTCCCGCGGAAACGAGCCCGCCCCCCTCGTCGAAGATCGCGGCCGCGAAGGGGCCGCCCCCGTCGGAGATGTTCCTCCCGCAGAGGTCGAGGACGAGGCGCATCCGCTCCTCGTCGCTCGCGAGGGCCCTTCTATTTTCACGGACGAAGTCCTCGAGCCAGCCGGGAATCCATCCTTCATCCATCAACGCTCCGCGCGCCTCGCCGCCCATTCAGGTCCTCCCCGTCCGCCGCGCTAGAACCGGAGGAAGGAAGCCCTGCCGTAGAGCTCCCTGATCGCCTCGAAATTGCCGTCCACGTCCTTGAGGAGCGTCGCCGCCTCGGTCAGCGTCTCGCGCTGCGACGCGGAGAGCGCCGCGGCGAGCATGGGCGTCGCGCAGAAGGCCGGATGCTCGTGCGTATCGCGCTCGTCGTTCATGACCGCCGCGAGGTCGTGGACCAGGACGCTCACGAGCGGGTGCGCTCCGGTCCAGCCGGGCGCCCCGTAGGACTCGGGATCGAGACCGCCTTCGGCGTATCGAAGCCAGGCCTCGCCGCCCGTCTCGTACATCCCCTCGGGAATCTCCATGAGCTGCCGGTCGGGATCGATCCTTATCCAGCGTGAGCCGGACGCGTCCCAGACCTCGCACACGACGTGGTAGGTATGGAGCCCCGGCAGAAGGTAGGTCGCGTAGCCGTACCTCAAGCGCGCGGGAACGCCCTTCGCCTTGAGCGCGGAGGCCATGAGGAGGGCCGCGCTCCGGCAGGTCAGGATCAGGCGGTCGGCCGGCTTCCGCTCCGCCACGAGCCCCGCGGAGTCGTAGGCGACGAGCTGTTTCAGCATCGCCCTCACGTCGAGGTACATCGCGTCCTCGTTCCCCCTCGTGCGGGGGATTTGATCGATGAATTGGTGAAGATCGGCGTCGGGATGGATGAGCTGGGCCTTCACGATGGGGAGAAGCGCGGCGGGCTCGGAAGGAAGCGCGTCGTAGAGGGAAGCGAAGGGCCCCGGATCGGTCCACCGGCTGAGCCCGAGATAGAAGCCCGCCCCGGCGGGGCCTTCCTGCGCTCCGGCGCCGGCGGCCGCCAAGGCGATCACGATCGTCGAGAGCGCGGCGGCTCGGCTATTCAACATCGCTTTCGGCCTCCTCATCCGGACAAGCGGATTGTGGGGGCGTTTTTGCGAAAAAGCAAGTAAATTCGAGGCCGCCTCGGCGACCCAGGCCTCAGGTCTTGAAGGCGCCTATCGCCGAGTCCACCTGCTCGATGGCGGCGAACGCGTTCTTGGCGAGCGACGCGATCTTTTCCGCGTGGGCGCTGATGTCCTTTATCGCGGCCTCCATCCCGGCCATGCTGTCCCTGATCTCGGCGGTGTTCCCCTGCAAGCGCTCGATCTCCTCGAGCACCGAGGTATTGCCCGCGCTCATCTCCCGGGACCCGTCCCGGACCTGGACGGTGATCCTGTTCATGGATGTCAGGGCCTCGAGGACCTGCATCGAGCCGTCGCGCTGTGCCACCAGGGCGGAATGGGTCTCCCTCACGATGGCGTCCGTCTCGCCGATGAGTTCCGCGACCGTGGAGAAGGCCTCGTTCGATCCCGCGGAGGCCGTTACCACCCCTTCGATGGCTCGTTGGACCTCCCCGATCTCCTTCTTGATGGCCTTCGACTGCTTTCCGGAATTCTCGGCGAGGCGCCTGATCTCGTCGGCGACCACGGAGAAGCCCCGGCCGGCGTCGCCCGCGTGTGCGGCCTCGATGGCCGCGTTCATCGCGAGGAGGTTCGTCTGGGAGGAGATGGTCGCGATGACCTTGTTCGCCTCGAGGAGGGCCTTTGACCGCTCCGAGATGAGCTTGATGCGCTCCTCCGATTCGGCCTGGGCCTGCTTCCCCACGCCCGCGGCCGCTATGAGCTCCGAGTACTGCTCAGCCATCTTTTCCATCGAGCCGGTGACCGAGGCGATATTCGCCACCATCTCCTCGATGGAGGCGGAGGCCTCGGCCACGCTCGAAGCCTGCTCCGAGATGAGGCTGTCCATGGACTCGATGTTCTTGGCGATCTCCTCGACCGCGCTCGAGGACTCGACGACGCTCGCCGACTGGTCCGTGATGTTCTCCGCCACCAGGGCCACGCTCGCCGCGATCTGCCCGATGGCGCCCGCCTGGGACTGCGCGCTCCCCGTGAGATCGGCACCGAGGGAGCTGAGGCTGCCCTGCGCGTCCTTGATTCCCCTCACGTTGCCCTGGAGGCCCGCGCAGAATTCGTTGACGAGGCCCGATATGAGGCCGAGCTCGTCCACAGAGATGATCTCGATCCGCTCGGTGAGGTCCTTGTCCGCGGAGAGGAGCTTCTTCATCTGCGCGGTGAGCCCGCCGAATATGACCTTGTTCTCGCTCATCCAGAGGTACACGAGCACGATGATGACCGTGAAATAGAGCGCGATGGGGATCAGGAACGCGGGCTTCGCGACGACGAGGCCAGAATCGGTGCCGTAGGCGCAGAGGACCATGTCCGCGAGGGAGGAGGAGAAGAGGGCCGTCATTATGGCGATGGCGAGCGGGATCACGAGGTTCTTGATGCACTGCCGACCGTAGTTGTAGTCGGTCGGGTACCGGGTGATTCGTTCCTCGCGGAGCCTCGAGGACACGAGCCTGTCCGTGAGGACGTACAGGAAAGCCGCGCCGAACATGGTGAGCGAGAGGAGGAAGAGGTAGAGGGCGCCCCGCGTCCCGGGGCCGTCTCCGAGGGATGATCCGCCGGCCAGGACCAGGACCCCGGCGTACGCCGCGGAAACCGCGATGAAGAGAAGGAAGGCCTTGAGCGGGACTTCGCCGAGATGGACGATGGCGGGCTTGAGCGCGGCCATGTCGGCCTGGTTCGCGGCCAGGGCGAAGCGGTAACGGCGGGCGAAAAGCCCGATCACGGCGTTCACGACGACGAGATAGGCGGCGGTGGCCCCGGCGTAGAGCGGGATAAGCCCGTCTCCCCGGCCCTTCGCCGACCAGATCATGAGGACCGCGAAGGAGATGCCGGCGTAGGCGAGGCTTCCCGCGGCGACGACGATCCTGTACTTGAAATGATTTCGAAGCATCGTTTTTTCCTGGACCTCCGGCTGATATGATTATGGAGCATCGGGGATGCGATGTAAAGCCGCGACGGGCGGCGAGTTCCAGGAACGGAAAATCCTTACGCGGAGGCCCGGTCCTTCCCCTTGAGCGCGGCGACGGCCACGGCGAGGATCCAGGCGAAGTACGCGAAATCCAGGCATCGCTGGGCGAGCCCGACGAGGCGTTCCGTGAAAAAAGCGGCGTTGAACGCGACCGCGGCGACGACGATGACGATGGCGGCGGCGAGGGTGATCCGCGCAGTCGCGGCCCTCCCCTCGGCCTTGAAAACGCGCCAATAGAAGAACGCCGGTAGGACCATCACCGACATTCCCGCGATGCTCACGATAAAATGCGCCTTGCCAGAGAACGTATCGAAGCTCCCGCCAGCGTCGATGGGGAAGACGCCCGAACCGATATAATCGAAGAGCCCGTTCGCGATGAGGAACGCCGATCCCGCGAGGGCGGCCTTCCTCATCCCCGACCGCCGGGCGAGCCCGACGGCGAAGACGATCTCGGCCGCGCCGATGGCGATGAAGAGAATCGCCACCGGAATGAAGAGCGGCGATCCGCGCTCCCCGATCTCGCTGATAGTGGAACGGATGGGATCGTAACCCGGCATGAGGGCTCCGAGCGCGATCGTCCCCAAAACGGCGAGGACGAAGGCGAGGATTCCCGAGATCGCGATGAGCGCCACTATCGATTTCTTCATATTCTCCCCCGCGAGATTCTCCCGAAGCCTCAGGCCTCGTTGGAAATCGCCATTTCATTGAAATGGCGCGGGTGCGGGGGAAACCTTCTGAAGGTTTCCCCCGCTATCCTTTTACCCGATGTATCCCTTGGCCTTGAGGAGCTCGGCGTTGAGGATGCCGCCGCCAGCCGCGCCGCGCACGGTGTTGTGGTGGAGGCCGGTGAAGCGGATGTCCAGCACGGGGCAGGAGCGGAGCCTCCCGACGGAGACGGCCATCGCCTTGTCGAGGTCGCGGTCCTTGCGGGGCTGGGGCCGGTCAGCGTCGTCGTGGACGATGATGGGGGAAACGGGAGCGAAGGGGAGCGCGAGCTCCTGCGGGACGCCCCGGTAGGCCTTCCAGATCCGCTTCACCTCGTCGAGTGAGGGCTTCTTGTCCCCGAAGCCGAGCGACACGCACGCGGTGTGCCCGTCGGTGACCGCCACGCGGTTGCAGTGCGCGGTGATCCTCATGCCCGCGAGGTTCTCGAACTTCCCGTCCTTGAGGGACCCCAGGATCTTGAGGGGCTCCTTCTCGCTCTTGTCCTCCTCGCCGGGAAGCTGGACGATGTTGTCCACCACGTCCAGGCTCGCGACGCCGGGATAGCCCGCGCCGGAGACGGCCTGGAGGGTGGTGATGAAGAGGGTCTTCACCTCGTAGCCCGCGGCGATGAGGGCGTGCACGGGCATCATGTAGGACTGGATGGAGCAGTTGGGCTTCACGACGATGAAGCCTGAGTCCCAGCCGCGGGCCTTCCGCTGCGCGGGGATCACGTCGACGTGGGCGTGGTTGATCTCGGGGATGAGCATGGGGACGTCGGCGGTCCAGCGGTGCGCGGAGTTGTTGGACACCACGGGGAAGCCCGCCTTGGCGTAGGCGTCCTCGAGAGCGATGATCCCGGCCTTGTCGAGGTCCACCGCAGAGAACACGAACTCGCAGTTCCCCGCCTTCTTGGCGGCGAGGGCCGCGTCCAGGTCGCTCGCGTCGCTCACCTTCATTCCGGCGACGTCCGCGGAGAGGGGCAGGGACATCTGCCAGCGCCCGCCCAGGGCTTCGGCGTAGCTCTTGCCGGCGGAGCGGGGGCTGGCCGCGAGGTACTTCACCTCGAACCAGGGATGCCCCTCGAGAAGGGATATGTATCGCTGGCCCACCATGCCGGTGGCGCCGAGGATGCCGACGGGAATTTTCTTGGACATCGTTCGCTCCTTGCGCGCGCGTCATGTCCGCGCGTCGCTTCTCCTAAAGATAATCAATATGGCGCTTATGCGGCGCTCTCCTGTACCACGGGCGCGAGTCCCGCGGCAAGCATGGCGTCGCGCAGCTTCCTTCTATTGCCGGGCTCCAGGGGCGCGAGGGGCGGCCTCAAGGGTCCGGCGGGCAGTCCCGCCATGGCCATGGCCTCCTTGATGGGCCCGGGATTGGTTTCCAGCGTCAGGGCGCGGAAAAGCGGGAGGAGGCCGAAGTGCTCAAGGCGCGCCGCCTCCAGGTCCCCGTCCAGCGCCGCGTTCACGAGGGCGATCATCCGTTCCGGGACCAGGTTGGACGCGGTGGCGATGAGGCCGTCGCCTCCCAGGGCGATGAGCGGGAAAGCCATGGCGTCGTCACCCGAGAGCACGGAGAAATCCGCCCGCTCTCTGCCGATCCGCTCGATCACCGCCGTCATTTGGGCGATGTCCCCCGATCCTTCCTTCACGCCGATGATCCCGGGCACGGTCGCGAGCCGCTCGAGCGCGTCCGTGGAAAGGTTTCGCGCCGTTCGTCCCGCGATGTTGTAGACGATGACGGGAAGCCCGCCCTCTTCCGCGACCGCTCGGAAGTGCCGATACAGTCCTTCGTCGCTCGGCTTGTTGTAATAAGGAACGACCACGAGCGCCGCGTCCGCCCCGGCGTCCCGCGCCCTCCTCGTGGCGAGGATCGTCCGCTTCGTGCTGTAGGTGCCGGTCCCCGCGATTACTGGAATTGGATCGGCGCCCTCATGGCGGGCGTTTCGGGCTTCCTCCGCCGCGATGCGGATGAGGGTTTCCACCTCATCAGGCTCCAGGGTCGGACATTCGCCCGTGGACCCGTTCACGACGAGCCCGGAAATCCCCGCCGCGAGCTGACGCCGCGAAAGGCTACGGAATCCTTCCTCGTCGAGGGGGGCGTTTTCATCTGCCCGCCCCGTCGCGCTCTCTGCTCTGTCCCCCAAAAAGGGAGTAATGAGAGCCGTAAATGTGCCTCGGAGCCGCATCGCCCCCTCCTTATTCTTGCTCTGTCTCCCTAAAAAGCGTAAAAAGCTAGCAATGGGATTCCAGAACAGGATATTTATACAGAAATTATGCATAAATATGCAATATGAGTCAATACTCTTTCTCCCGACCTCCTCGTTACCTCAATGGCCATCCGTAGCGTCTTTTATAGAATGAAAGCGGGGTGGAAACCATTTTGAAAAAGGTTTCCACCCCACACCCCGCCTTCCAAAAAAAGCATGAAAAGCTATTGTCCTTTCGTGTAATTACTATATAATTCTATTGTAATACATCTTGAGGAGGCAGCTCATGCGCCTACAAATCGTCGACATCGGGAATTCGAAAGGCATTCGTCTTCCCCAAACCCTTCTAAAGCAAGTCAATTTCGGGGAGGAAGTTGATGTTGAAGTCAATGAAGGGAGGCTCACCTTGAAACGGACGATCGATGCTTCCATGGTTCCGGAATTCTCCGCCATGGCGGACTTGGACGATCTCTCGATCCAACGAACGCTCAGAAAGATAACGGGGAAGGACCTCGTGGCGGCCCTCGTCGGCGCGGGAAAGCCGGTGAAGGAAGCCATCTACCGGAACCTATCGCCGCGCGTCAAATCCTACGTGGAGCCCACGGTCGCGCGGCTCGAAGCGGGCGACGCGCGCGACCTCCTCATTGAGATGGCGCGCAACTCCGTGAGCGAGGCGATGATGGAGGTCCTCAGGGATTGAGGATGCCCCATCCCCTTGACCCCCGGGGCGGCCGCGGGCGAGGATGCCCCCGTGAAAGACGCCCCCGACATCCTCCCCGGCCTCACGAGCACGAAAAAAGAGCGCATCCCCGCCTTCCTCGCGGACATGGAACGCCTCGGCGTGAAACGCATCGCCTTCTTTCCGACCTGCCTTAAGGGCGACGAGCGGTCAGCCCTCTACGCGGAGCTCGAACGGATACCGGGACTCGCCATGCCCCACGTCCACATCACGGCGGAGACCGAGGAAGGCGAACTTGACTACCTCGCCGGGCGCTTCGGGACCGAAGCCTTCAACATCCATCCGCGCCGCTCCACCCATCCCTTCCCGGCGATCCCCGATCGATACCGCGAGCGCATCTTCGTGGAGAACGTGGACGTCGTTCCCGAGGCGGACGAGCTCGCCGCCTCGGGAGGCCTCTGCCTCGACTACTCGCATTGGGAGAACGGAAAGGCCTTCCGATCGAAAGCCTACGAGGGCTTCGACGGACTCGTCGCGCGCGCGCGCATCGGTTGCTGCCACGTCTCGGCTTTCAAGCGCGGAGTCCCCAACCAATGGAACGGCGGCTGGGATCATCATGAATTCGCGTCCACGGGCGACCTCGCGTACATGGCCGATCACGCCTTCCGCCTGCCCCCCCGATGGATTTCCCTCGAGCTCGAGAATCCGCTCCCCGATCAGCTCGAAGCCGCTCGCTGGCTCCGCGGCCTCCTCGGCTTGCCCGGCTGAGGGACGACCCCGAGAGCGGCCGCGATGTTACCGGTGAACGGGAAAATCGCGCGAACGCCCGATCAGGCGCTGGACCCCATTCCGGGAGGGTGGTAGCTTGAATGCGATTTCCGTTAGGAGGCTCGCCGTGAAACTGAATCGATACCGAATATCCGGACTCCTATCCCGCGCCGCCTTCGCGCTTTTCTTCCTCCTCGCCTCGACGGGCGCCTACGCGGAGGAGCCCGCTCAGGCGGTAGCGCCCCCCGCTCCGGCGGAAGCGAAGCCCGAGAAAACCGCCGCGGAGACGGACGCCTGGTTCGATCTCCGCTTCTACGGGATCGATTTCGGGCGCACCGTCCTCATGGAGAGCTTCCCCTCCCTCGGGCGGCTGGAAATCCTCACGGAATCCGGCGGCGGCATCATCGGCAGGAACTACTACCGCCTCCCCGACGGTTCGCGCAGGGCGGAACCGGAACGCTGGCCCGGCCTCGGCGCTCCGACGAGCGAAGCGGCCCTGAGGAGCCTCGCCGCCGACATCTGGCTGAGGCTCACGCAGTTCATCGACGAGGGCGAGCGCTTCCGCGCCTTCGCCTTCGCGCGGAGCCGCATCGAGTCCAACCTCGCGGCGGACGCGGACGTCACGCCCTCGCTCTTCGCGGCGGCGAGACGCGAATCCGCGGGAACCTTCGAGAATTCGATCGGCGTCGGGGCGGGGTTTTCCTCGATGAAGAAGCCCGCGGGTTCCTGGTCGCGCGAGGGCCTCAGCGCCGACCTCTGCTACGAGCTGTCCTTGGACCTCTTCCCCTCCGACCTGAGCACGGCGTTCGTTCACGAGGTCTCGGGCGAGTTCTCAGGATTTTTCACGCTGTACTCGAGCGACCGCGTACGCCTCGCGCTCAGGGAGCACGTCCTCGCCTCCGCGCTCCTCGGCGCCTACGTTCCCGAGGCGCGCCTCTCCTCGCTGGGCGGAAACCGCTACCTCCCCTACTGGGCCCTGGGCGGCATCGTCCGCGGCGTCCCCGACAACGCCTGCGATGGCCGGCTCAAGGCCGCCGACAACCTCGAACTCGCCCTGACCCTTCCCAAGATTTTAAAAGGATTCGCCATTCCGACTCTCGCGGCCTTCGTAGACGCGGGCATCGCGGACGACGGCGCCTTCAATCCCGATCCCGGGACCTTCAGGCTCACGACCGGCGCCTACCTCAACGTCGAGGTCTTCGGCTTCAACGTCTTCGGGGGAGCGGCGGTCAACGTCCTCTCGGGATGGTTCGGCCCCATCCTGGGCGTAGGGGCGCACTTCTAGCGGATCATTCGCGGCCGAGCTCGGCTACGAGGAGATCGTGCCAGGCGGTGCCCTCGAAGCGAGGCAGAAGCTCCTCGATGACGTCGTAGGCGTCCATCGTCGGATGCTCGCTCACGTAGTTCGCGGACGATTGCGCGAGGAATATTCCGAAGGACGAAAGCGAGTACGCGCCGACGGAATGGGCCCTTCCGGGCAGTACATCGAAGGACCAGTAGCTTTCTTTCCTGGGGATGTAGCTCAACGTGAAGTTCCGGGAAGCGAGGCGCGTGATCGAGTTCCGCTCGGAGACGTCCGTGATCACGTACCTGCCCGGTTTCACGTTCAGCGCGTAGAAAAACCCTTCAGGCAGCACCACGACCTCGACCCTGCGCGGGAGGAGGAACCGGGCGCTCCGCTGGGATTGTATGCTGACCGACGCCAGCTCCATGAGGGGCGCCGGCTTGAAGTACCCGACGATCATCGACGGTCCGACCGCCCCGCCTGAGGCGCCGCCCTCGGACGGCGAAGACGCGCCGCCCTTGGGCGGCGAGGACGCGCCGCCCTTGGGCGGCGAGGACGCGGACTGACAGCCGAGAACGGAGGCCGACAGCGCGGCGAGCAGGACGAGGGACCGGAGAAACGCTTCGTGCCGGCGCGACATATCCATGACACGAATATATCGCGCGATTTGACCGGGGCGGGTCCTGATAAATCCGTTGTCAATTCGATTTCCATGGGATATCATGCGGCACCATGAAAAAAGTCGTCGCCCTGGCGGCCATCGGCTTGGCCCTCTCTATGGCCCCCGCTCGGGCCCAAACGGACGGAAAAGACGCCTACGCCCTCCTCATCCTGCCCGTCAAGCAGATCGTCCCGAACGAGCAGTACGAGTACCTGAGGAACGTCATCTCGGGCATCCTCTCCCTGAGCCTGGGCGGAATGGACAATATCGAGCTCGCCGATCCGCCCGAGGGGGCCGCCGGGGACTACGCCGGAGCTCTCGAGGCCCTCGTCGGCATGGGCGAACTCGACATCTACCTCCTCGCGGAGTACTTCCTCGCGAGCGACGGCCTCCACATGACGGTCACGGTCCTGGAGGCCGGCAGCGCGCGGGTGAAGGAGAGCTACAAGCGCGTCATGCCCGCGGACCTGGACATGATCAGGAGCATCGAGGACATGGCTCGATTCGTCGCCGTATCCGTATCCCAGAGCCTGCCACGGTTCTCCCGCGACGAGATCCTCTCTCGCCAGGTGGCCGCCGAGCTCAAGGAGCAGATGGACCGGGACGAGCGCAGGGTCTCCGAGATCTTCAAGTCTTCTCACGAAATCTCGCTCTGCGCCCTCACGGGGCTGTCCACCGGAAAGAGCCTCGCCTCCTGGTCCGAGGCGGGCCCCCTCGCCACCGTCCCCCTCGCGCTCGAATACCGGTACCGTAACGCGGGGCTCTGGCACCTCAGCGCCGGGATCGATTGGCTCCCCTTCGACCTCATGCAGTCCGATCCGGGCCGGAGCGAGATCGCGGCTTCCATCATGGCCGGTACCCATACCGCGTCCCTCATCTCGCTCGGTTGGAGCGCGGGCCTCTCCCTGGGATGGGCGGAAAATAACGCGTCGGCCGCCCTGTCCGCGTTCGACGAGTTCGACGAGATCGTTTATCCGCCCGCGGCGCGGATATTCCTCTGCCTCCCCGTCGAGGCGGGGCTGACCCACTACGTGAACGCGCGATGGTTCTACAACCTCCGCGTGAGGTACTCGGGCCTCTCCTGGACCTTCGAGGGGCTCTCCCCCGATGACTACCCCAACGGCGCCGTCGAGTTCAGATACCGGGACGGATTCTCCCCCTGGTCCCTCCTCCAGTTCTCCCTCATGGTCTACGCGGGGGTGCGGTTATGAGAAAGACGATCGTCTCCGCGTTAGCTCTGACCATCCTCGTTTCAAGCGCATCCATCGCCGAGGTCGGAGCCTCGAGCGCCTCCCGATCATCCAAGCCCGTCGTCGCCGTCATCCCCTTGCGTGCCGTCGGCATCGACGAGGCCGAGGCGGACATCCTCGCGGACCTCTTCACCTACGGCCTCGCGAAAAACGGGAAATATATCGTGATCGGTCGGCAGGAGGCCGCGCGCATCATCGATTCGCTCGACATGCCGCCCATGGACCGCGGAGCGGACGGCTATATCTACTACGTCGGGGACCGCCTCTACGCGAACGCGGTCTTCTCGGGAGAGGTCGAACGGAAGAACGGACGGTACGCCTGGAAGATGCGGGTCCACGCCCCCGACTCGAAGGCTTTGATCGGGTCCGCGGAAGTTGAGGCCGACGGCATCGAGGGGCTCCATGACGCCTGCCCTGGCCTCATCGAGCGGCTCCTCTCATCCATGCCCGAGGCGTTCGACCGCGGCCTCGGGGAAAAATTCGAGGCCGCTCTCGAGCCATTCGCGGTCCGTCAGCGGATCCTCTTCGTGTTCCCCGAAGGCCCCATGAGCGAGACCGCCGCGCGCGCGAGGGAGGCCCTCACCGCCCTCTTCTCCGCCGCGCTCGCCGACGACGACCGTCTCCCCCTCTTCGTCGAGGCCGCGTGGACGATCGCCGACGAGGCGTCCCTCCCCGCGATCGAGCTCGCGGAGCGCTACGACGCTCACAGGATCCTCACCCTCGTCGAGCGCGACGGCAAGATCCTCCTGAGACTCGTGGGGGCGGACGGAGAGGAACTCGCGGCCTTCCCCGCCGACGGGATCGCGGACGCCGACGCGGCGACGGCCGCCAAGATCCTCGACTCGCGCGTGCCGCCGCTCGGCCAGAGCGAGATCGCGCTGGAGATCGAGATCATCAACGCGACCAACGCCAAGCTCTCAAGCCTCATGCGCGAGAAGAGAATTCTCGCCAAGCGCTTCGCCGCTTCGATCGGGCAAAAGGTCGTGAAGACCGTGGGGCATCCCTCGTTCCACCCCAACCTCAACTTCATCAGCCTCGAGGCCAATCTCTTCTGGTACTACTCGGGGCTCCTTGGGATCGGCGGCGGTTACGGCTTCTCCCTCGGGTATCCCGGGACCCTGGACAGCGACATAGCGGGGCATCCCCTCTTCATCCAGAACGAGCTCCGCTTCTACCCCCTCGCCTTCCGCATGCCGGGAGAGCGCGGCATCAAGGTGGACTGCTTCCTGTCGCTGAACGAGCACAACGCGTCCAAGATAACCTTCCCCGCCGCGGAAAACGTCACCTTCACCGATCCGACCACGATCCTCTTCATGCGCGCCGGCGCCGAGATAGGCTACTTCTACACCCTGAGCGAAACCTTCGCGCTTTCCCTCAACGCCGTGACGCTATCCTGGTGCGCGCCCCTCATCGAGGGGCCCAATTTCCAGACCGACCGGAACTTCAGCCTGGACATCGGGGGCATCGGGATCATCATGAGGTTCTAGCGGACCGTAAGCTCCACCGCTGAGGTCTCTCCGCCGCGTCCCACCGCGTAAAAGCGGTTCCCGACAGCGAAGGGCTGGAGGTCGTAGGGCGATCCGCCGGGGAGCCTCGTTTTCAGGACGCTTTCGAAAGCCGGGAGCGCGAACACCTCGAGCTCGCCCTCATCGGTGAGCGTGGCGAGCCGTCCGCCCTCAGCGGCGAGTCGCAGATTCCGCCATTGCGCGCTCGTCATGGTTCCAGCGTAAAGCCGCTTCACGATGCTCGCCGTTCCCGCGCGCGGATCCGCCCTGAGGAGATTCCCCTTCGACGAAACGCCGAAGATGACTCCCCGATCTATCGCCAGGTCGGCGACGATCGATTCAGGCAGCGCTATCCTCCGCGTCTCCGCGCCCTTGCCGTCCAGGACGATGATGCTCTGGCCCGCGTCGTCTTCCGCATAGAGGTAGAACGAAAAACCGTCCGTGAGCGGATCCAGATACGATCGCCCGGGAAGAAGGTACTCCCAGGCCACTTTCCCATCAGCGCCCCGTTTCGAGTACTTGTTCTTATAAAAGGTCGACGCGAGGTAGCCTCCATCCAAAGCGAGCGGCCCTGCCGGGAAGACCTCGGCTTCCGCTAAATCAAGGGCGCGAGAGGCTGGCGAATACCGGTAGAGCCCCGCGCCTTGCAGGGGAATGAGGACGTCCTGTCCGACGAGGGCGGGTCCGTAACCGTTCTGGAGGCTGCCCTCGCGCGGGAAGAGGGTTTCCACTGGATCATCGAGCGTCTCAGCGTACGAGACGAGGCGATCCTGGTAGAAAACGAGAACACGGCCACTGACGACGAGCGGGGCCGCGGCCGGAGGCTTCGCGAACGGGAGTCGCTTCTCGAAACCGGATTCTGTCAGTCGGTAGAGGCCGTCATGGAGAATCGCGTACTTACCGTCCTTGAGCGCGCAAATCCGCCCGATCGTCCGCTGAGCGCCCTCCGGCTTAAAGGACGCGAGCTTTCCGAGGCTCCTGACCGTGAAGGGCGGTGGCTCTGGCGTGGCGTTCATCGTACTCCCGGGCTCTCGTGAAGCTCCGTGCCCGTCATCGGCACCACTTCTTCCCCCTGTCGGTTCACCGTCAGGGGGTGTCAGCGGGCCGGTGACCGGGTCTCCACCCTGGCCGCTGCTGGAACCCATGCCGCCCAAGCCGAGAATGCGGAAGGGGAGCGGCCCGGCGGAGGGAGCGGTTCCTTGATCGCCCGGCAATGAAAGAAGCGCGAGGCGCTCGAACATTCGGCGGTACTCAGCCGGCAGGCTATCGAGGCTCCCCCGCGCGATGACAGTCCCGTCCGCCTTCATATCCACGTAAGCGCCCGCTTCTACGCGGGAGAGAAGCGCGCCTTTGGCTCCCTTCGCATGGATTTCGAGGGCGCCTTCGCGGCAGATGAGACGGTAGCTTTTTTCGCTCAGGAACTCCGCGTATAACGTAGTCCCCATGAGGCGTACTTCGTGGTCCAGGATCGATACGGCGACTTCCCTGCCGGGCAGGGCCCGCGCGCGGGAGAGGTACATCGCGCCCGACCCCAGGCGGAAGCGGATCTCGCCCTTCGCCCTCCCCTTTTCGGTGACCGTGGCGGAGCTCCGCTCGAAGAGGTGGAAGGCGAGCATCCGCTCGAAAGATAAGCTGACGTGGCCGCCCTCGCCCGTGCGGAAACTCCGCCCGGTCCGGGTCACGCCTCCGGCCGCGAGCGCTCGCCCGCGACCCGCCGTTGCGCCTTCCGCCGACCGCACCGCGAGGGCGAGCGGGCTCGGCGCCGTGAGGCGGTACAAGGCCATAGGGGAGATCGCTAGAACGAGCGCGGCCGCCGCCGCGAGCACTGGCGGCATGTCTGTGAAGAAGCGCAGGAACCTGAGGCCCGGGCTGACGCGTGAACGCGCCTTGGCCGCGATATCGTCGATCGCGCGGAAGACCCGGGCCCGGAGGGACTCGGGCGCGTCGAGCGCGTCCTGGACGGCGAGGAGGCTCTTTTCTAGAAAACGATCTGGAATAGGCTGTGCCATGTCTCCTCTTTACGGTCCGGCAGGAAGATCCGCTCCTTGCCCAAACTCGTTATCGCCTCCGCGAACTCCCTCTTGGCGCGGAAGAGCATCGACTCCACCGCCTTCTCCGTCTTATCCCGTTTCTTCGCCATCTCCCTCACGCTCAGGCGCTCATGGTACTTCTCCCTGAGGAGATCCTGCGATGTCTCCTGGAGCTTGAAAAAAGCCGCGCGCACGAGCCGGGCGTCCTCTTCCTTGAGCGCGCGTTCTTCCGGCCCGTCATCGTCCTTGCCCTCGGCCATGACGGGAGCCGCTTGCTTAATGAACTTGCCCTTACGGACCTGCGACCGCACGTAGTCCACCACCTTGGCGTGCGTGATCCGATACAGCCACGCCTTGACGTTGTGGTTCAGAGTGAGGCTCGACGCGTGTCCCATGGCGTCCACGTAAGCGTCCGCCACCACGTCCTCGGCGGCCTCCGCGTTCCCGTTGAGCCTGTAAAGCGCGTACTGATATAGCATCTTTTGCGTCTCCCCATAGAGCTCCCGGAACGCGGACGGATCCCCGTCCCGGAGCCTGATGATCAACGCCGTCTGCCCGTCACGCATTATGGTGATTATATATCGAAAATGGGGGGGAAGATCACGCAAAAAAGCCCCACTCAGATTGAATGGGTGGGGCATAGAGTACCCTTAGCGGATTTTTCTTTCGAATTTAATATTACTAATTGCAGCCGAAGGAGAGTCTATGTTAATTATCCACTCAGTAGAACTACTCTCAATAGTGAACTCTTCCTTTGCGGCAAACACTCTGCGTCCTTCTGCATTAAGGATACATCCAGTAAAATTATCGCTACACTTACCACTCATCCTATACCTTTGCCCCCCTGACATCACAAATGTTATGGTACCTTGATTCCACATATACCCCGGGCCGGGATCGGATGCAAGCGGTTCAGATCCTAAACTACTACCAGAATAAGTGCAATGAGATTGATTATAGACTGCCGGGGAGAATTCCTCCCACTCATTCACAACAGCTTTCGGCGCCTTTTCATAATATACGCCGCCCGTCACGAATCCAACTGGCTGGGCGGAAGTGGGATCAGAGAGGTAGCGGAGGGTATAGCGGAGGGGCTTGGAGAACGAAATCCCGCCCGCATCGTCGAGCCAGGTCTTAATACCGTCGAAGCTGGTCATGTTGGCATAATCTCCATTGCCTCCGACGACGAGGGCAGTGATCGTAGCCGTCGACTTGAGTTTATTCACCTCATTCGCGATGTCGACACTTACCGAGCCTTTATTCTTTAAATATGAGACGTACGCGCTGACGCTCACGTTCAGGGATTCGGCGCTCTCATCGCTCTCGATGACGGCCATGATGGAACGGCCGTAATCGATTGAGGATACGAACACAGGCTTGGCGCCCGCCCCGGTCAACTGCTCGGAAATATCCTCCCATGACGTGTTCTGGTAATCGAAGAAATCGGATGCTTTGGTGACGAGAGCGGGACGGATCGTGAAATAACACTGCGTGAAGTCGAGAACGATCTTCGAGGTCTTGGTGCTCGAACCTCTTTCAAGGAGAGCATCGAGCTTGGCTTCGACGACGAGGCCCTTGTACCCGAGGCTGGTCTTAAGCTTCGTGGACAGCTCCGAGGAAGTGGTGTAGGTCTCGTAATTGGATCGAATATACTTCGTCGTATTGACCGTGCCCTGCTGGGTGATCAGGTTATTGACGATCTGGCGGACCGTGACTTCGTTCGGGGTATCTGTCTCCAGGTAAATCGTGCCTCCGGCGACGTTCGCGTCTGTGGTGATCATGAGCGGCGCCCGCTTGATTTTCGAGGAAGCGATTTCCTTATATGAGCCGTTTACGAAAGCAGTGCTGTCCAGAATGGCTCCCGGCCAGAGAAGATTATCGGGGAGATCCTCCGCCATATACGAGCTCATCTGGGGGACTTCGTAGTACTGCCATTTCTTGACGACGTATTCGTCAGTGGGATCGATAGTATTTTTTTCGGTCGCGTCCACGACCATTTCAGTCGCGCCCGCCGCGGGTTGGCTCGGTGCAGGCAACCGGCTCATCTCCACGTCGATCCTATCGTCCTCCGCGGCGTTGAGTCTTTCATCAACGATGTTGTCGCATCCCGTGAAGGCGAGGAAAATACCGAGGGTCAGCAATGCCAGGATTTTGAGTTTCATTCTGGTTCCTCCGTTCAAGACATTCCGAAGGGAATCAACGACTCCCACCATAACATGCCAAGCCCGGAAATCGCAAGAATTCCCAGGCTTTGGCCCTTTTTTACATTTTTTTCTATCCCGTGCCATTTTTAGATTTTTATCTGGCTTTACCATTTCTTCCCTGCAAGGTCATATATGGATCGTTGGTGGGAGGGAAATCACGCAGGATATTCCCAAAAAAGTGGGGAATAAAGGTTAACCTCTAGGATTATCAGTAACTCCTTATTATTTAGGTATTTACACCTGAAGGCCGTTAGCGATTCTCATAATCCCGTCTTTGATGAGATCTGTGTTGAAATTGATGAGGAGCCCAAGCTTCATTTTTGTTAACCGGAGGTAGGTGATCAGCTGTTTTGTATGCACGGGCATGAGTGTGGCAACCGACTTCAATTCAATAAGCACCTTCTTTTCAACGACGATATCCGCACGGTAGCAACACTCGAGATGTATCCCTTTCCATTCTAGAGGGACTTGCACTTGCCGTTCAAACGATATTCCTCTAATCGACAACTCATGGGCTAGCACAGCTTCATATGCGTTTTCGAGAAGCCCTGGGCCTAAATGCCTGTGAATATCAAGGGAGGTATCGACGATGATGGCAGCGATTTCATTTTCAGTCATCTTGGAGTATCTATGTCTATTCTTTCGAGAATTTATCCCGGACGGGCATCACTTTATCTTATAACTTATTCGTTATCAGGAGGGGAGAAGCTCGCGCAAAGACGCAAAGAAGATAAAGAGAAGAAGTCTTGGATCACTATTCATTTTCTAAATATGCCTCATTTTAAGAACAATCCTATCTTCTTTGCGAGCTTTGCGCGAAATATCTCTCTTTACAACGCCGACCCAGTGAATAAGAAATAATCGCGCAAAGACGCAAAGAAGATAAAGAAAAGAAGTATCCGGCTACTATACATTTTGGGAATAAGCAGCTCACTAATCTCTTTCCTCTCCTCTTTGCGAGCTTTGCGCGAGATACTCTTTTCTGAACAACCTCGCCATGCACCCCCTCCATATCACTTCCAGGATGATGGGGCATTCAGGATCGCACGTCATTCCCATTGGGAAAAAAAGGGGAAGAAGGGCAGGCGCTCTTCTTCCCCCTGGTTATGAACCGACGCTGATCAGGCCAGCTTCTTGAGCCGTCCCGCAGCCTCCTCCACGTCAGCGCGATGACCGAAGGCCGAGAAGCGGATGAAGGACTCGCCCGCGGGGCCGAAGCCTGAACCGGGCGTGGTGACGACCTCGCACTTATCTAAAATTTCCTCGAAGACGTCCCAGCTCTTCCGTCCGGGGAAGCGGGCCCAGATATAGGGCGCGTTGACGCCGCCCCAGGTCTTGACGCCGAGCCCGTCGAGCGCGGCCTTGATGATCCGCGCGTTCCCCATGTAATGGGCTATGGATGAGCGCATCTCCGCGATACCAGCGGAGCTCAGGGCCGCGAGCCCGCCGTGCTGGGCGATGTTGGAAGCGCCGTTGAAGATCGTGGTCATGATGCGGTTCCAGTCGTCGATGATGGCGCCGCCGTCCGCGTAGCGGAGTTCCTTGGGGACCACGGACCAGCCCAGGCGCACGCCGGTGAAGCCGATGGGCTTGGAGAACGAGGAGATCTCGATTGCGCACTCGCGGGCGCCGGGGATCTGGAAGATGCTTTTGGGGAGAGAAGGATCGGAAATGTATTCCGCATAAGCCGAATCGAAAATGATGAGGGTGCGCTTCTTCCTGCACGCGTCCACGAGGGCTACGAGCTGGTCGCGAGTAGCCACGGCGCCGGTGGGGTTGTTGGGCGAGCAGAAGTAGAGGACGCCGCCCGGTTCGAGGGAGGAGAGGTCGGGGAAGAAATCGTTCTCAGCGGTGCAGGGCAGGTACCGGATGCCCTTGTACCCCGCGCCCTCCCACGCGCCCGCGGCGCCCGCGATGACGGAGCCGTCCACGTACACGGGATACGCGGGGTCCTGCACGGCTACGGGCACGCCCGAGCCGATGAGGGTCTGCACGCGGCCGATGTCGCACTTGGCGCCGTCGGAGATGAAGACTTCCTCGGGGGCCACGATGCCGTTATAAAGGACCTCGGCGATTTTGGCCCTGAGCGCGCCGAGGCCTTGTTCGTCACCGTAGCCGGTATAGCCCTCCTTGGTGCCGAGGGCCTTCACTTCGTCGATGAGGCCGGAGACGATGGCGGGCGAAAGGGGTTCGGTGGTGTTGCCGACGCCGAGGGAGATGACTTTGGCGCCGGGGCGCTTGGCGATGAATTCCCTCCTGCGCTTTGCGATCTCCGGGAAAAGGTAGCCTGCCTTGAGGTTTGTGAAATTGGGATTCCTGCGGATCATAAATGCCTCCTTAAGCGTGGCGCTCAGAGCGAGCGGTCGAACGAGCGTCGAAGCCGCTTAAAGCCTTGAAATCGAGGGTAGCGAAGTAATCCTCCACCGTCTCCCGCCTGCGGATCTCCGTCACGGAGCCGTCCTCCCTAAGGAGAATTTCACCGCAGCGGAGCTTGGCATTATAATTAAAGCCCATGGCCTTCCCGTGGGCGCCCGCGTCGTGGAGGACGATGAGGTCGCCGATGCCGACCTCAGGAAGCGCGCGCTGGACGGCGAACTTGTCGTTGTTCTCGCAGAGGCTCCCCGTGACGTCGTAGACCTTGTCCGCCTTGTCGCTTTCCTTGCCGGCCACGGTGAGGTGGTGATACGAGCCGTAGACGCCGGGGCGCATGAAGTCGGCCATGGAAGCGTCGGTTCCTAGGTGCTCGCGGTAGATGCTCTTCTTGTGTATGACGCGGGTCACGAGCCACCCGTAGGGGCCGGTGATCATGCGCCCGCTCTCCATGTAGACGGAGAGGGGCTTGAGCCCGTTCCCGACGATTATCTCGTCGTAGGCTTTCTTGACGCCGCGCGCCACGTAGGGGAGGTCGATGGCGGTTTGCTCGGGCTTGTAGGGGATGCCGAAGCCGCCACCCAGGTTCACGAACTCGAAGTCGATCCCGACCTTCCGCGATATCTCGAGGACGGTATCGAAGAGGAGGCGGGCCGTCTCGATGAAGTAGTCGTTGGAAAGCTCGTTGGAGGCAACCATGGTGTGGAGCCCGAAGCGTTTCACGCCCTTGCCTTTGAGCGCCGCGTAGCCTGCGATGAGCTGCTCGCGCGTGAAGCCGTACTTGGCTTCCTCGGGCTTCCCGATGATGGCGTTCCCGTCTTTGAGGGGGCCGGGGTTGTAGCGGCAAGAGATGAGGGCGGGGAGCCCCGGCAGGCCCGCGGTCTTGAGCGCTTGCTCGCAGAAATCGATGTGGGTGATATCGTCGAAGTTGATGACGGCGCCGGCCTTGGCGGCTTGGACGAACTCGCTGGCGGGCGTATCGTTCGAGGTGAACATGATCATCTCGCCCTTGATCCCGGCCTTCTCCGCCAGCGTAATCTCAGGGCCGGAGGAAGCATCCGCGCCAAAGCCCTCGTCGGCTAGGATCTTGAGGATGAAGGGGTTGGGGCAGGCCTTCACCGCATAATGCTCGCGGAAGCCCGGGCAGACGGAAAAGGCCTCTTTCAAGGCGCGGGCGCCGGAGCGGATGCCCGCCTCGTCATAGATAATGAAGGGCGTCGGGAAACGCTTGATGATTTCTTCCAGCTGGGTTCGCGTCAGGGGGAAGCTCTTCGTGCACGCCATGGGGCCTCCTTCAGGAACCGGCTATCGGATAGTTCGATAGTGGTTCTGTTTAGGGCTACTATATAACCAAGCTGATAGCTCGTCAAGCCCTTGCCTATTGATATTGATAATCATTATCAAAAACGATCACGAAAAATCATGGTAACCCCCCCACCAGTATCGCCCCATCCAAACCCGAATATTGATTCACTATGAATGATTTTCCTTAAAATCATTATCTCGCAATAAATTAACAGCACACCACGCCTTCGAATCCCTATAGCCTATGACGCTTTCCATATTTCTGTCCGCTTCTCAAGACGGGTGAAATCGATTATCCTACCTTCCTTATGGAACAGAGCATTGGCATCATAGGCGCCGGCGCCTGGGGTACGGCGATCGCGAAGGTCCTCGCGGACAAGGGCCACCAGGTCACTATCTGGGCCTTGGAAGAGGACGTCGTCGCCTCGATCAACGAAAAGCACGTGAACGAGCGGTACCTGAGCAGCATCCGCCTCCCGACCGGGGTCAAGGCGACAAGCGATATCCGCGTCGCCGCGGAGGGCAGGTCGCACATCATCCTCGCGGTGCCCTCCCTCTTCCTCATCGATACCATCAAGAAATTCATCACGTCCCAGGTGGTCATGGACGGGAAGGCGATCATTTCCATACTCACCAAGGGCTTCCTCGATACCGCCAAGGGATTCAAGCTCATCACGGAGGTCCTCGAGGACCATCTCCCCGGCTTCTACAGGGACTCGACCGTCTACATATCCGGCCCCTCCCACGCCGAGGAAGTGGCCAAGGGAAAGATGACGGGCCTCATCGCCGCGAGCGCCAATCCCAAGAACGCGATCACCGTCCGGGACCTCCTCTCGTCGGACAAGCTCCTCGTATTCGCCTCGCTCGACCCCATCGGGGTGCAGGCCTGCGCCGCCGCTAAGAACGTCATCGCCATAGCCTTCGGAATCCTCGACGCGCTCAAGGCGGGATCGGCCGTCTTCGGCGACAACACGGAGTCCCTCCTCCTCGCCGCCGGCCTCAACGAGATCCAGACCATCGGCCGCGCGCTCGGCGCCACGCACCCCGAGACCTTCACGTCCATCGCGGGCGTGGGCGACCTCGACGTCACCTGCCGCTCCCAGCTCGGGCGCAACAGGAGATTCGGCCGGGAGATCGCGGAAAAGCGCGTCCACGAAAAATTCTCGAGCATCGCGGACCTCCTCTCGCGGATCAAGGAGCTCGGCTACATCCCCGAGGGCGCCGCGGCCTGCCGCGCCATCAGGGCAATCGCCGAGGACAAGAAGCTCAAGCTCCCCATCTGCGACGGCGTCTCCCGCATCCTCAACCGCGAGGCGAGCGCGGAGGACGTCATCAAGGACATCTACGGCGGCGGTTCGGGCAAGGTGGGCACGCCCGCCCAGTCCGAGTCCAAGTACCCGATGCGCGATCCAAAGGACGGCGCCCTCATGTGGCCGGTGGGGCTCAAGTACCGCGATTCCTTCATCGCGATGATGCAGCGCTCCAAGGCTCCCGCGCGCGTGAGCGAGGAGAACGTCTACCAGGAGGGGAATCCCGACATCCTCCCCTACATGGACAGGATGGTCGAGGAGAACCTGAAGCCCGGGTCGGGGATCCGCAACTGGGAGAACCTGGAGGATTTCTTCGGCAAGTCCCAGGAGGGCCACGCCTGCCTCCTCCTCGTCGAGCACTACACCAACATGGACCTTCCCGCCTTCCATTACCTCCTCAGGCAGCAGGGCCCCATCGGGCAGGCCTTCGCGGAGCACCTCATCGCCATCGCCGGCATCAAGCTCAACGAGGAGGATCCGGCGGTCCTCGCGCCCACGGAGGCCTATTCCCGCATCGTCATCGTACCCACGCGCACCGCGGAGGCCCTCAAGGAGGGGGACCCCAAGGCCTTCATGCAGGAGATGCTCCGCACCACGAGCATCAATCGCGCGGCGTCGCGCGTCCTCAACGAGAAGAAGAAGGCCAAGAAGATCGTCCTCGTGTATCCTGCCGGCACGCGCTACCGCCCCTGGGACCCGACGACCAAGAGAGGCATCCGCGAGATCGACTCCTACGTGAAGTCCTTCGACTACATGTGCCTCCTCGCCATGAACGGGAACATCCTGAGGATCAATCCCGACGGATCGATGACCGAGGACCTCGTGTGCGAGGACAAGCTCGTGTTCACCGCGAGCCCGGTGATCTCCTGCGCCCAGTTCCGCGAGTCCGTGCGCAACGTCCACTTCGGGGCGGACAAGAAGCAGGCGGTGGCGGACGCGATCATGAAGGGGCTCGAGGAGATGCACGAGGCTGCGGAGCCGGAACGCCTGAAGGAATAGACGGGGGAAAGAGAAGGGAGAATATCCCAAAACCGTTTCCATGCATTTTCGAAGAACGGGGCCTGTCATGTGAAACCGCACTTCGTTAGTCCTAACACTCCGCTCCGCTCCGTTAAGCTTCGCTCCTTTTCAGGTATAGACTGGGGATTAACGTGCGGAATCACTCAGCGCGGTTTCACATGACACCCGCGGAGTCGAAAATGCATGGAAAACCTTTCCCCGTTGATCTTCTCCCTTCTCTCTCCCCCGTCGACCCCCTCACTCATCCCTATGCGGTTACTCGAGGATTCGGATGCGCCTGCATTACCGTCTATTGAATCGAGAATCGCAGCACGATGATGCGATAGAGCCTTTGTCCCCGGGAAATCCTATACTGAAAAGCACTCTATAAATCGGGGTAGGGTTGGATTTCTAGGACTTTGATGAGGATGCGGGCGGTGGCGACGTAGAGGCCTTGGTCGACTTTGATGGTAGGCGGGCGTTCGAAGGCGGCGAGGGCGCGGACGCGGCGGGGGCGGTTCTTCTCCAGGGAGCGGGCGTATTCCTTCACGGCGAGCTTGACGGCCTGCTCCATGGCGGTGAAGCGCGCGTCGGGGCCGTTCGCCTCGGCGGCGCGGCCCTCGGCTTGGAAGGGAGCGGCGCCGCGCGCGCGCCAGCCCGCGTAGCGCGATGACTCGGAGCGCGTCATCCGGTATTCGACGTAGGCCTTGACCGTGGTTTCCTCGATGCGGATATCCGCGAGCGAGAGGCCCTTCCGTTCGCTCCGTTGATTCCACGCGGGCCTGGCCGCGAAGGATTCGTGGACGTTACGCCCGATGTCCAGCGGGACGTATTCCACCTCGAAGCCGTGGATCATCCCCATGTAGACCCAGGCCGCCTCCGCGCGGAGACGGGCGCCGGCCTCTTCGGGGCCCACGGCCACGGCGCCTTCCGATCCCGGACGGCGCTCGAGGGCGCAGGAGAATTCGTGCCTCAGTACGGGGCTCTCGGCGTTCGGCTGGCCGGCGCAGGGCGCGACGGCTCCGAGCGTGGCCGCGAGTACGGCGGCGAACGCGCGAACCGGGCCCGCGCCCCGCGTCACCTGAGGAAAAACCTCTTCCAGGGATTGATCCCGTAGCGCACGAGGAAGTAAGCCCAGGCCACGGCGAATCCCGAGAGGTGCGTGAGATGCGCGACGCCGCTCCTGAAGGGCACGATCTGCGAGATGATTTCCACGGCCGCGAAGATGAGGACCATGACCGGCGCCTTCACGGGGATGAGGCCGAAGATCAGGACGTTCTCGCCGGGGAAAAAGGCCGCGAAGGCGAGGAGGAGGGCGTAGATGGCGCCCGAGGCGCCGATGAGGATGACGGACTCGGCTCCGACTATCTTATAGAAGACGAACGAGAAGACGCCGGCGAGGGTTCCGCAGAGGAGGTAGAAGAGGAGGAACTCCCTAGTCCCGGTGCGCCGTTCGATCTGGACGCCGAAGAGGTAGAGGCCGATCATGTTGAACACGAGGTGCGAGGGCATGCGGGTCGAATGGAGGAACATGTACGTGAAGACCTGCCATACCCAGCCGTGCGACACGGCGTCGGGAATGAGGCCGAAGTAGTACTCGACCCTGCCCGCGAAGAGGAGCTGTATCCCGAAGACGACGACGTTGAGGATCACGAGGACGAGGCTCGCGTTCGCGAACGAATACCTGAAGGGCTTCCGCAGTATGGATGTCATTCCCATGCCTTGAATCTATCCATTCATCGGGTAAAATGCAACTCATGGCCGACGCGTCCCCGGACTGCCTCAAGTGCGCGCATTTCTTCGTCACCTGGGAGCCCGAGTTCCCGCGGGGTTGCCGCGTGTTCGGCATCAAGACGCGGAACATGCCGAGCTGGGACGTCCGCTCCGCGACGGGCGTGAATTGCCCCGCCTTCGAGGCCCGTTTCATTCCGGACGACCGACATGGCGGAGAAGGCGACGACCGGGGCGGGATCCTCGCGTAAGCGTTCCTCCTGCCGCCGCCCGTTCCCCGCGCCTCAGCGCGAGCGGAGCATGAGGAGCGCGATGTCCGACTGCCTGACGCCGGGTATGCGCGAGGCCTGTCCCACGCTCCGCGGCCTCACCGCGGAAAGCTTCTCGCGCGCCTCGGCCGAGAGCCCCGTCATGGCTGCGTAATCGATCCCCTCGGGCAAGAGGCGCTCCTCCATCGCCCGCTTCCGCTCCACGATCTCCCGCTCGCGCGCGAGGTATCCCGCGTATCGCATGTCGAGGTAGAGGGTCTCCTTCCAATCCTCGGGAAGGGAGGCGAGCCGCTCGTCGAGGGCCCAAGCGTCGGCGGGGTCGATCGTCGGGTCGGAGAGGGTCCGCGCGAGGCTCTGGCCCTCGTGGCTCGAGAGGCCGGGGAAGCGCTGGGCGTCGGCGGGGCGGACGTGCCGCTCGCCGAGGATCCGGTCCGCTTCGGCCACGCGCGCCGCCTTGGCCTCGAAGGCCGCGCGGTCCGCCGGGCGGAGGAGCCCGATCCGCGCGGCGTGCGGGGAGAGCCTGCGGTCGGCCGTGTCGTGCCTGAGGGAGAGCCGGTGCTCCGCCCGGCTCGTGAACATGCGGTAGGGCTCGTCCGCTCCGAGGGTCACGAGGTCGTCGATCATCACGCCGATGTAGGCCTCCGCGCGGCCGAGTACGAGGGGCGGCTCGCCGGAGAGGAAGAGCGCGGCGTTGACGCCCGCCATGATCCCCTGCGCGGCCGCCTCCTCGTATCCCGAGGTGCCGTTGATCTGCCCCGCCATGAAAAGCCCGCGGAGGGCCTTGGCCTCGAGGCTCGGTCTCAATTGCCGGGGATCGACGTAATCGTACTCGACGGCGTAGCCGGGACGCACCATCTCCATCCGCGAGAAGCCCGGGATCTTCCGGAGGAAGGCGTCCTGGACGTCCTCGGGAAGCGACGAGGAGAGGCCGTTGAGGTAGACCTCGTCGGTATAGAGGCCCTCGGGCTCGATGAAAACCTGGTGCCGCGCCCGCTCGGGGAAGCGCATCACCTTGTCTTCGATGGACGGGCAGTAGCGCGGCCCCCTTCCCTTGATCTTCCCGCCGTAGAGCGGAGATCTCCCGATGTTGGCTCGTATAACGGCGTGGACCTCGTCGTTCGTGTACGCGGTCCAGCAGGGGACGGACGGCCGCTCGACTTGTTCGCCGTAGAAGGAGAAGCGGCGGGGACCGGGATCGTCGTCGGGCTGCTCCTCGAAGGCGCCGAAGTCGAGCGATCCCGCCTTCACGCGCGCGGGCGTCCCCGTCTTGAGCCTCCCCACGCTGAAGCCCCTGCGCCTCAGCGCCGATCCCAGCCCGACGGCCGCCGGCTCGCCGAGGCGTCCCGACTCCGCGGTGTAGTCTCCGATGAAGATGCGCCCTTCCATGAAGGTGCCAGTGCAGAGGATGACGGCCCGGGCGCCGATCCGCGCGCCGCGCTCGGTGACGACGCCCTCGATCCGCGTTCCCGCCTCGTCCGTGACGAGGTCGACGGCCGCGTCCATGAGGATGGAGAGCCCCGCCTGCCCCTCGAGGGAGCGTCTCGCCTCCTGGACGTACGCGGCCTTGTCCGCTTGGGCGCGCGGCGCCTGCACGGCCGGACCGCGCGATCGGTTGAGGACGCGGAACTGGATCATGGTCTTGTCGATGAGGCGGGCCATCTCGCCGCCGAGGGCGTCCACCTCCCGGACGAGGTTGCCCTTGGAGAGCCCGCCCACGGCCGGGTTGCAGGACATGGCGCCGATGCGGTCGGGATTCTGCGTCATGAGGAGGGTCCGCTTCCCGAGGCGCGCGAGCGCGAGCGACGCCTCGATGCCCGCGTGCCCGCCGCCCACGACTATCGCGTCGAAATCCGGCATGTCACTTCCCCACGCAGAAGCGCGAGAATATCTCGTCGAGGAGGTCGGCGCGGGCTCCCTCGCCCAGGACGAGTCCGAGCGAATCCGCGCAATCGCGGAGTTCGGGCGCTAGGGCGTCCAGGGGCTCTCCCGCCGCGATCCCGCTTAAATACGCCCTGAGCGACGCGGACGCGGCGTCGAGGAGGCGCTTCTGCCTGGCCGACGCGATCTCGAGGCCGTCTTCCTTCGCTGATCCCGCGCGGAGCATGTCGAGAATCAGCGACTCGAGTTCCTTGAAGCCCGCGCTCGTGACGGAGCTCAGCGCCAGCCATCCCGTCGGCGTCGCCTGAGCGGAGAGGTCCGCCCTGCTCCAGACCCTGATCGTCTTGGCGGCGACGTCCGGCCGCGCGAGGAAAACGCCGGCGGCGGATCCGGCGTCCGGACCCGCCGAGTCTCCTTGTCCCGTCGAGGCATCGGTTTCCGCCGCGGCGTCCCTGAGAAGAAGCACGACGTCGGCGGTTTCAGCGGCTCCGAGGGCCCGAGCGATCCCCTCGCGCTCGACGGCATCGCTCGTATCGCGGAGGCCCGCGGTATCGATGAGCCTGAGCGGGAAGCCGCCCAGCTCGATCCATGCTTCGAGGTAATCGCGGGTGGTCCCGTGCTCCTCGGAGACGATGGCCCTGTCCTCCTTGAGGAAGAGGTTGAAGAGGCTCGATTTTCCCGCGTTGGTCGGCCCGAGGAGCACGACCGCGGCTCCTTCCCGCGCGAGCCTCCCCGTCGCGTAGCCGTCGCGGAGCGAATCGATCTCGGCGAGCGCCGCGGCGAGGCCGTCCGTCCGAGGCGCGCCGTCCTCGTCGTCCTCGCCCTCCGCGTAGTCGAGCCGCATCTCCGCGAGCGCGAGCGCCTCCAGCACGCTTTCCCTCGCCGCGCGGACGCGCTCCTCGAGCACCCCCGACAGCCTCGCGGCCGCCGACTTCCGGGCTCGCTCGGTCCTCGCCGCGGACATCTCCGCGGCCGCTTCCGCGCGCGTGAGGTCCAGTTTGCCGTTCATGAATGCGCGGAGCGTGAACTCCCCGGGGAGGGCGCGGCGGAAGCCGACGGCGAGGATGGCTTCCAGGACGGCGGAAACCGCCGCGGGCGAGCCGTGGCACATGACGTCGGCCCCGTCCTCGCCCGTATAGCCGGCGGGAGAACGCCAGACGAGGACGACTACCTCGTCGATCCGTTCCCCGCCCCCGCCCCTGATCCAGCCGTGAACGGCGCGCGCGTTCCCGGAGGACTCCAGGGCCTCGGGCCGCGAGAAGGCCTTTCCGAGGAGCGAGACGCTTCCGCGTCCCGATACCCTGAGGACGCCGAGCGCGCTCTCCCCGAGCGGGGTAGCGATGGCCGCGATGGGCCTTCCGTCAACGTACGATCCTTCCGCGTCCACGCGGAAAGACTAGCGCGACAGGGCCGAGGCTTTCAACGCCCCGGGAGCGTTCCGGGAAGCGCTCTCCATTGACATCGTTTTCGCGCGGGCTATACTCTTGAACGATAGGGAGGGTCAACCGTGGGAAAGGTCATCAAGGCGGCGATCGCGGCGGCGCTCCTCGCTTCCGCGCCCCTCTCAGCCGCCCCCGATCCCGCCGTATCCGAACGGAGGGAGCTCGCGGTCTTCGCGCTCGGTTACCATGGCTGGGACATAAATGACGAGGCCCTCGGGAGCATCGACGCGCGGATCATGGAGGTATTCTCCTCCATGAGGCGCTTCGAGGTCATCGGCTACGCGCAGCGCATGGCGGCGGGCGACCTGGCATCCTTCGTTTCGGACGTAAAGAAGATAAAGGAAGACAACCTCGTCATTCCGGAGAAGTACCTCCTCGGGGAGGCCTTCCTCACGGAAGCGGAGATGAATCGCCTCATCGGGGCCTTCTGCGCCGTCATACCCGTGGTGACGAACTACAGCCTCTCCTACTCCGTCGATCCCGAATCGCCCGAGAAGTCCAAATGGACCTGCAGGATCTCGGCGTCCATCACCTTCCTCGACGTCTCGGAGGGGAAGGTCATGGCCTCTCCCGTCATCGATGCATCGGGGAGCGATCCCGTCGACAAGGACGCGGCGGTGCGGGCGGCGGTCGATTCCCTCGCCTCGCCGCTCGAACGCGAGGCGAGGGCCGTCTTTCCCCTGGATTCGAAGATCGTCTCGGTCGACGGGAGGAAGGTGAGACTCCGGCTCGGTTCGTCCATGGGCGTCAAGACCGGATACGAATTCGCCGTCATGGAGTACGAGGAGATCGACGGCGTCGTCGACGAGCGCGAGGCGGGCCTCGTCGTCGTGAAACGCGCGGGAACGGAAATTTCTGACGGCACGGTGCTCTTCTCCGCCTCCCCGATCGGGGAGGAGACCCGGCTCAGGGAGATACCCCGTTCGGGATTGGACGTCTCCCCCTATTTCCGCTACGTCTTCGGCTCGGCGCCCGTCCTCGTTCCTCCCGGGTATCCCGTCGGGAAGAGCTACGGGGAGGCGGGCGTCAAGCTCACCTTCTCCGAGGGATTCTACGCCCTCAAGCCCCTCATCGGATTGCAGGTCCCGTTCAGTTCCGTCGTCCTGGGCGACGAGGATCCCTTCCATTCCTTCCCGTTCTTCCTCTATCTGGGAGGCGAGTTCAACGTCTACCTCGGCCGGTTCCAGGTCTCCCCCTTCGTCGCGGGAGGGGCGTCGTTATACGTGGCGACGCGGAGAGTCCTCGTGAAGACGAGCGGAGACGACGAGGACGAGGACATATCCGGCCCGGGGCACGCGGGCGGGATCGCCGGCATCGGGATATCTTTCCTGATAATGCGTGACCTCAAGGCCTACCTCGAAGGATCGTATCAATACTGGTTCGGGCTCAATGACGACCTCGTCACCGAGGCGAAAGGAATCGGCGCCGCCTTGGGCGTCACGGTGAAGTTCTGATGGAAGACTGGACGAACCTCCGGGGCATGAGCCCCGGATCGGCGAAGGAATACATCCTCGCCCACATGACAGACCTCAACCTCCTCAAGATGCGCGTCAAGGAAGCCGACGCCGACGCGGCGAACTGGGAACAGCGCGCCTCCCTCGCGAGAGGAAAGGGGCTCGAAGAGCTCGCCGCCCAGGCCGACGCCCGTTTCCAGGAAGCGCGGGCGAAGGCCAACGCCCTCAAGATGGAGGCCATCGCGCTCGCGGACGACATCAAGCGCATGCGCGACCAGGTGCCCGGGCTCGAGGCCCGCGTGCGGAGCATCGATCCCGACGCCCTCCTCGCCGAGCTCCAGCTCGTGACAGGGGAGATGGATAACCCCGGCGTCGCGAAGCTCGAGGCCGAGGTGAAGTCGGCGCAGGCCGACGAGGCCCTCGCCGCGCTCAAGGCGAGCCTGGGCATGGCCCCGCCTCCGCGGCCGCCTGAATCGGCCGCGTCCGGGAGCGCGGCGACGACCGAAGGCGCGGCTCCCGCCGCGACCAGAAACGCCTCGACGACCGATGGCGCTGTGGCGGCCGGAGATGGCGCTCCCGAAACCGGCGAGGCGAGCGGCGCCGGAGCGAAAGGGATCGACGCGAGCGAATCCGCCTCCGGCGACGAGTCCGCTTCCGGCGACGATCCGGTTTCCCCGTGACCCGCCTCCTTCCCTTCCCCGACGAACGGCGCCCCCTCCTCTTCGCGCACCGCGGCGCATCGTCGATCGCGCCCGAGAACACCATGGCGGCCTTCCGCGCCGCCCGCGACATGGGCTGCCCCGGCGTGGAGCTGGACGTGCACCGAGCCGCGAGCGGCGAACTCGTCGTCATCCACGACTTCGACCTCATGCGCCTGGGCGGCGTTCCCATCCGCGTCGCGGACACCGAGCTCCGCGACTTGAGGCGCGTGGACATAGGCTCCTGGAAGGGTTCCGCCTTCAAGGGCGAGCGCATTTCCACGCTCGACGAGGTCTTCTCCGAATTCGGGGATGCCTTCTATTACGACGTCGAGATCAAGTGCGATACGGCGGAGCGGACGGGGATAGAGCTTCAGGTGGCCGGGCTCATCGACGCGCACGGCCTCCGGGAGAAAGTCATCGTGAGTTCCTTCAATCCCTTCCCGCTCAAATACCTCAAGGAGGCGCGGAAGGACATCCCCACCGCCATCATCTGGAGCACGAGCGGGAAGGAGATCCCCCTCCCCCTCAGGCTCGGCCTGGGGGCGGCCGTCTCCGGCTGCGACTTCCTCAAGCCCTCGGAAAACTGCTTCAGGCTGCCGAAGATCCTCTGGCCGGGCGCCGGCCGCGGACGCGACGTCATCCCCTGGACGATCGACGACCCCGCCCGGGCGCGGGCCCTCCTCCGGCGCGGCGTGGCCGGCATCATCACGAACCGCCCCCAGGACATGGGCGACCTCGTCTAGGGGCGAGCCCGGGGCGGAGCGGTCTCGATCCACCGCGCCATGGCGCCGATCAGGTCCTCCCTTTCATTGGCGCCCTACCCGGTCCGGGAGGCCTGTGATGACCCGGAGGGCGGATACCGCGTTCGGAATCCTTCGACCGTATTTTCCCGCGGCCATTGTCCCCCCGCCCGGCCTGGCCTATAATCCCAACCATGGAATCACGAATGAAAGCGCGTTCCTCCGGCGGAGCCGGAATCTGGGCCATCCATGCAGTCGCCGCGGCGATCGTCATGTCTTCGCTGGCCTCGTCCTGCGGCCTTCCCGTCAAGTCGATCTCCTCGATGGAAAGGGAAACCGACGCGAAGGTTTCCGAGAGCCTCGCGGGCATAGCCGACCTGGCGGCGAAGGATGGCTGGAAGAAGCCCTTCGCGCCCAAGGCCTACCTTCCAGGATCGGACGAGGGGCTCGGCTTCAAGATCGTCAGCGTCAAGGAGAACGGGCGCGTTGACGTCAAGGCCGTATGGAGCGCGGCCGCCCGCGACCGCGCCATCGAAGCCGCCAAACGCTCCTCCTACTCCGCCGCAGCGATTCCGATATGGCACTGCCGTCCCTGGCTGGATCGGGACTCGCCCCTCCCCTCCTCGGCCATTTCCTGGACCGACGCAGAACTGGGCGAATGGCTCGCCTGGGAATGGGCGGCAAAACGGATCAAGCCGAGGAAAGAAGACTCCCCCGCCTACTCGCTCGTTTCGTTCATAGCCTACCGCGCCAATCAACGCATCATCGGCGCCTCCAAGGGCCTCGGCTCGCAGGAACTCGCGCGCTGGCAAGAGAAGGTCTGGGACAGGAGAACCTTCTACGCCACGGCCGCCGACCTCAGGGGCATCGTTGCGGGCATCATGCAGGCTCAGAAGGATCCCGCGGAGCGCGCCGCGGTGATGCGCAACATCGTGGGCGCATGGCTCAAGGATTACGCGGCCCGGTACTCCGACCGCTTCATTACGAATCTCTACCTGGATTTCGGAAAGGGCGACTGGGTGGAACCCGCCTACGCGCTCGGCCTCGTGAGCGACGTGGAAGGCTGGAAGGCCTGGGACGCGACGCTTCCGGCGTCCCTGGGCAGCATCAAGGACCTCGAGCCGCTCCTCGCTTCGAAGCTGAAATGAACAGTTCCTCCGCCTCGGAGTAAAATTATGAGCCGCCCTTCCGGGCGGCGCTTTTCATTGGCTTGATGCGCTCGATCGCGCAACCGCGACGAGGCCGGTCCCGTGATCGCTCACCGGAGCGGCTATGTTGTAGCCATGACCGGTTACGAGGGGCTTGCTCTGCATCGTCCCCTTGCTCGCGAGGTCGTGAAGCCCTCCACCGCGGAAACGTGGATCTATGCGCTACTCTCCGAGTGGATCTCTTGGGAGTGAGCAGCGCGGGTACTGCAATCGGATAACAATTCGGATAAGGTATCCAACGCTCAGGGCTTCGTATCCCATAAGGTCGGCCATGCAGGGCCAAGGCATTCCAGGCATCGGCCGAGGACATCAAGACCCGTCTCAGCGCGGTGCATAACGAGGTAAAAAAGCTATCCCGAAAAAAGGAGACCGCCGACCATTTCCCAAATGGTCAGAGGACTCGTGCCTTTCTGCATCGTGGCGCAAGCGCCGCCTTTACGGCGGCGCTTGCGTCCGATCCATCATTTCAATTGCGCAGTCTCAAGATTCACGTCCGTCGCGTATCCGACGATCGGGCCGTTGAGTCTACCACCGGCTACGTTCTTGATGCCGACTCCTACCCTGAAGTTGAGCGGAATGTTGGAGGTGGGGAGCGACTGTACTTCCCAATTCCCGGTAAACAGATCCCCTATCACGCCCGCCGTAGGAGTATTAGCCACGCTGAAATCGGTCCGGTAGGCGAGGCGCAGGCTGTTCTGCGTCTGGTCGTAGGAGCTCATGTAGTAGGAGATGTACGGCACGTAGTTAGTTCCGTTGTATACGGTCGTGATCGAAAGGTTAGTACCCACGGAGAGCCAGGAATCGACGGTGACTACGACGGGCGTGGAGGTGTAGGTATCCAAGTAGGCGTACTTCAGGTCGCCCGTGCTAGAGTTGTAGTACGCTAGGTGGATATGGTCCGCCGCGTCCACCGCCATGTCGACGTACCAGCCCGTGAAGGCGCCGTCAATGTACGTGGCGTTCGTCTGCCATTGCGCTCCTGAAGCCGTCGCGGGGCTGGTGTTGTAGCTGAATACCAGGCGCCTGGCGTTCGCGTCGTACCAGGCCGCGTAGGCCCTCGCGCCGGTCGGGCTCACGCCGACCGCGCTGAACTTGCCCGAGCGGAAAGTCGTCGTGCCATCGGCGATCACGTGATAGCCGGCTCCGGATCCGCTTGCGACATTGTTGTGGTTCAGGAGGTTCCCGCCGAAGGCAGGCGTGGGATACGTCCCCGTGACCGTTCCGTATCGATAGCGCGTCTCGCTGTTGATGTTGTCGTAGTAGCTCATGTAGACGTTGACCGCGGTCGCGCTCGTCGCGTAGGTCGCGATCTTCGGATTTAAGATACGGGTGGAATCGAAAGCCGTCGTGGGGCTCGTCGTATATGAGTTCTCGATGGCGACCTTCTTCGTTCCGTTCGTGTACGCCGCGGTATTGCCGGTGTTATTGCTGCCGGGCGCGGCCGCGGTATTCCACGCGTAGAACTCTCCGTTCGCGTGGCCTCCGGCGGCGCCGGGGCCGTCCTGCGTGCCCGAACCGCCTGAGTCCCCGTTCATCGAGAAGCCGTAGGGGTACCCATTGCTGTCCACCGCCACCGCGGTATCGTACCACTGGGTGTAGCTCTGGTCGACCTGGAAATCCGATCCGGCGACGTTCATGCGCACGTACTGCGCGCCCGAATCGTACACGAACCCGACAGTCTGGCCCGCATCGGTTCCGACCCTCATCGACGGGAAGCGGATATTGGTGGCGGAAACAACGTTGTTGAACAGCCACACATTCACTTTCCTATCGTCCGTGAGGATGTTGTTATTGGTGGAGTTGGGCTCCTGGTTGGAGGTCAGCGAGTTGCTGTTGATGTTGTTGACCGACCTTACCCCGTTCACCAGGGCGACGAGGTCGCCGGACATAGTCGATACCGTCACGGCTGTGCCGTTCGTCGAGAAATTGACCGCCGCGCCGCCGGATGTGGCTGAGACCTGGAAAGTGTTCGCCCCGATCGTGCCCCCCACCACGTAGTAGGTCGTTCCGGCGGTTAATCCCGTCGGCATGGTCGTAGCCGCGAACACCACCTTGGTATTCGCGTCCATACCATGGACGAGTGCCGTCGTGAAGGCATCGGTCCCCGAGTTAGCCGTCACAGCGTAATTCGCGCCTACCGTGGTCAGGACGCTGACGAGGGGCGTACCCGTCGTCGCGACCGTCTGCGGTACTCCATTGACCGCCATCACCGTAGAGGCGCCGTTGAAGTTGAAACCGTTGACCGTGATCTGCTCGCCGCTCCTGACGGGGTAATAGCCTTGGGCCGATCGCGCCAGGGTAGTGGGAACGCTGCTGTAGGCGGACGAGAGCTGAGTCGTTATGCCCGAAACGTAGGGCACGACGTCTACTTGCGAGTTGGCGGCGGTAGCGGGATTGGCGGCCCCATCCTGGCCACCGAACGAGATGGTCCTATTGAGCCCCGCCACGCCGGTCACGTAGGACGAATCCCATTCGTACCGGAAGTTGACGGTATGGCCGTTCTCGCCCAGATTCTGGCTGGTGATCGTGAAGCCGGTAGCGTCCGCTACCAGGAATCCGCCCGTCCAAACCGCCAGGCTGGTGTCTGGGTTGTTTTGGGAGGCCACGCTGATGGCGGACACGCGGTTCTCGTCGGTGATCGTTCCCTTATATACGATTTTTCCGGAAGCCTTCGCATCGTTGTCGCCGCCGTAGGCAGCGATGATCGTATTCCAATCCCCAACGGTGTTGTCTCCTTGGAGCTCGAGATGGCCGATCGCCTTGTCCTGGTCGGCTTGCGCCAAGGGGTTCAGGGATATATTCGGTGCGGTGCTATCGGTCGGGTCCATCACGCTCACTTTCACCCAGTGCGAAATGTTGATGAGCGAGTCGTCCCTGACGATCACTTTGAGGTAGTAGTCGATCTTCCCGCCGGAATAGGCCCCCGTCCAGGGCGCGGTTCCCGGAGTCACCGTGAGCGTCGTGGCGATGTCCCCGGATGCCGGGTTGATGGCGCTGGTGTAGGCGTTCCCGAGGTAGGTGGTGCCCGCGGCGTTGTACACGTCCATGAATATTTGCCTGACCTGGTTGTTGTCGCTGGCGTTGACGCCGAGGTAGAGCCTCAGGTTCTTGATCTTCTGGGAATCGGTCCTGTCCACGGAGAGGGCGGGGTTGTAGTAGTCCGTGATTTCCGCGAGGTTGGCGCCGTTGGCGACGGTCCCGTTGGCGTTGAGGTCGGATCCGATCTGGACCTGGTCCAGCTGCGGCCCGTTGTTGGCGATGAAGACCTGCCTCATCCGGTGCGTGTAGTTGCCCGCGAGGTCGTAGACGACGTAGTGGAGGTCCATTACGCCGTCCGGCAGGTACTGGCTGTTGAAATACGCCCTCCACCGCGCCGCTCCGTCATAGATGCCCATGTACTCGTGGTAGCCGTCCCCATCGACGTCGGTGCCGATAGTGAGGTCGCTCATCTCCGACGCGTTATCCACTTTGATCACGTACCCGTCCGCGGCCGTCTTGTCGTAGGCCGTGCCGGTCCCGGAACCCGCGCCCGTGGCGGTGAAGGAGACGCCCACGGCGCTGGAGGCCGCGCCGATGAGGGTGTAGTCAGTGGTGCCGACGGTACGGATCACATACTTGTTCCCGATCGTGAAGGATCCCGCGTTGACGGATATCATCTCGTCGTGCTTTACATACGGAGCCGTTGCGCTGGTCCCGGGCGTCCAGATGTTGTTAACCAGGTCGTATGTCTCCGTGTTGATGGATTCCGTGGCCGGCGTCCCGGACCAAATCCCCGAGGCCTTGATGTTGCGGATGACGCTCGTCCCGGGATTAGCCAGGTACATCTCGATGTGGCTGATGCCGGCGACCGTCCCGGAATCCCCGTAGTTGCCTTCCACGTAGGTCTTGTTCACGGAATTGACCGTGATCATCCCGTTCCTGAGATTGGAACCGTCGGGGTGCGTGATGCTGGTGGACCACGTGGAGGTCGGAGCCTGGTTGTCCACGTAGAAAGTCATGGACTTCAGGTTGGTATAGAGCGACTCGTCCCTTACGTAGAGGTCCACGTAGAGGATGCCCGAGCTTCCGGGGAAGTAATCGGCCGTGTCGAGCGTGTAATCCAAGTCGTAGCCGTACTGCGGGGCTCCCAAGGCGGAAGTGAGGGCGTAGGGATGCGTGACGGGGACGTAGCCGCCCACGGTCAGCGTCTGGTACCCGGCCTTGTTGATGTTCATCCTGATCTGGGAATTCAAGCCCAGGTTCAGGTCCACGTTGTCCCCGAAGTCGGCCAGTATGTGGAAGACGCCACTCTGGTAGGTCTGGTCGTTCGGCGAGACGTTCTCTATCCGCGGGTAGGTCTCGTCCAGGGTGATAGTCCGCGAGGAGATCTCGCTGGCGAGGCCGAACTGGTCGCGACTCCTGGTCCTGATGATGATGTTGCCCGTTACGCCGCCCGTGTTCCCCTTGTAGAGCTCCCCGTTGGAGTTGAGCTCCAGGGTCCAGGTGCCGTTAGTCACGCTCACCACGTACCAAGCCGCCTCGTCCTCCCACTTATGCGCGGCATCGCCGATGCGGACGATGTGGCCGAAGCCGTCGTCCGTGGGGATGCCGAGGTCGATGCCGGTGGCGGGGTTGGAGTCGGAGTCGTTGTTGTTGATGTCCCGGGTATCGGTGAAGTCGCCGTCCCCATTGAAGTCGATCTGGACCTCGACGCGCATCACGGGCCCGTCGTCGTCGGATGCTGAGCCCAGCATGGTGACGAAGCCGCCGATGATGTCGCCGTTCTTGGGCTGTGTGACCGATATGGTGGGCTTGTCGCCGTCGGTGTCCACGAAGAGGTAGGGCCAGTCGCCCGAGACCTGGTAGTACTGGACGTTGCCCGAGTTGTCCGTCGCCGCCAGCCTGTACCAGATCTGCCAGAGCTTGCCGTCGCCGTTCACGTCGTGGGCGTAGGTGGAGGTCGTGTAACCGAAGGAGTTGAATGGGAATTCCCAGGCCGCGAGGGTCGATCCGGTCCTGGCGATTGAAGCCCTCGGGACCGTCCTCGTGGCCGGATCGAGGATCTCGAGAGTCACGTCGGCGAGTCCGTTGAGGTCGTCCGCGGTCCCGGTGAAGGAGATGAGGCCGTTGACGTAGGATGCGTGCGGCGGGTACGTGAGGCTGAGGGAAGGCGCCGTCGTATCGATTGTCGCCGCCCTCGTGATGGAGGTCGTCTTGCCAGCCCGATCAGTGAGGAGGACGTCGATGTAGAGCGTTCCGTCAAGCGAGGCGCCGTTGATGGATACGTTCTGGCTCCAAATCCCGCCGGGTGCCGCGATGGAGTACGAGGTGTTGTGCAGAGGGCTCAGTACGTTGCTGTGCCTGAGGGTGATGCTCACGGGCGTAGCGCCCAAGCCGCCGGAGTCGCTCGCGGTGCCCGAGATCACGAGCGTCCCGGCCATCACCTTGGCGCCAGGTGTGGGCATCGTGATGGCGAGCGTCGGATTGGCGTTGTCCACGATGAAGTACGTGGGTCCGAGCGACTGCATGTTGCCGTTGCGGTCGGTCGCCTGGATGCTGAGGAAGTGCTCGCCCTGGGCGAGGCTGCCCCAGGTGTATTCCCAGGCTGCCGTGGTGCCCGCGGTGTTCGTCGCGCCGATCGGGCTCCCGACGGCGCCGTCGAGGATGATGTTCACGGCGCCGGCGTTGAAGCCGTCGTCGTCGGAGAGCGTGCCGGAGACCTTGAGGAGGGCTCCCAGGACGTTGTTGCCCGCGCTCGCCGAGTCGGGGGCCGCCACGAAGGCCTGCGTGATGCTCGGATTGTCGGCCGCTTGGTTCACGGTCACGTTCTGGGTGACGGTGTCCACGAAGTTGCCGGCCTTGTCAGTGACCCTGAGGTCGAGGACGTGGGCTCCTGAGATGAGGCTGGTGTCCCAGACGTAGGACCAGACGAAGGTGCCCGTCACGGGGGTCCACGATCCGCCGTCGATCCTGATCTCGACGGGATCGGTGTCCCTGAGGTTGAGCTCGGTCACGGTGCCCGTGACCCTGACCACCTTGTTGAGGGCGGTGAGGGCGAGCGCGCTGCCCGTGGGGTTGTCCTTGAACGTGGAGTCGAAGGCGCCCGAGGGCGGCGTGGCGTCCAGGGTCGTGCTCCGCTGGGCGTTCGCGACGAAGGAAGACATGTCGGCCGCCTGGATCTCGACGGTCTTAAGGCCGTCGGAACCCAGGTTCAGGGTGATAGACCAGGTGTCCGAGGTGTTGGAAACGCCCCAGGATCCGGTGCCGGCCGTAGCCGTCTGCCAGCCTCCTCCGTTCACGCGGACCTGGACGTACTGGATACCGTCGGAGTCGGCGACCGTCCCGCTGATCGGGAAGACCGCGTTGTTCCTGAAGGCATCGAAGGCGGTGGAGACGGTGAGGTTGGGCGCGCCGGCGTTGACCGTGAAGCTGACGTCGGAGGTCCAGGCGCCCCAGCCGGTGTTGTCCCGGGCGCGGGCGTGCATCGAATATACGCCCCCGGTCAGTCCGCTCAGCGTGTGATTCCACGTGGCGTTCTTACCGGTTCCCACGATGGTGGGATTGATAGTGACGGGCGCGACGACGGGCGCAGTGCCCCAGTAGACCACCTCGACCGCGTCGGCGTCGATGGTCCCGTTCACGGGGCTGTCCTTGAGGAAGTCGTCGTCCGCGGCGGTGCCTGAAAGCTGCACCGTGGTACCGTAGGTGGATGCGTTCACGGGGCTTATCACCGAGGCGACGGCGAGGTCCGCGCTCTGGTCGATAGTCTGGTTGAATGTCCGCGTCCCGCTGACGTTGCCGGCCTGGTCATAGGATCGCACGTCGATCACGAGGTTCCCCGTGGTGGTCTCGTACAGGGCGCTGCTCGCGATCGCGTAGCTCCAATTGCCGTCAACCAGGGTCACGGTAGTCCAGCCCAGGCTCCCGTCGGTTCCGGTGAGGCGGATCTGCACGCTCTGGAGACCGCGCGAGTCGAAAGCCGTTCCCTTGATCGTGAAGGCACCATTGGGCAGTGCGCCCACGAAGGGGGCGGCGGGGCTCGAGGCATCGTTGTAGATGGTGATGGCGTTCTCCACTGTGGGGGCGTCCATGTCCACGAAGATGCTGGCCGTCCGGGTGGTCGTCCGTCCGGTGGTATCCGTCACGTTGATCGTGAAGGTCTTGTTGCCGGAGGCGGCGCCGCCGGGCACCGTGAGGACCGCGTGGAAGTTCCCGCCGCCGTCGTCCACCACGGAGCCGAGGCCGCTCGACATGTCTGAGTCGATGTCCATCGTCTGGGAGCCGAGACCCGAGGCGTCGGAGGCGGTCCAGCTCAGCGTGATAGCGTCGCCGGATTTATAAGCCGTCGAGTCGGGAGTCTTTGTGATGGTCGCCGAGACCGTGGGCGGGCTGTTGTCGTAGGAGAAGTTCTGCACGGAGCTGTCCACGGACACGGACCCGAGCCCGGATTTTGCCGAGGCGTCGTCCGCTACAGTGAGGTAGGTGTTGTAGGTACCGTCGCCGCCGATCGAGAGCACGGAGCTCACGTCGACGGCCCAGGCCACGAGCTGGCCCGCGCTGCCCGTGAGGGCGATGGGGAAGTCGGTGTAGGTTCCGCTCGTGGACTTCTTGACGTGGAGCACCGCCCCGCCCGAGACCACGCCGTCATCATCCGTGAAGGTCCCCCGCACGTAGCGGTCCGCGCTGATGGCGCCGTTCGGAATGGGGCTCGTTATCGAGGGCGTCGGGTCGTCGGAGCTCTGGTTGACGTTCACCGTGGCCGTGGCCGAAGCGTCGTTCCCCGCTTTGTCGCGCGCCACTACGTAGAGGTAGTAGGGCACGCCGTCAGTGAGGACGGTGGTGTTGATCTGGGCCGAGTAGGGCGCCGTGATGACGGTCCCGTCGCCGTCGCCATATGCGGGCACGCCGGCAGCGGCGCGCACGAAGTACTTGACGCCGGTGAGGCCGTTGGCGTCGCTCGCGCTGGCGCCGAGCGTGATCCTGCCGTTGACCACGTTCCCAGAGAGGATGGGGAGCACGGAGGTGATGGAGACGCTGGGCACGGTGCTGTCCACCGTGACCGTTCGGGTGAGGCTCGAGGTCTTGCCGGAGGCGTCGGTCACGGTGACGATGAATTCGTAGACGCCGGCCGTGAGGCCGCCCGAGGGCAGGCCGGGCACGGACCAGGCGCTGGAGGTATCGTTGAGGCCGGCGTAGGTGTTGCTGTAGACGGTGGACGCGCCCAGGCCGTCGCGGTTCTGGGTCACGGTGACGGCGGCGAGGTCCACGTTGTCGCTCAGGACGCCCGAGAGCGAGAAGGTCGCGTTCTTGAAGACGCTGCCGCTCCCGATGGCGGTCTCGGTGACGCCGGGGTTGTTGAGGTCGACGCGGAAGGCCCTGGTCACCGCGGTGCTGGCGTTGCCGGCCTGGTCGGTGGCGCGGACGTAGAGGGTCTGGTCGCCCTCGCCCAGGGTCGGCACGGTAGGCGCCTGGACCCCGGTGAGGCTCAGGTTCTGGGTCCACGTGGTGGTCCCCGCGGCCGTGAACCAATTGGCGCCGTTGATGGAATACTCGACGGAGGCGATGACGTTCGCGTCGCTCGCGCCGCCGGAGGCCTGGTAGACGGTCCCGGTGGCGAAGGAGCCGGCGGTCGGCGTCGATATGGTCGGAACGGGGGCGAGAGTGTCGACCCTCACGGTCCGGGTGAGCTGGGTGGTCTTGGACGCCGCGTCGGTCGCGGTGATCGTGAAGACCCAGAGCCCGTCGTTCGCGTGGCTGCCGGTCGCCATCGTGTAGGTCCAGGGCGATGAGGCGGTGCTGTACACCGTCCCCTGCGACACGCCGTCCTTGGTGGCGGTTATGGCCACTCCCGTGAGGGCGTTGGTGTCGGAGGCGGTGCCCGCCAGGGTCACGTCCAGCCAGGTGAGCTGCGGAGTCGTAGTCCCGATCGTGGTCTCGGCGAGGCTGGGCGCGGAGAGGTCGTAATAGAAGTTGACGGACGCAGAGGACTGGTTGCCCACGCGGTCGGCGCTCCTCGCCTGGAGGGTCTTGCTTCCCTCGGTCCCGAGGGCCACGCTCGCGGCGCTCCACGTGCCGTTGGCCTGGAGCGTCACTGAATTCCACCCGGCGCCGTTGAGGTTGTACTCGACGTCGGCGGTGCCGTCGTAACCCGCCCCTCCGGTGTCCTTGCTCGTGCCGGTGAAGGTCGCCGGCGTGCTCGAGAGCGATTCGGACGGAAGCGGGCTCGTGATGTCGAGGACGGGGGCGGTGGTATCGACCATCACCGTCCGGACGAGGGAGCTGCTCCTCCCCACCACGTCAACCGCGGTGAAGGTGAGGACGTAGGTTCCGTCCTGGAGGCCGGTGAGGTCGCCGGCTCCGGCTCCGTCGGTATCGACGTCCAGGAGGTAGGTCCAGGGACCGTCGTCCGCGGTATGGAGGACGTTGTCGGCGCCGTCGGCGTCAGGGGCGATCGGGTAGATGCCCACGCCCGAGATCGCGACGGTGAAGGACGCGAGGGAGTTCCAATCCGTGCCTACGCCGGAGAAGGCGAGGTTGGCGTTGACGTACTGCGTGCTCGCGGTCCCGACGGCCGTCTCCGTGAGGACAGGGTTGCCCTGATCCACGGTGAAGGCCCGCGAGACGACGCCGCTGACGTTGCCGGCCGCGTCCGTGGAACGGACATCGATGGTCTTGTCGCCCTCGGACATGCCGGTATCGGCTCCCCAGCCGTCGGTGTCGAGGTTGACCGTAGCGTTGAAGCTGGTAGTGCCGGTGGCGGCCGTCCAGGCTTCCAGCCCGCCGTCCAGGAAGTCGCCGTCGCCGTTGGCGTCGATGCGGTACTCGACCGAGGCGACGCCGGCGGATCCGACGTCCGCGCTCGTCCCGCTCACCGCGAGGGAGGCGGTGGGGGCGCCGGTCACCGAGGAAGCGGCGGGAGTGACCAGGGTCACGTTGGGCCCGGTGACGTCCACCGTCACGTTCACCTGCGGGAAGACGAGCGTGCGGCCCGAGCGGTCGCTGACGGTGAGCTCGTAGACGTAGGGATCGGTCTGGATGTCCTGGAGCGCCAGATTGGAGGTGTTCCTCGGCAGAGTCGGTACCGTAAAAGCGATCGGTCCGGTGTCCGCGGCGCCGGAGAGGTTCGGGTTGGAGGTGCTGGTTATGGGAATGGTCAGCGCCGGTCCGGAAGCCCTGGTCTGGGTGATCGATACGGTTTGGAGGTCGATGTTATCGGAAAGCTGGAAGGAGAGTTGGAAGCCCGCCGTTCCGCGGAAATACGTGGTTCCCGCGACGATAGGCGTGGCGTCCAGGAGCGGGGAGGCGACCGCGGGATTGGAGAGGTCCACGTTGAAGGCCTGGCTCACCGCGGACGAGGCGTTTCCCGCCACGTCGGTGGAGCGGATCCAGAGGGTATTGGCGCCTTCGACGACTCCCGTCAGCGCGGCGTTCCACGTCGTCGTTCCGGTCGCGGCGTTCCAGCCGGCGCCAGGCCACGCGGGGGCGGAAGCGCCCACGGCCCAGTACACGGCGTTGATCTGGCTGCCAGCGTCGGCGGTAGTGCCTAGCGCGGTCACCGCGGAGCTCTGCCCGTAGGAGCCGGCGGCCGGGGAGGTGACGACCGGGTTACCGATCAAGGTATCGACGCTGAAGTCGAATTCGAGGGCCGTCGTCTTGTCGAAGGCGTCGATCGAACGCACCTGCCAATCGTACGGCCCCTCGTGCGAGCCGTCGAAGAGGTTCGGGACGTGGGTCGCGAGGTCGTAGCTCCATACTTGGCTCGTCGTCGGGTACGGGGCCGTCCACGTCGCGCCCGCGATCGCGTTCCAGGTGCCACCGTTGTCGTAGCTGATCTGGACGGCCTTGAGCCCGTAGGTATCCTGGGCCGTTCCGTTCAGGACGAAGCTCGTATTCTGCCACGCATCGCTCGTGTCGGCGATCGTGAGCGACGGATCGGCCGTATCATAGGCGAAAGCCACGGCCGGGAGGGTCGTCGTCACGGCGGAAAGTCCCAGCTTCGCCGATGCGAGGTCGGAAACGCGGAGCTGGTAGCTGTGCGCGCCCTGGCTCGGCGCCGGAGAGAAGGTGTATTCGAAATTGATGGTCTTGGCGTCCGAGTAACCAGTGATATTAGTCCAGCCGCCTCCGTCCACATTGATCTGGAGGCTAGCCGCGTTCAGCATGTCGTCGTCCGTCACGGTACCGACGACCTTGGCGCCGGCGCCCTGGAGGTTCTGCACGGCCGTTCCGGCCTCGAGCATGTTCGTCACGTCGATCGTCGGATTGTCCGTCGATTGCGTGATCGTGATGGCCTGGCTCGTCACGCCCTCGTTCCCGGCCTTGTCCCGGGCCAGGATCCAGAAATTCGTGACGCCGTCGGAGAAGGCGTTCGTGTCGAACTGCCCGGAATAGGGCGCGGGGACCACGTTCGCCGCGAGGGAGGCCCAGGTCGGCTCCGTGGCGGCCACGCCCCAGCGGACTTCGTTGATGCCGTTCGCGTCCGACACGCCCACGCTGTACTGCACCACGCCGTTCACCGTGCCGGAGGGATTGAGGGAGTTGATGGCCAGCGAGGGATCGGTGGTGTCGTAGATCAAGGATCGCTCGACCACCGCCGTCTTGCCCGAGGGCGTCTCAAGCGTGATCCTGAAGAAGTAGACGCCGTTCACGCTCGTTCCGTAGGGGACGTTCGCGCTCGCCCACGGCACCGTGGTGCCCGCCCCGAGGACGACTGTCGGGAGAATCGTCGGGCTCGCGAAGGACGGGTCGTTGAAGGACTGCTCGATGTCGACCGTTCCGTTGAGCAGCTCAGTGCCGGAGATCGCGTTTCCGCTCAGCGGAATGGCCGCGTTCCTGCTCTGCGTGCTCGAGCCGATATTCGTCTCGTTGAGTATGGGAGCCGTGCTATCGATGATGAAGAGCACTTCCTGCCGCGCTACGGGCGTTCCCTGAGCTCCGCAGAAGACGTCCATCCAGTACCGCCCGGGCGATAACGGGGTGATGCCGTCCCGCATCCGGATCGAGAAGGAGAGGCTGCTGCCTACCGCCTGGAGGACCACGTTGTCGCTGTCGGATCCCGGATCGGTGTCTTCTATATGAGTGATCTCGCCGCCCGTTTTCGCCGCGAAATCGACGGCGTTATCGTAAATGAACACGTCGAACGTCGTCGAATCGACCGCGCCCGCGCTCGGAGGCGGATTGATGATGCCGGTGACGGGGGCGTTCACGCCTAGGACGTTGGCGTCCTGCACGGCTTCCTCGTCGAGGTTCGTGAAGCTGATATCGGGAAGCGCCTCGTAGGCGAACGTGAAGTCCGCGAAGCCAGCGGGATTCGAGAGCCGCTGAGCAGTCAAATCTTCATAAAGAATTCCCGTGGGCGTCGAAACGGTTCCAGCGCTCGCCTGGTCCAGCTGTCCGAGCTCGTTGACCGTCGGGAAAAGCTCACCCGTCGGGATGATCGGGTAAATGTCCATCCGATGGTAGTAATACGTGCTCACGTTCCCCGCCGCGTCCGTCGCGAACACGTCGTAGGTGTACACCTCGCCGTCATCGCCCGGACCGAGGTTGATTTCGGCCGGGTCCTTGAGCAAGAACCGCGTCGACCACGTGTTCGTGCCGTCGGCGTCCTTCTCGCCGAGGATCGTCGTGCCGTCCGTGTCGTAAAGCACGACGTGTATGAGGGAAACTGGCGAGCCGTCGTAGGCCTCGCCCTTGATGTCGATGTAGGAGGTCTGCTGGGGGCTGTTGATCCCGCCGTAGCTCGTCGGGGAGGTGACGAGGGCCAGGGGCGGGGTGTTGTCCACGTTCAGCGTCCAGACGTCCTTGGCGTCCTTGGGCGTGGGCGTCGTGTTATCGTAAACCGTCACGGTGAAGGGTACGTTCAGGCCCTCGGCCACGGAGTCCGCGCCGTCGACGCCGGAGGGGATATCGATGGTCCAGACCTTGGTCCCCGCGTCGTAGGCGGCGTCCCGCGTCACGGTCCCGCCGCCCCGGTGGGGGTACTCGACGGACACGCGAGTGACGCCCTTGTCGTCGTTCGCCGTGCCGGACAGCGTGAAGGTTCCTCTCACGTAGGAATTCACCACGGGAGCCTGGGCTTCCACCACCGGCGGGTTCACGTCGACCTTGTCTCCGAGGCCGACGTTGAACCAGTCGCAAGTCGTAAGAGCCAGGGACGCGATGGCGATGGCCAGGGTGGCTATCACCTTCCGGGTAATTCTCGCGTTCGCCTTCATATCCGCCCTCCGTACAGGAACGATCGCCCCGCAGTGCGGGGCTTTAATCCAAAAGTGGAAAAAAATGCCCTCACCCCGGCGGGTCGCCGGAGACGAGGGCATACTTTTACGGTTTCTCTATCGTAATTATATACATTGAGCGAGAGAAAGTCCATGAGAACATGCGATCCGCCCGTCAAACCGAATTTCATCGCATCTTCTATTATTGGCATGGAGGGTACGGAAATCGAGCGAATCTTCTCTCGGGCCGCGCGATTAATGCCTTTTTCCCGGGAATACATGGGAAAATAATGAACCGATACCCTGATCACGGGATTCCGCGTTTCTATGCGTAGGTATGGATCGGGTCCGATGTTCGCGACTGCTCGCTCGGATGCGGATTCGTTCATCACACCGCTGTCGCCCATCGGCCCCCTCCGCGCTCCTCTTCGCCCTCCCCTTTCCAACCGCATCAGCTGAAAACCGTGCAAGCGCCCTCACCTGCCCGCTACCTGTGCGTTCGGGAGGGAGAGTCCGGATATTTCAAAATCGCAACCAAAGTATAATGGATGGCGCGCCGTGACTTCCAATCATTCGGCTTACCGTCGCCATCCCGGATTTTTCATTGAACCCGCAATAGATAGGGCCAGTTCGAGCAGGTACCGAACCGCTCTGTCACCCCGCCTCGATCCCCGGAGGAGGCGCGTTGATCCTCCCCCGTCAGGATGTGCCGGTTTTTTCATCAGAGGAGCGACGGCTGGTGAACGAGTTATCACCTGCACGAGCGTCTGTTCCGTCTAAATCCATTTCTGACAAGCTAAACGGCCATGGCACGGACCTTGCTTAATACCGTCAGACTACAGGAGGTGCACATGGACTTAAAAATCGCGGTGGACACGGTATGGACGCTCTTCGCGACCTTCCTCGTGTTCTTCATGAACCTCGGCTTCGCGATGGTCGAGTCAGGGCTCTGCAGGGCCAAGAACGCCGTGAATATCCTCACGAAGAACTTCATCGTCTTCGCCATATCCACGGTGGGATTCTGGCTCATCGGCTTCGGCCTCATGTTCGGGGACGGCAATCCCATCATCGGGCTCAAGGGGCTCTTCTTCGCCTCGGGAGCGGACAACTCCCCCGCGACCGGACCGGCCTACGCCGGCGTCTACTCGTCGCTCGGATGGGCGGGCGTGCCGTTCTGGGCGAAGTTCATGTTCCAGCTCGTTTTCTGCGGCACCTGCGCGACGATCGTCTCGGGCGCGGTGGCCGAGCGCGTCAAATTCGTCTCCTTCCTCGTCTTCTCCTTCGTGATCACCGCGGTGATCTACCCGACAATCGGCCACTGGATCTGGGGCGGCGGCTGGCTCGCTTCCATGGGATTCCTCGACTTCTCCGGATCGACGACGATTCACTCGGCCGGCGGATGGGCTGCCTTGGCCGGCATCCTCGTATTGGGCCCGCGCATCGGGAAGTACAAGGCGAACGGTTCGGCGAAGCCCATTTACGGCCACAACATGTCGAACGCTACGCTCGGAGCCCTCGTGCTCTGGTTCGGCTGGTTCGGCTTCAACCCGGGATCCACCATGGCGGCCAATCCCGCCGCTATCGCCCACATCGCCATGACGACCTGCATGGCCGCGGCGACGGGCCTCCTCACGTCCACGATCACCTCGTGGATCCTGCAGAAGAAGCCCGACCTCTCCATGATCATCAACGGCTGCCTCGCGGGACTCGTGGCGATCACCGCTCCCTGCGCCTTCGTATCCGTTCCCTCGGCAGCAATCATCGGGGCGATCGCCGGCGTCATCGTGGTCATCGCGGTCATAGGCTGGGACAAGCTCAAGCTCGACGATCCCGTCGGAGCCCTCTCAGTCCACCTCGTGAACGGCGTCTTCGGCACCCTCGCGCTCGGTCTCTTCGGCGATAAGGCTCTGGCTGCCTCCATCGGCACCGGGACGCTCGTGAGCGACGGCCTCTTCCTGGGCGGCGGCTTCGGCCAGCTCGGAGTCCAGGCCCTGGGCGCCCTCGCGGTCGGAGGTTTCGTCTTCGCTTCATCGCTCGGCGTCTGGCTCCTCATCAAGCTGGTCATGGGCGTCAGGGTCAAGAAGGAAGAGGAGCTCGCGGGCCTGGACGTCGGCGAGCACGGCATGGAGGCCTACTCGGGCTTCCAGATCTTCTCGAACATGTGAGGGAGGACGGCATGAAACTCATCACGGCGTACATTCAGCCCCACCGGCTCAACGAGGTGAAACAGGAACTCTACAAGCGGGAGATCTTCAAGATGTCCGTGACGAACGCCCTGGGCTGCGGCCAGCAGAAGGGCTACCACGAGAACTACCGCGGCATGGAGGAGGAGGTGAACCTCCTCAAGAAGATCCGGCTCGACATCGCGGTCAACGACGACTTCGTGGATGCGACCGTCGAGGGCATCATCGCGGGAGCCCGGTCCGGGAACATCGGGGACGGGAAGATCTTCATCACGCCCCTGGAGGAATGCATCAGGATCAGGACGGGCGAAACGGGGTCGGAGGCGATCGGATAAGGCCGATATCATCGCGCTTCGCACTTACGCGTTTATGCGCGGGGCCTGGTAGATGAAACACGCCTCCGGGAAGAGCAATGAGTACATTGATTCCCTTCGGCGTGTTTCATCTACCACCCGCGCGCATGGACGGAAGCGAAGCGCGATGAACGGCTCGGTCGATCGACTCCGCGCTGTTTTGACATTCATTTTCATAAACCAAAAAAGGGCGAACCGCGATATGGCGCCGTGCCGATCGATTCCACGCCGTTTCGATACGCTCTTAGCACTAACAAAAAAATCGAAGCGCGATGTTGAGATCAGCGGGTCGATTCAACGAGCGGGGAGTCGGGTCAGGGGCGTTTCTTGACGAGAATTAGGTGGCCGCTCTCGGCGAGGATCTCATATTGTAGCGGCGGATCGAGGGCTTCAATGGCGGCGCGGTCGGCCACGAGGAGGACCGAGGGATCGGCGTCGTTCAGGAAGCCGGCAAGCCCGCCTTTCGTTGGAAGAAGGCCGGCGTAGAGGCGCGCGGCGAACCGCGACGACGGGGATCCCCTTCCATCGAGATAATCCAGGTAGACCCGTTCGCCCCGGCGATCGCCCTTTTCGCCGAGATCGGCGAGGACGGCTTGTTCGGGATAAGCTTTCGCCGTGATGAGTCTATAGCCGACGTACGCCATCGTGATCGTGAAAGCGGCCGCGACGGACGCGATGAGCGCGAGGCGCCGCTTCGGAGCCTCGCGGAGTCCCGAGAACGCCCGGGAAATCAAGGTTCCCGAAATCACGGCGAAGGCCGGGAAGCAGATATAGATATACCAACCGAGTTTCGTCCGCGCGATAGTGAACAGCGTGAACGGAACGGCCATCCAGAGGAAGAGCGCGATGAATCGCGGCGACGGCCGCCAGTTCCGGATCCGCTCCTTAACGTCGATGAACCCGATCGCTCCGCGAGCCGACGCCATCAGGGCTATCGCGATCGCGTCCGCCGCCAGCCAGGGGAAGGTGAAACGGAAAAAAGAGACGAAATAGAAGAGCTCGCTTCCCCCGTGGCTCTCGATGACGCTGGCCGTCCTATTGAGGAGATCGTACCGAACCATCGCCTCGAGGAAGGTCGTCCCGTCCCGCGCGTAACGCGCGGTCGCCCATGCTCCGATCGGGACGACGATCGAAGCCGCCACGCCGATCCACGTTTTCCAACCGAGCTTGAGCCATTTCCCCGTCAGAAGGAGCCAGAGGCCCCAGACCGCGAGTATCGAGAGGGCGTGCCAGCTCTTGGTGAGGAAAGCGAGGGAGCAGCCTAAGCCGCCGAGTACGGCCCATACCGGTTTCTGCTCGGCGAGCAGCATGCTCGCGAGCGACACGGAGGCGAAAAAGATGAAGGGCGCGTCGGGATCGGCCGTCCGTCCGAAATGGCTCAGGTAGATCTGCCTGAGGCCGAGGAAGACCATCGCGGAGGCGCCCGCGGCCTCCGCGCCGTGGAGTTTCCATGAAACCGCGACGAGTATGGCGGCGGCGAGGAGGACGAAAACCGGGGAGAAGAATCGCATGCCGAAGGAATTGAGGCCGAAAACCTTGAATCCGAGCGCGGTCGCCCACATGCTGAGCGGCGGCTTGAGGTTGAAGTAATCCACCGCCCCCTCGTAGGTTTGAACGAGGTAATCGCCGCGTTCTACCATCTCGAACGCGTTGACCGCGTGACGGGTCTCGTCCCAGTCCTGGATATTCGGATAATCGAGATTGAAAAAGAGGAAGAAAGCGCTTACGGCGAAAGCGATGACGATGACCGCGATGCTCGCCGTCCTATCGCCGCGCGATGCGCCCGTCGCGAGGGGCGCTCCCTGTCCAAACATCGATACATACCTCGTGTAGCTTCGATTCGGCGCGCTCACGCCCATGGTCGATCCTTCCATGTCACGGACGCACTGTCAAGATTCGCCTTCGCGGCCGCTGCGCGCTTCGAGGGCGAATACGGCCGAAAGCGCGAGGCAGAGCGCGAGTTCGAACAAGACCCACCAGGGAACGCCGAATATTGAATGACCGGATGCTTTGAAGAAGTACGGAAGGAAGGAAAGGGCGGCGACGACGACGGTCATGAGAAGGCAGCGCGGAGACGCGTACGCGCAGATGCCACCCTGAGCGGGCGCGTCCGCGCCCGCGAGGCATGAATCGGAATTTCGTCCAGCTCGATCCTCGACTGCCAGCCCTCCGCGGCGCCGAGAGGCTTCGCGCGCCAGGCTGCCCAGAACGAGGCCCAGGGTCGATACGCCCGCGATCGCGAAGACGGGCGGGAACGGGACCCTGAGGGCGCCTAAGCCGAAGGCGGCGCTCGCGGCGAGCCCGGACGCCATGGACGCGAACGCGCCCGCTCGATTCGCCCGTTTCCAGTAGAGCCCCCCTATGAGGGCGGGCGCGAGCGACGCGTACCCGTTGAATGACACCCGCTGTAGAAAATCGAAGATGGATGCGGGCGGCCTCAGCGCGAGTAGGTAGGCGACGCCCGAAAGGACGCAGAGCGCGATCCGTCCCGTCGATCCGTCCTGCCGCCGCCCCGGGAGGAAATCCCTCACCGCCATCGAGGAAAGCGTGAGCATCTGGGAATCCATAGTGGACATCAAGGCCGCGAGCCCGCTCAGGGAGAGGAAGGCGGCGAGTCCGGGGGCGAAGAAGCGGGAGAGGAGCGCGGGATACGCGGCGTCCGGATTGGCGATTCCCGGGTCGATGGCGCGGCAGAGGAGTCCTATGGAGATCGAGCAGAAGAAGAGGATTCCGCACACCGCGGGGTACGCCGCCGCGCTCCGCTTGAGCGCGCTATCGTTCCGGGCGGCGATGAAGCGCTGGGAGAGCTGGGGAAAGGCGGGATCCGCGAGGAACCAGAGGAGATAATACCCCGCGAGCCCGAGCGGCCCGATGCCGCTCCCCGCGCCGGGAAGCGAGTAATGCTCAGGCGACGAGGACATGAGCCCCTCGTTGAGACGCGTCCACCCTCCCCCCGCCCGGGCGATGAGCATCGCGGAGGCGACGGTGAGGCCGAAGAGGAGCGCGCCCTGGAGGACGTCGGTCCAGACAACGGAGCGCATGCCGCCCAGGAGCGAATACGCGAGGATGAAGAGCGTCACCGCGAGGGCCCCCCACCGCGCGGGCAGGCCGACGACCCCCTCGATCATCATGCCGCCCGATGAGGCCTGGACCGAGAGGTAGGGGATCGTGAGGACGATGAGGGCAGCGGAATACGCCTTTCCGAGCGGCCTCGAGCCGTAGCGGTCGGCGATGTAGTCCCCCTGGGTCAGGTGCCCGCGTCGAGCAGCGATCCGCCTCAGTGGGACGCCGATCAGGAAGAAGGACAGGGCCATGAGCCCGGTACCGAGCCCCATGAGGGGGGAATACGCGTATCCCGTCCTGAATCCCGCGCCCGAGAGGCCGAAGACGGTGAACGCGGAGAAGTTGGTCGCGGCGAGGGTGAAGAAGAGAGCGATGGCTCCGAGCCCGCGATTCGCGATGAAGAAGGAAGCGGCGCTTTCCCTCGCCGAATCCCGAGCGCGACGGCGAACGAACAGCCCTACCCCTATGCCGAGGTTCGCGAATAAAAAAACGCCGATTACGATGGCGGCCGGAACGGACATGAGGCCTCCTCGGCGGGCGGGCGTATCGGGCCGCGTCCGCGACTGAGGGGCTGGATGGCCCGCCCGGGAGGCGAGCCTAGGTCATGTCCCCTGGCTTGATGACCGATTCATACCAGAACGGGGGCGGAAGGTCAACGCGCGCTCGCCTCGATCCCTCCGCCCCCTCGGGCGCGTCGCGCGCGGCGGATAGACGGCGGATCCTCCGGATCCGCGCCCACCCGCCGCGCGACGCGTCAACCGATCGCCTCCGATCCCGTCTCTCCGGTCCGGATGCGGACGCATTCCTTGAGTTCGATCACGAAAATCTTACCATCCCCGATCTCGCCCGAGAACGCGCCCTCGCGGATCGCGTCGATCGTTGCCTTCTCGAAGGCGTCGTTCACGGCGATCTCGAGACGCACCTTCTTGAGGAGGTTCACCTCGATCCCGATCCCGCGGAATTGTTCCGTGTAGCCCATCTGCTGGCCGCAGCCGAGCGAGTTGGTCACCGACATCTTGTAGATCTTGTTCTCGTAGAGCTTCTGCTTCACGTCGTTCAGCTTGTGCGGCTGAATGTAGGCGATGATCAGCTTCATAATCCGCCTCCTTTACAGGTTCGAGAAGTGCTGGAAGCCGTGATAGGCGTCCGCCCCGTGCTCGTTGATGTCCAGGCCCTGCATCTCCTCCTTGGCGGAAACCCTCAGGGACTTGAAGGCCTTGATGATCCCGAAGAGCGCGAGCATGAGCCCGAAGGTCCACGCCCCGACCGAGAGGACGCCGAGCGCCTGGACCCCGAGGCCGGCCCAGTTCCCCGTGATGAAGAGGCCGCCCGCCTCCAGGGCCTTGTTTCCCGCGAGCCTGCCGGGCACGGCGAAGAGGCCCACGGCCAACGTTCCCCAGATCCCGTTCACGAGGTGCACGGAGACCGCGCCGACAGGATCGTCCACGTGGATGACCTTGTCGAGGAGCTCGACGGAGAACACCACGATCACGCCGCCCACGAGGCCGATGATGATGGCCGGAATCGGATCCACCGCGTAGCAGGGAGCGGTGATGGCGACGAGGCCGGCCAGGGCGCCGTTCATCGTCATGGAGACGTCCGGCTTCTTGAACCAGATCCAGCTCAGCATCATGGCCGCGAATGCGCCGGCCGACGCGCCGAGGGTCGTGGTGACTGCGACGTGGGCGATCATCGGATCGTTCCCGTTGAGGGTGGACGCGGGGTTGAACCCGTACCAGCCGAACCAGAGGAGGAAGACGCCGAGCATGGCGAAGGTCAGGTTAT
>CAYNQK010000006.1:0-64576 GCA_964399285.1 uncultured Spirochaetales bacterium | reverse complement strand
CGTCGCCGACTCGGGCGACGGAGCCCTCTTATTATCAAGCCCGCCCGTCGCCCTCTCCGGAAAGCAGATTGATGAGTTCTATCCGGTTGTTGACGCCGCACTTCTCGAACATGCGCCTGATCTGGGTATTGACGGTGTTGAGCGAGACGCCGAGCCGGTCGGAAGCGGGCGCCGATGCCCCCGGGACGACGAACTCCGCGGACGCCATCTCGTGGGAATCCGCCATGCCGCGGGCAGAGTAGCGACTCCCTCTACCGCGGATCCGAAGCGATCGAGTGAATCGTGAAACGAAGGGCCGCTCGACCGAGCGGCCCTCCCTTTATCACCGGTGAACGGTATCGTTCACTCTTTTCTGAACACGTGAAGCCCGTACATGGCGCTCAGGGCGAAGACGTAATCGTCGGTCGCCACGCATCGGGAGAGGTTCTTGGTGTTCGGCGGGCAGGCCATCCGCGCCGTGGCCCTGGGGCGCGCGGGATCGACGATGTCCCATTCCATGATGTCCGATTGGTCGGCGTGAAGGCCGACCGTGTAGAGCCTGTCCCCGCGAACGGATAGGGAGGGGAAGTTATGGATCTGCTCGCTTTCATGGACCAGGACCGGCGCCGACGGGACCGCCACGTCGTATACCCGGTAGAGTTGCTCGTTGGGGTACGCCAGATAAAGGTACCGATCCATGTATAGCGCTGGGGACATCGCCTCGGTCGGTCCGCTCAGCGTGTGAAGGACGGCGGGGGAGTCCGGATCGGATATATCCAGGATCTTAAGTCCGTTCCGTCCCGTGGCGTAGAGCCTGCCGCCGCTGATCTTCATTCCGTAGCCGTAATCGAATCCGGGATCGAATACCCCCGCGCTCGCGGGCGAGGCCTTGTCGCTCACGTCGAAGATGGCGAGCCCGGAACCGGTACCGAGATAGGCGTAGTTCCCGTTGACCTGGATTTTCGTCGTATAGAGGCCGCCGATCGTTGAGACGATCGAGGGAGCCGTCGGGGTCCGGATGTCGACGATCCTGAACGAATTGTAGCCCGCCACGTAGGCGTATCCGCCCTGCAGGGCGATATCCCACGCCGAGGAGCCCGGCAATTCCAGCCGCGCGGCGACGAAGGCGTTCGCTGGCGAGGAGACGTCGCAGACGACGACGCCCGCGTCCTCGTTCGCTATATACGCGTAAGAGCCATCGAGGGCGATTTCGTGGGACGCATCGTATACGTTGTATTGCCCCGTGAGTGCGGGGCGTAAAGGGTCCGCGATATCGTAGAGGAGGAGGCCGTTCACGGACGAGCCCGTGGTGATGAGGCGGGAGTCCGAGGTAACGAGCGGATACGCTCCGCCGTTGACGTAATCCCTCACGTATACGATGTCGCTCGGATCGCTCGTGTCGAAAACGCAGAGGGATCCTGGATCGCCTGCATAGAGGGTGTTCCCGGCGGCCGCCATGCCGAAGACGCCGTAGGGAGTGTCGATGCTGTCTGTCCGGTGAACCGAGCCAAGATCGGAGGCGTCCAGCGCGACGATGGTCGATGAGTTCCATGAATGGGCGTAGAGGACGTCGCCCGAGAGGAAAAGCCGGTTCTTATGCGCGCCGGATTCCGTATACGTCGCCTCGATCACGGGATTCGCCTCGTCGGACGCGTCGATCGTGCGGACCGTCCAGGTCTGGCCGTAATTCCGGGCCGAGGTGAGGAGGAGCACCCTATCCCCCGCGAGCGCGATATCCCAGGCCTCTTCGGCCGACGGGATCGGGCATCGCCCCGCGAAGACGGGAGCCTCGGGATCCGCGATGTCGTAGATGAGGAGTCCCCGAGCGTCGTTCGCGAAGTACGCGAGATCGCCCGCGATCTCGATACGGCCGTAGCTTCCGTTCTGACTGCCGGGAATCGACGCGACGTACTCGGGGTCCGTCGCATCGGCGATGTCGAGAATGACGATCCCGTCGGCGACGGAGCTGTAATAGAGGTAGTGTCCGGTGACAGCGAAGCTCCGCGGAATGCCATCGAGGGACATGCCGGGGTGGGTGTACGTGGAGATCTTCCGGGGTGCATCGGGATCGGAGATGTCGAAGCCGACGACCCCGTAATTGTTGTCCGCCACGAAGAGCGTGTTTCCGACCGCCTTCGATGGGCCGTAATACTCGTTGGGATTCACATCCTTTTTCACGAAAGGATAGGTCGCGGGCCCGCTCGTCGGGGAAGGAGCGGGAGACGGATCCGGCTGGCCCGGGGGAGGGCATGCGGCGAGGACGAGGCAGATGGCTCCGACGATGGCTTCGGCCAATAGCATGCCGAAGCCGTCCTTTTTGAACGTTTTCATTATGATTGGAACCTCCTTGGTTTTCAGGCGTCTCCTCGATCTATACCACCGCTAGCCGCTTTCATGAAGCGAGATCGATGTCGCCATTTCAGGCGACACGACAAACCTGCGGATAGCGATGTACAGTTAAGCCGTGCCGCGGGAGAGGGTAATCGAGGCGGTCAGTCCGCGTGGAATCGGGGTACCGTGAATACGCGGATGTCCAGCGTGAAAATGATTGAAAACGTATTGCGGCCCGCCCTGTCGATGGACGGGCGGGCCTGCCTTTTCAGCCCTCGCGCGGAGATAGATCCGCGGATAGGAGATTGAGCAACTCCACTTTGTTATTCACGCCGCATTTCTCGAACATGCGCCTGATCTGGGTATTGACGGTGTTGAGCGATATGCCCAGGCGGTCCGCGATCTCCTTTCGTTCGAGGCCGATGCCGAGGAGGGCCGCGACCTGGACCTGCCTGGCGGACAAGGCGGATTCCTCCGCCAGGGTCCGTTGTCCGAGCCTGAGACGTACTTCTTTCATGCCGCGGGGGGAGAGCGCGTCCCGGATGCGGAGGATCGCCTTGATCTTCTCCCGAAGCTCGTCGATATGGAACGGCTTATACATGTAATCGATCGCGCCCTTGCGGAGCGCCCGGATCTTATGCCGGTAATTGGCGAGGGCGGTCAAGAAGATGAAGGGCACGGAGGCGTATTCGGCGGATTCCGAGACGCGGCTGAGGAGCTCATACCCGTCCATCACGTCCATCATCACGTCGGATACGATGATATCGGGGAGGGGGGGGGAGCGTAGCGCCTCGAGCGCTTCCTCTCCGTTCAAAGCGTAACGGACGTCGTAATCGCCTCGGAGTTTCTCCTGAAGATACCTGAGCAGCGCCTTGTTGTCCTCGACGATGAGGAGAGACGGCTTTCCGGAGGGCGAGTCCTGGGGGAAGAGCGGCAATTCCATTTCCGGGATCGGGCGCTCGATCGCCTCGACGCGATCGACGATGATGTCCTTCGGCGAGGGAGAGGCGGCGGGAAGCGATACGATGAATCTCGTCCCCGCGGCGGGCGAACTCTCGAGGCGTATCCGGCCGCCCGCGTCCTCGACGACGCGCTTGACGATCGCGAGGCCCATGCCCATGCCCTGGACGTTCCTTTTCTCATGGGAGAGTTGATGGAAGGGCTTGAAGATGTCCTTGTGCTTCCACGCCGGGATGGCCGCCCCCGTGTTCTCGACAGAGAACTCGACCGCGCCGTCCTTGACGGCGAGCTCGACCTTGACCGAGCCGTCGCGGTCGGCGTATTTGACGGCGTTGTCGATGAGGTTCCTGAAAACGCGGTCGAGCGCGAAGGCATCGATCCGCGTATAGGCCTCGGCGGCGATCTCCGAGGTGAGGAGGACCCCCTTTCTCGAAGCGTGCTCCTTGAAGAGGAAGCAGTGCGGAGCCAGGGCGCGGGAAGCGTCGACGATCCGGGCATGGTCGTAGAAGACCATGCCTTTCTTCAATTTCTCGATATCGAGGAAGTTCACCATGTCTTGCCTGAGCTTCTCCACGTATTCCCTTACCATGGCGATCTCCGGTTCGGTCCCGTGCTTCTCCGCGAACTCTTCCATGTAGTTGGAGATGAGCGTGAGCGGCGTCTTGGTTTCATGGGCCAGGTTGATGAAAAACCTCGTCTTCTGCGCGTTCGCGCGCTTGACGACCTTGCTGTACGCTTCGGAGGACAGGGATCGTTCGAGCATGAGTCGATAGCGTTTGTTCAGGGATGACATGATGAGGGACATGAAGGCGAAGACGGCGAGCACCCAGATGAGGACGTCGTAGGAATAGACGGGCCGATAGAAGGTCTCGACCTGGGTTATCGGCGTCTTGAGGACGAGGATGCCGTATAGGGCGATCGCGCCGTACGCGACCGATGAGAGTCCCCCCGCGAAAAGGGGCACGGCGGGGTTTTGGTAGAGTCCGGCGGCGACGATCGCGAACAGGTACGATGAGAGGACGGTCGTGCGCATGGTGTGGATCCAGCCGCTCTGGATCGAGTAGCCGCAGAGGGATATCGTGAGGATTACGATGTTCACGCTCACCGAGACGTACTTGAGGAACGGCTTGTAGGCCTTGAATTTCAAGAGGAGCGCGATGATCGAGTAGTAGACGCCGAGCGCGGCGGCCATGAGCAGGTTGAAGACGCCGTTCAGGTGGAATTTCGCCTGAAGGACGAGGATGCTGGTGATCGCTAGGATGGAAGGTATTATGACGACGAGGATGAAGAAGGTCGCGCGGCGTTCGCCCTTTTCCTCTTCGATGAGGTAGAGGCGTTCGAGGATCTTCTGTTTCGAGGTCGGCCTCTCGACGCTTTCGGATTTCGACGAAGGCTTTTCGTTTTCTCGCATCGGACCATCCCTCCGAAGTTAATCGTCCTCTCGCGGATATGAACGCGTTTTTTAACGTATAGACGATCAATGCTTCGGTCGACGCCGCGCCGCGATCCGAGATGGGGCCGTCGATCCGTCGCCCTGAATAGGCGTTGATTCCTCGAAGGAGCACGACCTTTCTAGCGGTGGCGAGCGCCATCGCTTTTCAACGAGCGGGCCTCGGCGGGGGTGGATCTTCGAAAATAAGGATAGCCGCCGCTCTTTACGCAATCAGCCCGTCTCCTCCTCTGACAGAATGTTCAGGAGTTCCACTCTATTATTCACGCCGCACTTATCGAACATGCGCCTGATCTGGGTATTGACGGTGTTGAGCGAGATGCCGAGGCGATCGCCGATTTCCTTGCGTTCGAGACCGACGCGAAGGAGGGCGGCGATCTGGACCTGCCTCGTGGATACGCCGTAGCGCTCGGCGATCCGGTCGGAAGCAGGTCCCGGCGCGTTTGGGGAAGCGGGGTTTACGGGCGTCATCCCTTCGGCGTCGCTCCGGCCGCGGGCGGCGGCGGCCGCGCTGAGCTTCTTGCCGAGGTCCCGCATGTTCCGCGCCGAAAGGGCGTCCCTGACTTTCAGGATCGAGCGGATTTTCCCGGATAATTCGTCGATGTGGAAGGGCTTATAGAGGTATTCGATGGCTCCTTTGCGCAGGGCCTTCAGCTTGTGCTTGAAGGAGGCGAGGGCGGTCACGAAGATGAAGGGGATAGCGGCGTACTCCTCGGACTCGGAAAGCCTGTCGAGGAATTCATATCCGTCCATGGTATCCATCATGACGTCCGAGACGATGACGTCCGGTAGGGGATGTTCTTTCAGGACCTCGAGCGCATCCGCTCCGTTGAGCGCGTATCGGACGTTGTAATCCCGCCGAAGCTTGTCCTGGAGGTACCTTAGCAGGGCCTTGTTGTCCTCGACGACGAGTACGACGGGCTTGCCCGGAGACGTTCCCTGCGGGAGCAGCGCCACGTCCGTCATCGCGGGAAGGTAACCCGGAGTCGCGATGGCGTCGATGACGCCCCCGTCCGCGTCTCGCGGAGCGGAGGGAAGGGTCACCGTGAATCGCGTTCCTCCCGAGGAGGGGTTCTCCAGCCTGATGCTTCCTCCCGCGTCCTCGACGATGCGCTTCACGATCGAGAGCCCCATGCCGATCCCCTGGGTGTTCCGTTTCTCGTGCGACAGCTGATGGAAGGGCTTGAATACGTCCTTGTGCATTTTCTCCGGAATGCCCGGCCCGGTATCCTCGACGGTGAAGACGGCGTGGCCGGATGATTCCGCGAGCGAAACGCGCACGCTTCCGCCGCGTTCCGTGTATTTGACGGCATTGTCGATGAGGTTGCCGTATACCCGGTCGAGGGCGGCGGGATCGATCCTCACGTAGACCTTCGCCGGGATGCTTGTCGAGAAGCCGAGGCCTTTCTTGGAGGCGTAGTCGTTGAAGAGGAAACAATGCACCGAGAGGGCGCGCGCGGCGTCCACGACGCGCGCGTGATCGAAGAATACGGTCCCCTTCTTCAGTTTCTCGAGGTCGAGGAAATTGAGCATGTCCCGCTTGAGCTTGTCTACGTACTCGAGGACTAACGATATCCCGGGCTCATCCTCGTATTTCTCGGCTATATCGCCCATGTAATTCGAGATGAGGGTGAGGGGCGTCTTCGTCTCATGCGCCAGGTTGATGAAAAAGCGCGTCTTCTGCGAGTGCGCGCGCTTGACGACTTTGCTGTACGCCTCGGAGGACAGGGATCGCTCGAGCATGAGGCGATAGCGCCTGTTGAGGGAGGATACTATGAGCGCCATGAAGATGAAAACGGCGAGCACCCAGACGAGAACGTCGAAGGAATAGGCCGGGCGTTGGAAGGTCTCTACCGGGGAAATAGGGGTCTTGATGACGAAGATGCCGTACGAAGCGATAGCGCAGTAAGCGACTGAGGATAGGCCTCCGGCGAAAAGGGGCACGGCGGGGCTCTGGTAGAGGCCCGAGGCCGCTATGGCGAACAGGTACGCCGTGAGGACGGCCGTGCGCATGGTGTGGAGCCATCCGCTCTGTATGGAGTAGCCGCAGAGGGCCGCCGTGAGCACCGCGATGTTCACGCTCACCGAGACGTACTTGAGAAACGGCTTATAGGCTTTCGCTTTCAAGAGCAGCGCTATGATCGAATAATAGACGCCGACCACGGCGGCCATGAGAAGATTGAGGACGCCGTTCAGATGGAATTTCGCCTCGAGCGCGAGGAGGGCGGTGATCACGAGGATGGAGGGTATGAGGATCGCGAGGATGAAGAAGGTCGCGCGGCGTTCGCCCCTCTCTTCCTCGAGAAGGTAGAGGCGTTCGAGGGTCTTTCTATTCGCGGATCGCCTGCCGGCCTTCACGGGTTCCGGCGCGGGCGCATCTTTTTTTCGCATCGGACCGCTCCTGTGAAGTCCGTCACCGTCGAGCGCCCTATAGCGCGCCGTTATCGTATAAGATGATGGCGGCTTCGGTCAACGCCGCGCGGCCGGACTTGCGGGGAAGGTCGTCCTATCGGCTCGCGGAAGCGTTGATTCCCGGAACGAGGCGAGGTAAAGTCGTCTAGCGGGGCTATGCCTGGCGGAGCGCGGCCCTTTTTTGAAGCGCGAGCGATCGAGCGACTTGGCGAGGAGGAAGCCTGTGGGCCATGCTGAGAAGAAACGCGGCTTTCTCACGATCGCGATCGCCATCGCTTATACGCGCGCGAGTCGCGTTCGAGGAGGGTGTTTGAAAAAAGCGATCGCCGCCGCGTTCATGCTCTGCGCGCTCGACTCTTTCCTGCACCCCGAGCTATCGATTGATGAAAATGGATACGAGGACGGGCGATTGCCGATTACTGATTGATTCAGAGAGAATGATCGATATTATCGGATATATCGGGGCGGATGCCTGAGAAGACTGTATTGAACGAGCGAGAAGGAGAGAGGATGATGGGAAACCATGAGGAGACGAGGAGGGATCGTCCCGCGGCGATCGGGCACGACGCGAGGGGGCTGCGCGCCGCGGTCGCCGTCGCCGCGATTTTAGCCGCTGCGACGCCGGCATTCGCCGCTCCGAAAGCGGAATCCGCTCTCTCCGGAGCGAAGCCCCTCCCCGCGGCGATCCGCGCCGACGACGGGAGGATACAATACACGGGGCGGATCGATTTCTCGGATCCCGCCGCGCCGGCTTTCGCCTTTTCCGCTACCGAGATCCGCGCCCGGTTCACGGGCCGGAGCCTTGACGTCGTCCTCTCGGACCGGGGGGATCGCAACTACTTCCAGGTCACGGTGGACGGCGGCGCGCCCATCGTGATCAGGAGCGCGCGCGGGGAGAAAGTCCATCCAATTGCGCGGAAGCTCAAGCGCGGGATCCACGACGTGCGGATCGTGAAGCGCACCGAGGGCAACTGCGGCGTCGCGGCCTTCCTCGGCTTCCGACTAGACAAGGGCGCGGACCTCGCCGACCCCGCTCCGCTTCAGGATCGACGCGTCGAGTTCATCGGCGACTCCATCACCTGCGGCTACGGGAACATGGTCTCCACGACCGAGCCTGACAAATTCCATTTCACGCCGGAGAACGAGAACGCGGCCCTGTCATGGGGCTTCCTGACGGCGGAGGCGCTCGGCGCCCGCTACGTCTCGGTATCCTATTCCGGCCGCGGGATGTTCAGGAACCTCGACGGAAAGGAAACAGGAACGCTTCCGGCCATCTACGGTTCCGTCTATCCGGACGCGCCCGCAGATGCGTCATGGGACCACGCGCTCTACAGGCCCGACCTCATCGTGATCAACCTCGGGACGAACGACTACGGATCGCAGCTCGCGCGCGCGGACCTCTCGGACGAGGCCTTCGACCAGGCCTACGTCGCGGCCTACCTCGGCTTCATCGAGCGGCTCCGGGCGCTGCACGGCCCCGACGCCTTCATCGTCTGCGCCGTGGGTCCGATGATGAGCGACTGGTATCCGCAGGGAAAGCGCGCTTGGACCCGCGTCAGGACCGCCGTCCAGTACGTCGTGGACAAGCGCGCCGAGGGCGGCGACGAACGGATAGCGTATCTCGAGCTCGCGCCCCAGAATTCACCGTACGGAGAGGACTGGCACCCGACCGCCGCGACCCACGCCCGCATGGCGGAGGACGCGCTGGAGGCCGTGAGGGAGGCGACGGGCTGGTAGACCGGATGAAGGAACCGATGAACTGTCTCTGCCCCGGCTGCGGCAGGGAGGAGCCGGCCGACGGTGCCGCCTGTTCCGCCTGCGGCGAGCCGCTCGAGCTCAACGGCCGGTACCGCCTCGTCCGCGTCCTCGGGGACAACGCGTCCGTCACCTACCTCGGCCGCGACGCATCCGAGGGCCGCGAGGTGATCATCAAGGAACTCTCCCTGCATAGGGTGCAAAGCTGGAAGGAGGAAGAGCTTTTCCAGCGGCAGGTGGACGTCCTCCGGAGCCTCAATCATCCCGGGATACCCGCCTACCTGGACCGTTTCAGGATCGACGCGCGGCGTCACGTCATCCACTACCTCGTGATCGAGCGCGTCGACGGGGTCACGCTGAAGGAGGAATCGAGGGGGCGCCGGTACTCCGAGGGGGACGTCCTCGAGATCGTCATAGGCGCGCTCGAAATCCTCGATTACCTGCAATCCAACAACCCTCCCGTCTTCCACCGCGACATCAAGCCCTCCAACCTCATGCGGTCCTCCGACGGCGGCATCCATCTCATCGATTTCGACGTGGTATCCGACATGGCGAGGAGCGCCCTCCAGGGAAACACCATCGCGGGCACCTACGGCTACATGGCCCCGGAGCAGTTCGCGGGCATGGCCTTCAAGCAGACGGACATCTATTCGCTCGGGGTCCTGGCCGTCGCGCTCCTCTCGGGGCGCGACCCCGGGAGCCTCATGGGGAACGGACTCGAGCTGGACTGGGAAGGCGCCGTCGACGTCGGACCCGGCATGCGCGGCCTCATCCGCTCCTTCACCGCGAGGAATCCCGAAGACCGTCCGCGCGACGCGGCCGAGGCGCTCCTCATGGCCCGCGGCGCCATGATCCCTCTCTCCGCCGCGAGCGGGACCGCTCCCGTCGAAGCCTCTCCGCGTTTCATCGATTCTCCACGATTCGACGACGTCCCCGAGGACGGCCCTCCGCTCTTCCCCTTCGTCACGGGCGACGCCGCGGCTCCCGTACGGGAATCGCAGGAAACCTGGTCCTGGCCCGTGAGCGATCCCGAGGGAATACCGGAGCGATTCAGGCCATCGCTCGGAGAGGAGGCGAACGGCTTCCCCTACGCCGTTCTCAGCCCAGCGGAGAAAGGGCGGGGCGAGCGCGTGACCATGCTCACCGAGCGCGGCATCGCCGTTATGGAGGCGTCCGAGGAGGGGATCTCGAGGATCGACATCCCTTTAGCATCCATATCCACCATCGTCCATGAGGATATTCTCCTCGACTCGAGGATCGAAGCGGCCGCCGAGGGGAACATCATTTCGCTCGCCTTCAACTCCGCGAACGCGGAGCTTTTCGAGCCTCTCGTCGCGCGGATGCGGGCGGGGGCCTTCTCCGCGGGCGGGCTCCGGGCCTCCCCGCGGGAGACCGCGGAAAAGAAAGCGAGGTTCTCGTACATCAAGAACGCCGCGTACGCGCTCTACAGCATGGCCGTCGACTCAATCCCCGACGAGGCCGCAATCGTCGCGCACTTCTTCCAGCCCGGAGTCGCGCGACGCGGGCTCGATATGCCGGCGTTCCTCCTCGTGGTCACCGATCGCGAGATCATACTCCTCGAGGAATTCGAAAGGCGCGAGCCGGCGAAGCGCTTCGCGGGCAAGAAAGGGAAACGGCGCCGCTACGTCAGGCTCGACGCCGTCGAATCGGTCCTCTGGTCCGATAACGCCCTCTCGGTGAACGTGCGCGACGGCGAGCCCGTCATCCGCGAGGTTTCTCCGGACAATCCCGAAGCCGGATCATTCGCCGAAACCGTCGCGTCGATGGATATCGCGCGGGACGCGCGGTAGGAGCGAGCGCGTCGAGGTCGCCGAACTCCCGTCGCCATTCTCTCGACCTGAGCGTCAAGCCAATATCCCCTATGCAATGCCGTGATAATGGCTTATAATGCAGAAAATAATGTAATACTATTTTCGCCATCGGCGTCAACGCGCGATGGCGGGAGCGAGGGAATCGAGTGGGATCCGTTTTTAGGAAATCATCGCCGCCAGGCTTTATCCTGATGCTCTCCCTCGCTTGGATCTTCCATGGCTGTTCGCCGCTCCTCGACAGGGCCTCGTTCGAGTCCGAGAAGGGCTACCCCGATGGTATCGCCCTTTCCTCGGTTAGGCTTTTGACCAATATGGATATAACCATCCAGCTGACCGCGACGATCATCGGCGGATCAGGCGAGTACGATGAAATCGAATGGAGGTCGTCCGACCCCTCCATCGCTACCGTGGATCAGGACGGCCTCGTGACGCCATCGAGCCTCGGCTACGTGACGATAATCGCGAAAACCGTCTACGGCCGACGAGAAGCGATGTGCGACGTGATCGTCAATCCGGTGGGCACGGTCGCCGGCGTTTCCATCCCCCAAAGCCTATCCTTGGACGTGAACCCCGCCGCGGGACCGTCCACAGCGACGCTGACCGCCGCGGTCCTTCCCGAGAATGCGTCGAACAAAACCATAGCGTGGCATTCCGAGAACTCGGATATCGCCACCGTTTCCGGCCAGGGCGTGGTTTCCGCTCTGTTCCCGGGAACCACGACTATCCGGGCCGTATCCGTCTCGAACAACAGCATCGTGGACACCTGCTCCGTGACCGTCCAATCCACGCCTTCCTCGGTGAAAAGGTCGTTCGACGTGGATCTGGGCAACGCGGTGTTCGCGGATTATAGCCGTTCCCTGGACCGCATCGTCGCGATCGGCGCTTCCAGCGATAGGATCACCGTGATCGATCCCGCGAGCGGCGTCTCGTCCGTGGCGAACCTGCCGCGTCCGCCGCTGAGCCTCGGGCTCGCGCCGGACGGATTGAAAGCCGCCGTTGGATATGACGACTTCGTGGGTACCGTCGATTTGAGCGGAGGATATCCCGCCGTAACGCATGATTGGCCGCTTGCCAATATTACCCACAACCGCAACGGGGCGATCGCGATCGTCGCTCTCGATCAAGCAGGGTACGCTTACTGCGTGGATAAAGAAAATCAATGGATAAACATGCGGCAGATGAACACGAACGACGGGACCAACGTGATAAAGTCCAACTTGTTCTATGCGGATCCGTTCATGAGGATCCATAAAGCCGGGACCTCGATCTACCTTTCCCAGAGAAAGGTGTCGTCATCTCAGATGTATCGCGTCGATGTTTCCAGCCCCGCGCCCGCCTATTTGCCCGTGTATAGCAAATCCGATACGGGCGCGGACCGATTCTGGTTTTTCGATTCCGGAAACGCGATGATCGGATCGAACTCGGACATACGGTCGATAACTCAGAATTCCGCGACTGATTTGGCGTTGCTCGGCAATATCCGATCTATCGTCGGAGGGAACTGCCTCGAATGGGCCGATCATAATAGTCTCGCCGCCGCCGGGGGCGCGACCGGGATGATCGCGGCCATTTCCAGCATCAATTATCTGCAGAATTACTATAGAAACGTGGTTTTCCTGATCGGTGACTCTGATTTCACGCTGAAAGCCAAAATCATTCTGCCGGGATTCTCGAGCGGCGGCGCGTTTTATCAAGATCAAGGAAAGTATTGCTTCTGGAACAGCGCGGGCACCGAACTGTACGTATTGGTTCAATCCGCGGGAAATCCAAATAGCTGGCGGCTCGTCGTCTATTGACCTCCCGGGCGGGGATATCCGTCCGGACGGGAGGCGATCGATCCGGCATTGACGATTCAACGGTACGAGGAGAGAAGGCAACGGTATGATGAGGGCGCGTTTTTCCATTATTATCCTTTTAGCCGCGCTAGCCGGCTCGGCCAGCGCTCAGGACGGGCGGACGCTTTACGGGAAGATGTCCGGGAGCGTCGTATACCTTCGCCATGAGCTCCTGGTGGATCCCGCGAAGTCCGCTCAGGCCGCGCTCTGGAAACGTTACGAGGATGCGACCGGCGCCCCCCTGCTTTCCAGGTATTTCCCGTTATCGACGGGAAGCGGGTTCTTCATCGACGACGAAGGCCGCATCATAAGCAACCGTCACGTCGTCGAGATCGTGAGCGAAGACGACCTGAGGCGCCAGGCGATTTACATCATCGGAAAGAAAATTGACGAGATGACGGGGAAGTTCACGTCCGAGGAGCGATCGAGGCTTAAGGCGGACCTCAAAAAGCTTTTTGACGGGAACCCGTACCGGCTCATGGTCATCTCCGGGCGGATGGAGCTCGGCGCGGCGCGCGTCCTGGCGATCGGCGAGGGCAAGGAGCAAGACCTCGCGCTTGCGGAGATTCCCGGATTCATCAGCGTCCCGTTGAGGATCGCGCCCGCCGAGAGTGAGGGGCAGCAGCTCGTGGGCGCCGACGTGTACAGTTTCGGATATCCTCTCGGCGACGCCATGGACGCGATGTTCAAGGAACGAGTCGTCACGATGAACCGCGGCGTGATTTCCGCGTACCGGGGTTCCGAGCCCCTGGATATCCAGCATTCCGCGGCGATCAGCCGCGGCAATTCGGGCGGTCCCCTCGTCGATTCCCGGGGACTCGTACTCGGCGTCAACACGGGGAGCGTCGATTCTCCGCAGGCGAACAGCCTCTTCTACGCCATAAGCGCGAAAAAATTGCGGGAATTCCTCGAATCCAAGGGCTTCCGCTCCATCTCCGTCTGGAACGGCCGCTTGGCCGCGATTAACGAGGAGAGCGAACTCGGTTTGGCGAAAAACGCCGCGGGCGAGCTCGAATGCCCGGCCTCGGTACTGCTATCGGTGCCTGAGGACGTCGAGGTCAGCCTGAACGGCAAGGTCCTGGGAATGGGTCCTCAGGCGTTGATGCTCGGCCAAGCCCTCAACGACCTGGAATTGGTGAAGGAAGACCAACGGAGCGCGTACTCGCTGAGAGTCGTACCATCGCTCAAGGGCCCGGTGACCTTCGAGCCTCCCCTGACGAAAGTCCTTTCTATGATCCGGATCGCCTCCGATCCGCCCGGCGCCGAGGTATTCCTCGACAGGCGGTCGCTCGGCATCGCGCCGATCGAGACGAATCTGCCTCAGGACGAGTACCGCTTGAAATTGACGCTGAAGGGGTATTCGTTCCCGGAGAGCGACCTGCGCGTCGAGCGCGGAGCGGATGCGAACGTATTCAAGGATGGCGAGGCGGCTTTCGAGGTACGGATCAAGTCGCCTGTAGCCATCGATGAAGCCGAGTTGGTTTTCTCCTCTGGCGAGATGAAATGGTCGTACGCCGGCGATGAAACCGTATTCCTGTCGCCGGGCGAGTACCAGCTCGGGATTTCGGGAGCGGAAGGACTGGACGGAGTCCTCGTTCCCGTGGCCGTAACGGATCGGGACGTGGAAGTCGATCTTGCCGGCCACATGAAGCGCGCGACCCTCGATATCCGCGGCCTTACCGAGGAAGCCACGGTCCGCGTCGACGGCATCGAGTATCCTCCGCCGAGAAACGGGATTCTCGAGTTGACCGTCGGAACCCATCAAGTCGCGGTCTGGCAGGACGGCTTCAGGCCTATGCCTTCCACGCGAATAACGGTTCTCGAGGACGGGACCGCGTTCATGACGTGGCGGAAGGCCGTAGGATACGAGACGCTCCGGAAAAGGAGCATGTGGACGGGCGTCGGGTTCGGAGCCGCGGGCGTGATCGCCGTGGGCGCGGGCTTGATCCTCGGTTCTGATGATTTCCTGATACCGCGCTCCGACACGTATTCGGATTACCGGGCGATGAAGTCGACGAGCGATATGATCGCGTCATTGGGGGTGGGGCTGATCTCCGGCGCCCTGATATCGGAGCTCTTCGCGTTGTATTGCGATAGGTCGTACAAGGCTGATAGGAAGGATTACCTGAAATGATGATGAATGCGATGCGCGCGATGCGCCGGTCGGCGATCCTCGTCCTCTCCCTTCTCGTCGCGTCGTGCGCGACCGCCCCGTCCTATGAGCGAATGACTTCCGACGATTGCCTCGTCCTGGTACCGACCGTGATCGTGAACCCGGAAAAGATTTCGAGCGCCCGGAACTATTATCTCGCGGTCAGCGACGGCAGGAAGCCGCTCGAAGTCAAGAAGAACGATATGGATTTCCTGGTCCTGCTCGTCCGAGAGAAGGGAATTCGCTTGACCGGGATCAGCAGCAACGTATCGGCCGATAAGGCTACCGGCGATTCCTTCAAGCAGGGCTTGAACCTCCTCCTGCCTTATGAACGGGGGAAAGTGCTTGTGGCCGATTTCACCTTCTCTCAGACCCTCAAAAGGGAGAGCGCGAGCAGGATACTCACTTATTGGGGTTTCATTGATACGAAGGCCGACGTAAGGGCTTCATGCATCGAAATGTTCAAGAGGACCAAGGCCGCGGCGACGTGGTTCAACTGAGGATCCGCGCGAAGACCGTCGTTTTCTCGTCGCGCCGTAGATGGATATCGCGCGGGACGCGCGTGTTTCGCTTTACACCCCTCGGGACGGGTAGTATCATCGCGGCGTGAGAGATCGTCGCGAGACTTCGGCATTCTCGAAGAACCCGTTCCAGGCCAGGGCCTTCCACGCCGCGGCGCTCGCGATTTCATATATCATGGCGATCCTGTTCTTCCCCGGCGTCTCCGAGGGGCTCGAGCCCAAGGCGTACTTCGCGGAGACGTACTTCGGCTGCATCGGGTGCTCGGTATTCCTGAGCCTGGCGCTCCTCTTCTTCAGGCCGGGCCTCCCGCTCTACCTCGCGCTCGCGTTGCGGTGCTACGTCCTCGTCGTCCTCGGCTACTCCATCGGCGGAACCATGAGCGCCAAGCTCGCCCTGGGCGCGGGGATGATGGCGGAGACCGCCTTCCTCCTTCCGCGGCCGCGGGGCATCGCCATGGCGGGCGGCCAGCTCGCCGCGTTCGTCGCCGCCCAGGCGTGGCCGCGCTTCTTCGGGACGAGCGGAATCGCGGAAGGCGCGATCCACCCGCAAGCCGACGAGCTCGCCGCGCTCGCCGCTGTCATGGCCTCGGCGGCCTTCGCGTCCGCGTGGATCAAGCGGCTCCTCGAACGGGCCGAGGAGTCGCGGGAAAGCCTCCGTCTCCAGGAAGCGACCATGGACGCCCTCGCGGAGCTCAATCTCAATCTCCAGGGGTACGCGCGCACGGTCGACGAGGAATCGTCGGAACGGGAGAGGAACCGCATCAGCCGGGAGATCCACGACATATCGGGCTACATCTTCACCAACATCATCGCCCTCATGGACGCCGCGGGGAGCATCCCCCGCGACGAGCAAGCGGCGCTCTCGGACGTGCTCATCACCGCGAGGAGGCAGGCGCAGGAGGGGCTCCGGGAGACGAGGACGGCCCTGCGACGGCTCCGCGACGAGAAGCCCGAGCGCGCGAACGCCCATCGGGCCATCTACAAGGTCGTGTCCATCTTCCGGAAGATCGCCGGGATCGAGGTGGAGCTGAGCCTGGGCGAGCTCCCCCAGTCCCTTCCGAGGGCGCTGAGCATGGCCCTCTACCGGACGGTGCAGGAGGCCCTGACGAACGCCATCCGCCACGGGAAGGCGACGCGCGTGAGGGTGGATTTCCAGGTGGACGGAGAGGACGTCCTCCTCGTCATCAGCGACAACGGAAAAGGCGCGACCGAGGTGGTGAAGGGCATCGGGCTCAGGGGAATGGAGGAACGGATCGGCGGGCAGGGCGGACGCGTGAGCGCCGGCGCGGTAGCGGAGGGCGGTTTCGCCGTCAGGGTGCGCGTGCCGCTCTCCCGCGATGAAGGCTCCGAGCGCGACGGCCGGGCGAGCGCCGAGGGGACGATCGAGCGCGCGGCGCGGACCGCGTCCGGGATATAATGCGGCCATGAAGATGATCCGCGTCCTGATCGCCGACGACCAGAGCCTTTTCCTGGAGAGCCTCTCGACCTTCCTTCGCAACTACGCGGAGGACATCGACGTGGTGGGCACGGCCAAGAACGGCGCGGAGGCCCTCGCGCGCGCGGAGGAGCTCGAGCCCGATATCGTCCTCATGGACGTCCACATGCCCGTGATGGACGGCGTGGAGGCGACGCGCCGAATCATGGAGGCGCGGCCCGGGATCAAGATCATCATCCTCTCCACCTACGACGAGGACGAATACGTGCGCAAGGCCCTCGGCTTCGGCGCGTCGGGCTATCTCCTCAAGGACATCTCGCCCACGGAGCTCATCGCGAGCATCAGGGCCCTGGATTCGGGAGCGGTGCAGATCTCCCCGCAGATCGTCGCCAAGCTCATGCAGAGCTTCCACGCGGAGGCCCCCGTTCCGGTGAGCCGGCTCGCGGAGCGGATGGAATGGTACGAAAGCCTCACGCGGCGCGAGCGCGAGATCTTCACCCTCATCGCGACCGGATACGACAACGCCCAGATCGCGGAAAGCCTCGGGCTCGCGGAGCATACCGTGAGGAACCACGTCAGCGCCATCTACTCGAAGCTGGGCGTCGACGATCGCTTCCAGATCATCCAGCTCGCCAACAAGATCCGGTACAGCGGGTGAGGGGCCTGCGGGACTTTTGTCCCGGTCGGCCGGCGAGAAACGGTGATTCTTGTCTCTTGCCCCGTGACGCCGGCCGGTCCAGAATGCGCGCCATGACCCGGGATCGCGCGGCCGAGCCGTCATCGACGGCAGCGGCGGGCGCGGGATCGACGGTACGGCAATGACCGCGCCCGCCGCCGGGCGTCCACCGAAGGAGGACGGACATGAAGAAAGCTTCGATGATCCTGCTGGTTATCTCCATCGCGCTCTGCCTTGCGGGCTGCTCCGGAGCCGCCAAATCCAAGACGGTCACGGTCTGGTGCTGGGACCCGAACTTCAACGGCTATTCCATGAAGGAGGCCGCCGCGGTCTATTCGGCCAAGAATCCAAAGACCGTCATCGAGGTCGTCGACATCCCCGAAAACATCGAGGGGAAGATCGAGGCCGGGCTCCAGGCCGGAGGCGCCGGGCTCCCGGACATCGCGCTCTTCCAGGACTTCATCATCGAGAAGTTCATCCAGAATTACCCGGGCGCCTTCGTCGACCTCAAGGCCGCGGGCGTCGACTACTCCAAATTCGCCGCCTACAAGGTAGGCCCCATGACGGAAGGCTCCAAGGTCTACGGCATACCCTTCGATACCGGCTCGACCGGTCTCTGGCTCCGCACCGACATGATCGCGGCGGCCGGCCTGAACTCGGACGACTACCTGAAGCCCATGACCTGGAAGGAAGTCATCGCGCTCGGCGTCGCCGTCAAGGCCAAGACAGGGAAGGCCCTCATCTCCTACGACAACACGAGCTTCGATTTCCTCAGGATCATGGTGCAGTCCACGGGGACGCAGTTCTTCAATCAGGACGGTTCCCTCAACCTCAGGTCCGACGCCGTGAAGGCCTCCCTCGCGCTCCTCAAGGAGATGAACGATAAGGGGATCCTCTACCAGACCGAGGGATGGAACAACTGGATCGCCGCCCTCAACGGCGGGGACGCGGCGGGCTTCATGAACGCCATCTGGATGGTGGGCACGGTGAAGTCAAAACCCGAGAACGCCGGGAAGTGGATGGTCGCGCCCACGCCCCTCCTCGAGGGCGTCGCCGGGGCGCAGAACGCGAGCAACAACGGCGGCTCGAGCTGGTACGTCTTCGCCAAGGCCAAGAACAAGGCCGCGGCCATAGATTTCCTCAAGAAGACCTGGGCGTCCTCCGATCCGGCCGCGCTCGAGTTCTACGACAAGATCCTCAAGGGCGCGGGAGCGATGGGGACCTTCCTGCCCAGCAGGTCGGGCTCCAACTACACGGCCCCGGACGAGTTCTTCTACAAGAGCCAGGCGGTCTACGCGGATTTCTCCGCCTGGATGGAGAAGGTGCCGGTCCTCATGTACACGCCCAACTACAGCACGATGCGGACGGCGCTCAATAATAACACTCTCCTCATGTTCCGCGGCGAGCTCAAGACCGTCGAGGACGTCCTCGCCGGAGCCGAGAAGGAATACAAGGAAACGTCCGGCCAATAATCGGTCGACACGGGCCGCGCGCGGCGGCGGCCCGCGCCAGATAGGGCGGTACGCGGCCGTCCGGAGGGAAGACCTCCCCCTCCGGACGGCCCGCGCGACGCCGATCGGCTTGAGAGGAGCGCGATGAGGACCAAGGCTAACTTCGCGAAGTACCTGGACCGCGCAGGATGGCTCTACGTGCTTCCGGCCGTGGCCCTGTACTGCGTCTTCATGCTGTACCCCATCCTCTCCTCCCTCGTCCTCGTGACGAGGAAATGGAAGGGATTCAACAACACCTTCGTCGGGCTCGGCAATTTCGCGCGGATGGCGAAGGATGGCATTTTCTGGTCGGCGCTCGGGCATAACTTCCTCTTCATGGCCGTCCAGGTCCCGATCATGATCTTCCTCGCCCTCGTCCTCGCGGTGATCCTGGATCAGGGCGTGAGGCGCTTCCGCGGCGCGCTCAGGACGGTGTACTTCCTGCCCTGCGTGACTTCCCTGGTGGCCTACTCGGTCCTCTTCCGCATCCTCCTCCAGACGAACGGCCTCCTCAACAACATCCTCATGCAGGCGGGATTAGCGAAGGAGCCCATCGGATGGCTCATCGATCCGGCCTGGGCAAAAGTGACGATCATCATCGCACTCACGTGGAGATGGACGGGCTACAACATGGTCTTCTTCCTCGTGGGCCTGCAGAACATCGACAGGGACATCTTCGAGGCGGCGGAGATCGACGGGGCGGGGAGGGCGAGGAAATTCTTCATGATCACGCTTCCGCTCCTGACGCCCGTCATCCTTTTCTCGCTCGTCACGTCGACGAACGGGACGATGCAGCTCTTCGACGAGCCGAACATCCTGACCTGGGAGGGCGGCCCGTCGAACGCAACCATGACCGCGGCCCTCTACATCTACAGGCAGGCCTTCGTGTTCAATTCCGACTTCGGCTACTCGGCGGCGCTGTCATACGTCATCGTCCTCATCTCGGGGATCCTCGCCTTCATCCAGATCAAGTTCCTGGGAAGGAGGGACTGATGCCGGTCGTGCGGAAGGCCACTCCCTTCACCGGGCTCCTGTACCTCCTCCTCGGAGCGGGCGCCCTCGCGAGCCTCTTCCCCTTCTTCTGGATGCTCGTGGGCACGACGCTCAACCCGAACGACGTGGTGCGGGGCATCGTCGTGCCGGGAAGGGAATTCGCGGTCAACCTCGCCAAGGCCACGAAGAACTACGACCTTCCGCTCTTCTTCCTCAATTCGATGAAGATCGCGGCGTTCACGGTCGTAGGCGGCGTGGCGGTCAACGCCATGGCCGCCTTCGGCTTCGAAAAATACCGCTCCAAGGAGCGCGAGTGGATTTTCGCGATCCTCCTCCTCACACTCATCATTCCGCAGATCGCCATCGTCATCCCGCTCTTCAAGCTCATCTCGTTCTTCGGTCTCCTGGACAGCCACCTCGCCATAATCCTGCCGTCGATGATGAGCGTGTTCATCATCTTCTTCCTGAGGCAGAATTTCAGGATGTTCCCGACGGAGATCATCGAAGCCGCGCGCGTGGACGGGGCGGGCGAGTTTCGCATCTTCGTGAGCATCGTCATCCCCTCCATGAAGGCGAGCTTCGCGTCCGCGGGGATCTACATGTTCATCGGACAGTGGAACAACTACCTCTGGCCGCTCATGACCATCCTCACGGAAGCAAAGAAGACCCTTCCCATCGCCATGTCGTCGATGATGCGGGCCTACACCATAGAGTACGGCGGCCTCATGGTCATCGTCTGCGTGTCCATCCTGCCCGTGCTCGCAATCTTCCTGGCCATGCAGAAGCAGTTCGTGGCGGGGCTCCTCGGATCGGTGAAGGCATAACGGCCCGTGTATTCGCACGGGCCTTGTCACCATGTCAGCCTTCGACGATCCTGCACCCGAAGGCGGGTAATCCCGCGGCTTCCTTCTCGGTGAAATTCATGAGGAAGGTATAAGTCTCCCCGCCCTTGTGCCGCGCCTGCGCGTTGACGCCGTAGGGGAGTGGCTCCGGCCAGGCGGACTCGAGCTTCGCTTCCTTCGCGAGCGCGGCCATGAAATCGTCCACGAAGCGTTTCTCCGCGCGGGCAGCGAGGTAGTAGACCGCGCCCTTCCCGAAGGCGTTCCTCGTGAGGACGGGCCTGCCGGCGTACCAGTCGTCGCCGTAGGTCGCGAGGACCTCGGCGCTCTCGGCGTGGATGAGCTCGCAGAAGGTGTCGATCCGGTATTCGCCTGAGAGTCCGAGACGGTTACCCTTCGCGGGCAGGATGCGGTTGGACTGCCCCTCCCAGAGGCTGTCCGTCTCCTCCGCCCAGATCCCCGCCATCTTCCGCAGCGGGCCGGGGAATCCTCCTTGGAAGCAGAGGTCGCTTTCATTCACCATGCCGGAGAAGTGCGTGAGGACGAGGATTCCGCCGGCTTCGACGAAGGACGTCAGGCGCTCGGCGACGCCCTTCCTCACCATGTAGAGCCAGGGGGCGGCCACGAGGGCGTAGCGCGAGAGATCCTGGTCCGCGTTCGGGACGTCGCAGGGGATGGAGCGCTTCCAGAGGGCCGCGTGGAACTCGGACGCCACGCGCTCGTAGTCCCTGCCCGGCCGTGAGAAGCCGCAGAACTCGTCGATGGCCCAGCGGTTCTCCCAGTCGTAGATCACCGCGGCCTTCGCGCGGGTCTCGGCGCCCACGATGCCCGAGAGCCCCTTGAGCTCCTCGCCCAGGGCGGCGACTTCCTTGAAGACGCGCGCGTTTTCCGTATTCGCGTGCCCTACCACGGCGCCGTGGAATTTTTCCGCGGCGCCGCGGCCCATCCGCCATTGGAAATACATGACGCTGTCGGAGCCGTGGGCGAGGGCCTGGAGCGAGGAGAGGCGGTGCATTCCCGGTTTCTTGAGGCGGTTCACGGGCTGCCAGTTCACCTGGCTGGGCGTGCTCTCCATGAGGATCCAGCTCTTGCCCTTGAGGCTCCGCATGATGTCGTGGGCGAATGCCGTCTTCGCCGCCTCGGCCGCGTCGTCCTGGTCCGGGTTGTGCCAGCGCGGGTAGGAGTCCCAGCTCACGACGTCCACGTGCGGCGCCCACTTCCAGTAGTCGAGGACGGGGTACGTGCCCATCATGTTCACGGTAACGGGGACATGAGGCGTGATTTTCCTGAGGGGCGCGGACTCGGCCTTGAAGAAGTCGAGCGATTGATGGCTCACGAAGCGCTTCCAGTCGAGCATGAGGCCGTGCACGGAGCCTTCGCCCTGCGGAGCGGGGCTCTCGATCTGCGACCAGTCCGTGTAGCGGTGGCTCCAGAACGCGGTCCACCATGCCGCGTTGAGCGTGTCGAGGCCGCCGTAGCGCTCCTTGAGCCATGAGCGGAAGGCGTCTTGGCAGAGGGGGCAGTGGCATTCGCCGCCGTACTCGTTGGAGACGTGCCAGAGCGCGAGCGCGGGGTGCTTCCCGTAGCGCTCCGCGAGCCGGGTATTCATCTCCGCCGCCTTCCGCCTGTACGCGGGCGAGGTGTAGCAGTGGTTATGCCGGTTCCCGTGGAGGTCGCGGACGCGGTTGGCCTGGCAGCGGAGGATCTCCGGGTACTTCGCGCTCATCCAGGCGGGCTTGGCTCCCGTGGGCGTGGCGAGCACGGCGTTCATGCCGGCCTTCGCGAGGCGGTCCATGATCGCGTCGAGCCAGCCGAACTCGTACTTCCCGTCATCGGGCTCGAGCGCCGTCCACGAGAAGATGCCGATGGAGACCGCGTTCACGCCCGCGAGCTTGAAGAGCCTGAAGTCCTCGTCGATGATATCGGGACGGTCGAGCCATTGATCAGGATTGTAATCGCCGCCGTGCCAGATCGCCTTCATGTCCATGCCCATTCCCTCCTGCGCCGCGGATCTCTAAAGCCGTCCGCTTCATGCAGGCTGTAGCCAAACGGGACGTTTGTCAACCGTTCAGTTCGGAATCGATGCGAAGCGCGGGAGGACTTGACGCTTTATCGCGGACGATCAGCGCTGGACGCGCGCTATGAGGATGGAGAGCGCGAAGATGAGGGCGTGAGCGAACATGGCGAGCGAGGTGCCGAAGAGAAGCTTGTTCATCCATCGCCCGGGCGTTCCGCGGAAAAGGCGCAGGTAGAGGAGGAGGCTCGGCGCGAGCGCGGCGAGGGGCAGGGCGAAGGCGGCGCTGAAGGGCAGGGAGGCGGAGAGGACGATGGGACCGGTCATGGGCGCGACGATCATCCCCGCGTAGAGGATCCTGGCCGCCGGCGGGCCGAAGCGGGTGACGAGGGTCCGTTTGCCGCTCTTCCGATCCTCCTCGATGTCGCGATAATTATTAACCGTGATCAACGATAGCGAGTGCAGCCCCGGGGCGATCCCGCAGAGGAGGGCGGCCGGGCTGAACGCGCCCTTGAGGATGTAATAGGTTCCCGCGGTCGCCACCGGCCCGAAGAAGGCGAAGGCCGCGAGCTCTCCGCCGCCGAGGGGGGCCCTGGGCGTCGAGAGGAGCGAATAACCCGCGGCGGCGGCGATGGAGGCGCAGCCGATCAAGAGGACGGGGAGGCGCGCCACGGAGACGAGGTAGGTTCCGATGATGATGGCGGCGCCGAAGGCGACGAGGGCGAGTACGAGGACCTGCCCCGGCTCGAGCTCGCCGGAGCTCGCCATGCGCTTCGGTCCGAGGCGCTCCGCGGTATCGCGCCCGAGGACGTAGTCGGCGTAGTCGTTCGCGACGTTGGCCCCGGCCTGGAGCGCGAGCGTGCAGAGGAGGATCGCGAGGGCGAGGAGGAGGGAGGGCCATGCGGCCGCTTCCGCGATGCCGGTCGCGGAGGCGGCCGCCGGATCGATCGTTCCAGGGAAGATGGCGAGGGATATCCCGATGATGACGGGCGAAGCTCCCGCGAGGAGGGTCTTGGGACGAATGGCCTTCCAGCAGGAGCGCGGCTTCCCGAGGAGAGAGAGGGCGGTTTTGAGGAATCCGATCGGCTTCAGGGAATCGAGCCCGGCCGGCCTCATCGCCTTCGCGCTCCGCGCTTCGCGGCCTTCCGTTCCCTCGCGTTCTCCTCGAGGAGCTGCCGCAGGCGGGGATTCGACCGAGCCGGCACGATGTTGCGCCCGAGCCCGAGTTTCCGCGGATCGATGCCCCACGCGATGCCGATGAGCTGTTCGAAGTGGAGGACCGGGAGCGAGAATCCCCGCTTGAGGAAGCCCGGGGTGAGGCGGAAGCCCTCGATGAAGCGGGGAAGGGGGAATCCGATCCCCATGCCGATGGCGGCCTTGGCCTCGTACTGCGCGGCGTCGAGGTTGGTGTGGCAGAGGGGGCAGGGCGTGATGAGGGCTTCGGCGCCCGCCTCGTGGGCCTGGGAGAGGATGGCCCCGCTCAGAGCCCCCGATACCTTGGCGTTGGCGAGGCTCGTGTGGAAGCCGCAGCAGCCGTTCGTGTCCGTGAAGGAGACGGGCTCGCCGCCTAAGGCGGCGACGAGCTTGTCGAGCGAGCGCGGCTTCCAGGGATCCTCGCCCCCGTTGGCCTCGGCCTGGATCGCCGAGGGACGGATGTTGTGGCAACCGTAAAAAGAAGCGACCTTGAGCCCGCGGAGCGGATTTTTCACGCGGGCCGCGATCCCCTCGTAGCCGAGCTCCTCGATGAGGACGTAGAGGTAGTGACGGGGCCTGCTTTTCCCCGTGAAGCGGATCTTGAGCGGCGCGAGGCGCTCGTTCGTCCTGTCCCTCAGCTCACCGTCCGCGAGGAGACGCGAGCGGTAGTCGGCGAGCACGAACTGGCAGGTGTTGCAGAGGGTGACGAGGTCCATGCCCTCCTCGTCGGCGTACGCGAGGTTCCGCGCGTTCGCGAGGAGGGCCATCCCGTCGTCGTAGTCCTGGAGGTGGGAGCCGCCGCAGCAGGTGAACTCCCGTTTCTCGACGAGGTTCCAGCCGAGGGCCCCGGCGACCGCCATGGCCGACATGAGGAGCTCGGGCTCGGCGACTTTGGGCGTGCAGCCCGTGTAGAGCGCGTAGGTCATGGCCGCTTCCTCCGCCAGAGCTTCTTGATCTCCTCGAGCCTCATGGAACGCGGCCAGAAGGGATTCAGGTGGAGCTTGCGCCGGAAGAACATGAGGACGCCGCGGGGCGCGAGGCGGATCATCCTGAGGCCCATCGTATACAGGGCGAGCACGATCTCGTTGATGAAGCCCACCTGGCGCATCGCGATGCTGAAGCCCTTCGCGTGCCGGAGGCGGACGCCGTCCCTGACGGCCCCCGCCTTGGCGCCGAGCTCGTGGAGGGCGGTGATCTTGCGGAAGGGATCCACGCCCTTGGGGCAGGCCTCCGAGCACTGGAGGCACTTCACGCAGTCCCAGACGCCCGCGACGGCCCGGTTCACGATGCGGAGCCGCGCGGAGGAATGGTCCCGGGGATCCGCCTCGAAGCGGTAGGCCCGCGCGAAGGCCGAGGGGCCGAGGTAGGGAGGCTCGATCCTCACGACGGGGCAGCTGAAATAGCAGATGGAGCAGTTGATGCAAGTGTCGGCGTCCGCGATGCGCGCGATGGCCGAGGGGCGGAGCGGAGTATCGCCGCCTTTGTGGCGCAGGGTCTCCGCGAAGGGCCGGACGGCATGGTATTTGGCCCAGTAATCGTCCCTGTCCACGACGAGGTCGCGGACGGCCTTGGCGCGGTCCAGGGGATCCACGGGGACGACGTCGCCGAAACGATCCCTGAGCTCGCGCACGGGCGTCTTGCAGGCGAGGACGGGCTTGTTCCCCGCGCGTATCGCGCAGGACCCGCAGATGCCGTGCCTGCAGGAGGAGCGGAAGGCGAGGGAGGGGTCGAGCGTCTCCTTGATCCTCACGAGGACGTCGAGGAGCTGGTCGTCCTCGCCGCATTCCACGGAGAAGTCCTCGCGGCGCGGGAGGCTGTCCCGGTCGGGATCATAGCGGAACACGCGGAAGGTCATCGTGAATCGCGTCGCTTTCTTCTCGCTCGCTTCCATGCCCCCGCCCCTAGTCCCGCGTTCCCGGCGCCGGAACGTCCGAGCCCGCCTGAAGCCGCTCCACGATGACGGAGGGGCCGCGCGCGAACGCGAGGCTGTGCATCGCCGGTCCCTCGTCGTTCCGCTCGGGGTAGTCCGTCCTGAAGTGCGCGCCGCGGCTCTCCTTCCGCGCGATCGCCGCCGCCGCGATCGCCTTGGAATAATCGATCATGTGCCCGAGCTCGAGGATCTCGCGCATCTCGGTGTTGAAGCAGGTCGACGCGTCGCGGAGCTTCACGCGCTTCAGCCTCTCGCCGAGGCGCTCGAGGATACGCGTCTCCTCGGCGAGGCCGGCCTCGTCGCGGAATATCCCGACGTTCCTCGACATGCTCTCCTGGAGCTCCGTCCGCAGGGCGGCGAGGCTCTCGGTTCCGTCCCCGCGGAGCGAGGAGAGCTCCTCGAGCGTCTGACGGAGGTCCTCGGGTAGAGCCTTCCTGGGCCCGATGCCCGCCGAGTCCTCCGCGGCCGCCCTGCCCGCGCGCTCGCCGAAGACGAGGGCCTCGAGGAGGGAGTTACCGCCCAGCCTATTGGCGCCGTGGACGCTCACGCAGGCGCATTCGCCCGCGGCGAAGAGCCCCGTCGCGACGCCCGCGACTCCCGTACGCGCTCGGCAGCGGAGATCGACGGGGATGCCGCCCATGGAGTAGTGCGCGGTCGGAGCCACCCGGACGGGGACGCGGGCCATGTCCTCCGCCTGGAAGCAGAGCGCGATGTCGAGGAGCTCGGGCAGCCTCGCCTCTATGAGGGCGCTCCCGAGATGCCTGAGGTCGAGGTGGACCGCGCCCTTCCCCGGGCCGACGCCCCGCCCGGCGATGATCTCCTTCTCGATGGCGCGCGACACGACGTCGCGGGGCGCGAGTTCCATGGACAGGGGCGCGTAGTCCTCCATGAAGCGACGCCCTTCGGCGTTGACGAGGTAGCCTCCCTCGCCGCGGGCCGCCTCCGAGATGAGGATGCCCGACTCGGCGAGCCCCGTGGGATGGAACTGCACGAACTCCATGTCCTCGAGGGGGAGGCCCCTGCGGAGCGCGAGGGAGAGGGCGTCGCCCGTGTTCGCGTGCGCGTTGGAGTTGCGCTTGAAGGCCCGCCCGTAGCCGCCCGTGGCGACGATGACCGTCCTCGACGCGAAGGCGACGGGGCGGGAGTCCCTGATGTCGAAGGCCACGGCGCCGTATGCGCGTCGCTCGGCCGGGTCGTAGAGGAGGTCCGTGACGTACCACTCGTCCAGGAAGCGCACGCCCGCCCTGAGGGCGCGCTCGTAGGCGGTCTGGAGGCAGGCGAGGCCGGTGCGGTCCTTCGCGTAGCAGGTGCGGGCCGCGCCCTGGCCGCCGAACGGCCGCTGGGCGATCCGCCCGTCCTCGGTGCGCGAGAAGGTCGCGCCCATGGCGTCGAGCCTCCGCACGGCGGCGGGGGCCTCGGCGCAGAGGAGCTCCACGGCCTCGCGGTCCGCGAGGTAGTCGGAGCCGCGCAGGGTGTCGTCGGCGTGCTTGCCGGTGTCGGGTTCGTAGAGGGCGGCGTTGATGCCGCCCTGCGCGGCGCAGGAGTGGCTCCGGAGCGGATGGACCTTGCTCAGGACCAGGACCTCGCGCCCCGCTTCCTTCGCGGCCACCGCCGCGAGGCAGCCTGAGAGCCCCGCTCCCAGGATGAGGACGTCGAGATCGCGCGGATATGCTTCGCCGTACCGTTCCCTCATGCGTCCCCTACGCCCTGTCCTTGAATAGGTCGGCTACGGGCTTCCGGAGCCCGACCCTCGCGTCGAAGCCGGCGAGGCCGCTGTTGAAGGCGGACTCGTAGGCGGAAAAATCCTCCGCCGCGTCCGCTCCCCGCCAGGGGGCGCCGAATCCGCACCAGACCTCGGGCTTCATCCTATCCCAATATTCGACTTTGAAGAACACCGGCAAGGCCGTCGCGTCGGGCGCGGCTTCCCGCAGGATCCGCGCGACGCCGCGCCTCAGGGTCACGGGCCGCTCGTCGTAGCTCCGGAGCTCGCCCTGCGGGTACACGACCACGACGTTCCCGCTCTCGCGGAGGCGCTCCGACGCGTAACGGACCGATTCGAGCGCGCTCCTGTTCCCCGGGGCAATGGAAAAGGCCCCGAGGTGCCTGAAGTACCAGTGCTTCGCGAGCTGGCTCTCGAGCATCATGAGCTCGGGTTTCCGTGATCTCAGGGCCGAACGCCTGAGGAGATGGTAGAAGAAGAAACCGTCCCACCAGCTGAAATGGTTGGGCGTGAGGAGGAGGGGGGAGGACGGATCGACGGCGGGAAGCGGATCCGCGAGGTAGAAATGGCTGAAGCGGGTCCTGAGGAGCCCTTCGATGACGGGGACGAAGACCGCCTTCGCCCACGTCGTCCTCGCGGAGCGGATCATCGCGCGCCCTTCCTGTCCACGAGCTTCGCGGCCATGCGCCCCGAGAGGAGGGCGAGGGGGATGCCTCCGCCGGGATGGGCGCTCCCGCCGCAGAAGTAGAGCCCCTCGAAGATCCGCGAGCGATTGCCCTGCCTCAGGAAGGCCGAGAACATGTTGTTGGAGGATATCCCGTAGATGCTTCCGCGGTGGCTCCCCGTCCTCAAGCGGATCTCGTCCGGCGCGAGGACCTCCTCGCTCGCGAGGCTCGCGTCCACGTCTATCCCGAGGCGGTCGCGGATGGTCGCTACGACCCGTTCCCGCGCGCGGTCGATCTCCGCTTCCCAATCCTGGCGCCGCATGCTCGGGGCGTTGACCATCACGTACCAGTTCTCGTGGCCCTCGGGCGCGTGGGACGGGTTGTACTTGGACGAGACGTAGATATACACGGTCGGGTCCCGCGGGACGCGCCCGCGCGAGAAGAGGTCCCTGAACTCGCGCTCGTAGCGGGCGGGGAAGAGGACGTTGTGGACCGAAAGGCGTTCCTCCTTCACGCGCATGCCCCAGTACCAGACGATGGCCGAGCTCGAGGGAGACATCATCCGGTACTTGAACGCGTCGATATTTCGCTCGCGGCGAAGGAGGGTGCGGTACGTGGTGGAGACGTCGACGTTGCTCACGACGGTTCGGTAAGGAAGGAATCCCTCGGAGGTCACGACGCCGGCGACCTCCCGGCCCTTTAGGGCGATCCTGCTCACCGGAACGCCCGTATGGATGCGCGCGCCCTTGGACGCGGCGTACTCCCTGAGCCGCTCGGGTATGGCCCCGATGCCGCCTGGGGGAACGGAGGCCCCGAGGCCCTCGACGTGGTGGATGATGTTGAGGGTGCCGGGGACGCGGTAGGGATCGCTCCCGTTGAAGGTCGCGAAGCGGTCCGCGTACTGGACGAGGCGCCTGTCCTTGAAGAAGGACCTGTTCGCCCAGTGCATGGTGCGGATGAAGTCGAGCTCCGGGACCTGGAAGGGGGACATCATGTCGCGGTGCTCGAGGAGCATGTCGAGCTCGTGGAAGCTCGAGAAGAGGAAGAGGTCGGAGCAGAGGTCGTAGATGCGCTTGCAGTGCGAGAGGTAGTCGGACATGCGCGCGGGCGGATCCTTCATCGTCCGGGCCACCTCGTCGTAGAGCCGCGCGCGGTCAGCGTAAGCGCTGAAGATGGTGCCGTCGGGATAGAAGTACCTGCAGGTCTCGTCGAGGGGAATCAGGGGGAGCCCGAGGCCTTTCTCGCCGCCCGTCTCGCGGGCCATCATGTCGAGCACGAAGGGCATGGTGAAGAGGGTGGGGCCGCCGTCGAAGGTGAACTCGCCCGTTTTCCTCCTCAGCGCCTTGCCGCCCGGGGACTCCTCCTGCTCGAAGAGGTCCACCTCGTACCCCATGCTCGCGAGGTAGGCCGCGCAGGTGAGGCCGCCTATCCCTCCCCCGACTATCGCGCAGCGTCCGTCAACGCCCATGGCGTCCCCGCTCCTCTCTCATGCGAGCGCGATCCTCAGCGCCGCTAGGAAGGCCGCCTGCATCCCGACGTAGACGATCGGCGCGGGATTCCTCGCCCCGATCCGCGCGAGCCTGTACGCCCCGCCGCAGGCGGCCGCGATGAGGAACCAGGCGACGTAGTTCCTGAGGGGGACGGCGGCGTCGGCCCAGGCCCAGTAGCCGAGCCTGATGGCCACCGGCTCCATGAGGGCGTCGAAGGCGAGGGCTCCCAGGCCCGTGAGGAGGGGCTGGAGGTAGGTCGCCCTCGGAAGGAGCCGCTCGATACCCGAGGCGAGGCCGAAGACGATGACGGCCCAGTTGAAGCCGATGACGAGGGGGACGCCCAGGAGCTTGAGGCCCAGGACGTCGCCGTATCCGTATGCGCCGAAGACGAGGCCCGTGGCCACGCCGAGGGCCTCGAGGGCGAAGGTGGCCGCGAAGGTCCCCGCGAGCCAGAGCGCGGCCCTCCTATCGATGCGCGGCCGGGCGGCGAGGAGGGCGGCGAACCCGGTGAGCGCGAGGAATGCGGGAGTGATCGCGAGGACGATGGGCCTTGTGGCGGGGATGACGTGGAAGACGACGCCCATGACGTAGAGGTCCGCGAGGACGATCAGGATCCCCGCGGGCGAGGCGAGGAAGGCGAGGAGCTTCCCGCGCTTGGCGGCGCCGGGCGCGATGGGGGCGTCCGCGCGCGTCTCCGGCCCCTCGGGATCGCGGCGCTTCACGCGGTAAGCGCGTTCCAGAGCGCGCGCGCGATGATGCGCCCCTTGGCGGGCTTTACCTTGCGCTCGAACACCACGAAGGGGTTCTTCGCGATCACGGAGGCGGTCCAAAGGTACATGTCGGCGGCCGTCTTGATGGGGACCCGCATGCGACGCGGGATGAAGCGGTAGCCCTTCTCCGCCTCCTCCTGCCAGCCCTCGTAGAGCGCGATCTGCGACCTGTGGAAAGCCTTGAACTCGTCCGGCCTCGCGGCGAGGTAGTCCCGGTCCAGGGACGCGAGTCCCGAGCCCTCGAGGGGGAGGTACCGCCTCCCGAGCCCGTTGTCCTCGTCGATGTCCCTGATGAAGTTGATGTACTGCATCGCGCGCCCGAGCATCCTGGCCGGGAAGCGGGCCTCCTCGGGGAGGCCCATGATGGCGGACATGAAGAGCCCGATGACCTCGGCCGATCCGTAGACGTAGGAGAGGGTCTCGTCGAGCGTCGCGTACGCGGACTTGGAGAGGTCCATCTCCATCGAGGAGAGGAAGGCCTCCGCCCAGGCGGGATCGAAGCCCCTCCGCCGGGAGAGCTCGACGAAGCCGTCGATGATCTCGTCGCCCGCGGGCTTGCCGCCCAGGGCCTCCCGGTAGGCGTCGCGGAAGCGGCGGAAGCCCGTTCCGTCCTGCGGGACCGCGTCCACGAAATCGTCCGCCGTGCGCACGAAGCCGTAGAGGAGGAAGACGTCGTCCCGCATCGAGCGCGGGAAGAACCTGCTCGAGTTGAAGTAGGTCTTGCTTCCCCGCTCGAATGTCCGGAAATGGATCGAACTTTTTTCCACGGGGCGGCATTATCGCACGGAGGAACGGCGAAAGGAAGGGCCTTTTCAGCCCCGCGCGCCCGGCCCGACCTTGATCCTCCGCCCCTTCCACGTGACCTCCTTCGCGCGGAAGGTGCGGTACGCGGAGACGCCGAGGACGCCGAGGAAGAAGGCGAGGAGGGCGGGGAAGATAAGGCCGTGGCGGATTTTCCACGATCCGATCCTCCGGAGGATCGAAAAGACCTGGAGGGCGTAGAGGCCGTAGGCGCATGCGGAGGCGACGAGGCTTAGGAGGGAGCCGGGGACGAAGGCGAAGGAGGCAAAAAGGGTCGCGACGCCCGCGCACCAGACGCCGAAGTACGCCTTGGCGGAGGCCGCGCTCGATCGGGAGGCGAGGGCCATGTTCTTGGTCCATCCCTCGACGAGCTCTCCCGCGCCGCCCGGGTACATCCTGAATTCCACGCTTCCCCGCCCCGCGAAATTGCGCACCGGCTTCCCTGCCCCCGCGTAGGCCTTGGCGAGGGCGACGTCGTCCACGAGCTCCCCCGCGACGCCTCCGTGCCCGCCCAGGGCGAGGTACTCCTCCCGATCGCAGAGGACGCAGGGTCCGAAGCAGCCGGAAGCCCGCCCCTCCCGCGCCCCGAGCGTGAAGCTCCCGATGCCGGCCATGGCCATGAGGTTGAAGAATGCCGAGAGGCCCTCGTAGGGGCGCTCGAAGCGATGGAAGGGCTGGACGGACATGAGGCCGCCCTCGTAGGCGGCGAGGATCGCGTCTAGCCCGCCCGGGAGGAACCACGCGTCCGCGTCGAGGAAGAGGAGGAGCTCGCCCTCGGCCGCCCGGGCCGCGGTCCAGCAGGCCCAGGACTTGCCGTTCGCTCCCTCCGGGCGGCCAGCGGAGGGGACGACCCCGCAGCCCGCGGCTTCCGCGAGCGCGGCGGTGCCGTCCTCGGAGCCGTCGTCGGCGAGGATGACCTCGAACCTCGAGAAGGCTCCCTCCCGCTCGAGGGAGGCGAGAAGGGCGGGGAGCCGCGTCGCCTCGTTCCGCGCGGGGATGATGATCGACGCCGTGCGGCCGCTCGCCGCGCCGTTCCGCCGCGCGGCGCAGTAGCGCAGGCGCCAGAGGAGGAACCAGCCCGGGACCGAGTAGGCGATGGCGCTTATGAGGAGGATCGCGTGCGCGGCGGGCGCTTGGAGCGTGCTCGGCATCGGGGTATAGTACCCCGCATGGTACCGTCTGTGAAGCGCGCGGCTCGGAAGGCTCCGAGGGCGATGATCGCCGCGGCGATCCTTTCCTGTCTCGGCGTTCTGCTTCCCGCGGAGGGATCTCTCCCGGGGAGCGTCGGTACGGAGGACGCCGCCGCCGGAGCGGCCGTTCCGGGAGACGGGGCCCTCGCGGCCTCGGACGACGCTAAGCGGATTCCCTCCGGCGCCGACCGTGCTTACCGGCTCTCCTTCACGACCCTCATGGAGAACGACGCCGTCCGCCTTGAATCCCTGATCCGTTCGTCCGGTCCCGACGAGCCCTTCGAGACGGCCATCCTCTGCATAAACCACATCATCGTAACCGACTCGCTCAAGTACCTGGGGAAGGCGGTCGAGAGCCTGGAGAAGGCCGCCGGGGGCGTGGAAGGGGACCGCTTGTACGCCGTCTACGAGGGCATGGCCGAGTCCTACCTCGCGCGGAAGCGGACCGTCTTCGGCGTGGAGAACCTCAAGCGGGCGGACGCCCTCATGTCGTCCATACCGAGCGATTATGGCGATTGGTACATCCGCCTGCTCCGGGGCATGTCCTGCTACGGCCTCGGGCGGGGCCTCCCCGGCATCGGGCCGATGAAGGCGCACAAGGTTCGCGCCCTCGCGACGGGGAAGGCCGATCTCGGCTTCGTCGTAGCGCGCTACGATGAGGCTCCCTCCGGCGCCTTCGATCCCGAGACCTACGACTGGGAGCTCCGTCCCGTCCCGGCCGCCGCCCGCGACTACGCCCTCTCCGTCCTCTCGCGCTGACCGTGCCGGCCGATGATGAGCTTGGACACGATGTGCGATCCGATCATGGCCATGGGCATGCCGATGCCCGGCTGCGTGTAGTGCCCGCTGTAGTACATGTTGGGTATCCGGAAGTTCACGTGGCTCGGCCGCAGTATGGCCGTCTGGTCCAGCGTGTGCGCCAGTCCGAGGGCGGTCCCCCTGAAGTAGTTGTTGTTCCTCGAGAAGTCGCGGTGCGACATGAGATGCCTGCAGACGACGTGGCTCTTGATGTCGGCGCCGATCGTCCGCTCGAGATGCCCGATGATCCTGTCCGCGAGCGCCTCGCGCGCCTCGTCCGTGTCGTCCAGTCCGGGGGCGAGGGGCACGAGGATGAAGAGGTTCTCCATGCCCTCGGGCGCCACGGAGGGATCGGTCTTGGAGGGGCAGCCCACGTAGTAGCAGGGATTCCGCGGCCATCGCCTCGACTCGAAGATGTCGTCGAAGTGCTCTTTCCAGTCGTCGGCGAGGTAGAAGCTGTGGTGGACGAGGCCGGGGAGCTTGACGTCGAGGCCGAGGTAGATGAGGAGGGTGGAGATGGCCATCGTCCTCGTGCTCCAAAAAATTTCCGGGTAATTGCGCCGGCCCTTCCCGAGGAGGACGGCGTCCGCGTGCCGGTAATCGATCGACGATAGGACGATGTCCGCCTCGTGGAAGCCGCTATCCGTCTCCACGCCCACGGCCCTGTCCCGCCTCGTGACGATCCTCCTCGCCTCGTCGTCGAAGCGGAAGACGGCCCCGTGCTCCTCGGCGACGCGATGGATGGCCTTGGGGAGCTCGTGGATGCCGCCCATCGGGTAGTACACGCCGATGGTGAGGTCCACGTGGGCCATGAGGGAATAGAGCGCCGGCGTCTTGAAGGGGCTGCTTCCCAGGAAGACCGTGTTGAACTCGACGATCTTCTTTGAGCGGTGGTCGTCGAAGAAGCGCGAGGCGTGGGCGTCGAGGCCCTTGAGGAGGTGCAGCCTGAGTCCTTTCCTGATGATGGGGCCGCGCATGAAGTCGAAGGGGGAGCGGTAGTCGCGGTAGAGGAAGTGCTGGAGGGCGGCCTCGTACTTGAACTTGGACTCCGCGAGGTAGCGCGCGAGTTTTTCCCCGCCCTCGGGCTCGAAGGAGTCGAAGAGCGCCGCGTTCCGCTCGAAGTCCCGGTGGATCGTCGCGGGCGGATCGTTCTCGAAGAAGACCTTGTAGGAGGGCTCGAGTTCCGCGAGGTCGAGGTAGTCGCGGATGTCCCGGCCCACCGAGCGGAAGAAGCGCGCGAAGACCTCGGGCATGAGGTACCAGGTGGGCCCCATGTCGAAGGTGAAGCCCTTGTCCTTCACGGTCCGCGCGACGCCGCCGGGCTCCCGGTGCTTCTCGTGGACGGTGACCTCGAAGCCGGCCTTGGCGAGCCTCGCCGCGATGGAGAGGCCCGAGAGCCCCGCTCCGATAATGGCGACTCGCCTGCCCGATCCCTTTTCCCCGCTTCTCACGCTCCCTGACCTCCGGCGGCGCCTATCGCCACTTCGCGCTCATGCGCAGGGCGATCTCGAAATCGTTGCGGTACGCGCCCTCGACGTGGTCGCGGTTCCTCGTGAAGTCGAAATAGAGGTCGCCTCCCGCGGAGAGCCAGGAGAGGATGGGGTACTCGGCGCCCGCGTGGATGACGAAGGAGGTCTCGACAGTGCCCGAGGGAGCCGCGTCGCCGGGCGCCGGCGCCCAGGTCGAGCCCAGGTCTTTCTCCCCTTTAAGCACCAATAGGAGGTCGAGGGCGCAGGAGAGGCCATTCGGCACGTCGTATCCGCTCTTCAGCGAGAAGACCAGCGCGTCGGGGCCGTAGCGGTACCCGATGGGCTTCGCGACGTACTCGTACTCGTCGGTCGTGAGCGACCAGTAGCGGCGGACGTCGTAGTAGTAGGGGAAGGCCTTCCGGTTGTAGAGCCAGGGCGAGGTGATCGCGCACTCGAGCGAGCCCGAGAGGTGGCCCGGACCGAGCGGATAGGCGCCCTCGGCGCCGGCGAGGAAGCCGAAGATCGGCGGTCCGCCGCCCCCGTCGCCAGCGGCCTCGTAGGAGGTGGTGAACTCGTCCATGGCCGCCTGTCCGTAGAGCGTGATGTAGCGCCAGGGATTGGCCTGGAACTCCAGGCTGAGGAGGGAGTTCGCGCGCTCGGTGAGGAGCCAGTTGTGGAAGACCATCATGAAGTTCATGTCCCTGACGGGATCGCCTTCGAGCGTATCGTCGCCGAGCATGAGGGACTCGTTGAGCGCGACGAGGAAGCGCTCGCCGATCCGCGCCTCCAGGCGGTGGCCCACGAAGGCCTGCATGGCGAGCCGCGTGTTGGCCGCGTCCGCGAGGAAGGGATCGAAGGACGCGTACACGTTGGTCATCTTGAAGCGGTCGGAGAGGAAGGTGAGGGATATGAAGTCGTAGAAATCGGGGTAGTCGGAGAGCACGATGTTCCCCGAGTTGCCGTTGCCCCAGGACAGCTTGGCCCTCCCGAACTGGAGGTTCCAATGCTCTCCGCCCGCGGACATGAAGGCGCGGAAGGGGAAGTGGATGTCCAGCCGAGGGTTCGGGTCGTCGAAGAGGACGTTGGAATAATTCCCGAGCACGCCGTCCGCGAAGCTCCCGTCCGTCCTCCACGCCGAGTCGACCGTGGCTCGCTCCTCCTTGAGCGTCGCCCCCGCGAAGAGGAAGACGGAATCGCCGAAGCGGAACTCGAGCGGTATGTCGAGGATGGGGGCGCGCTCGTCGTAGCCGTGGTTCCAGACGTAGTTCTCCTCGGCGGCTCCCGGATCCTTGGAGAGCGGGAAGCGGAGATAAGCCTCGGGCGTCGCGCGTACGGAGGCGTTGAACGAGAAACCGCCGCTCTCATAGAGCCGCGAGGCGTCGAGCTCGTCCTGGATCGCGCGGTAGGCGGCCTTTCCCGCGTCCGAGAGGGTTTCCGAATCCAGCCTCGCGAGGATGGTCAGGGCCTCAGCCTCGGTCCAGGGGCGGGCCTGGCTGGGAAGCGCCTTGCCGGACTCCAGGTAGAGGGCGTCCATCATCCGGTACACGGAGGATTCGAGGTCGATCACGGCGCGGCGGTTCTGCGCCGTCGCCGGGAACGCCGCGGCGACGGCGAGGATCGCCATGACGATGAAGCGCGCCGCGGCCGTGACCGGCGCCTCGCCCGCCTTCTTCGCGTTCATGCGCGCGTCATTTCTCGGTTTCATCGTTTCGTTCCTTCTTGGCGTCGCGGAATGTCCAGCGGTAGGAGGCGCCCAGCCTGAGGCCGAAGATCCCCGCTCCGACGCCCGCTTCGGGTTTCCACATCTTCGCCTCGCCCGCGCTCGCCTCGACGAGGGCGAGCCGGTTCCACGCGTAGCCGAGCTCGGCGCTCGCCGTGAAGGTCCAGCCCTTCCACGTCTTGGCCGCCGCTCCCGAGAGAACGAGGCGGTGCTCGAGGACGTCCTCGGAGAGGAGCTCGACCGCGCCCTCGTCGATCTCCCACCAGCTCTCGTGCTCGGCCCAGGGGTTAGCCGGAGACTTCGTGCCCGACACCACGTACTCGAGCGCCGCCGAGTAACCGAAGGCCCATGGCTCGCGGGGGAAGGCCTCGTTCGCGTAGGCGAAGCGGAAAGCGAGGTTGTTCTCCCCGTACTTGTAGCCGATGTAGTTCTTCACGTAAGGGAGGGGCTGCATGCTCCCGTCCCTCTCGTACTCGGTCACGGGGTAGTAGCTGTAATCGTAAGGGAGGGTGCTGTAGTCGGGCACGCTCGCGTCGCCCGCGTAGGTCGATTCGCTGTAAGTGGCCTGGAACGTATGCGCGGTCGCGCCGCCGTGGTTGAAGGAAAAGAGGCCGTAAGGGCTACGCCAATTCCCGCCGATCGTCCACGCGAACTTGCTCAGGTTCCTGATGTCCTTGAGCGACGGGATGGCCCAGCCCAGGACGGGCGCGAGGAAGCCGGCGTTGACGTCGTCCATGAGGAGCTGGCCGCCTACGTCCCACTCGGGCCGTTTGTATTCCACGAAGGCGCCGAGGAGGCTGTTGGTGTTGCCCTCCTCCTGTCCCGGGCGCCCGCCCGAGGTGTTCACCATCTCGATGACGAACATGGGAACGGGCGAGAGGAAGGCTTCCGCGTCGAAGCTCCGCCCAAGGTAGACGATGCAGTCCTCGAAGCCGAACCTCAGGTCGCCGAGCTCGACCGCGTATGTCTTGAAGTTCATGCCGCGGTCGATGATCGGCATGCCGCCCTCGGTCCCGTTGTACGCCATGATCGAGTTCGAATTGAGCTGGATCCACCTCGTGCGGTAGGAGAAGTGGGGCGAGTCCCAGGAGAATTCCGTGAAGACCGCGGGGATGGGCTCGCTCGAGAGGAAGACGGAGTAAGGCGAGTCGAGGACGTCGACCGCGGCGGCCTTGCCGCCCGAGAGCGCGAGGCCCCGGTGGGAGATGCGGGCCCAGGCCTCGTCGATGAGGAAGTAGTGGCCGAGCTCGAAGGCGTTGTGCGTCGCGAACGCGCCGTCGTTCATGGCCGTGACGGAAGTCGCGGAATCGAAGAACTCTCCGTCGTAGGCCATGCGGAGATTGAGCGCGTCGGAGGCGAGGGAGGGCTTCCATTGGAATGCGCCCAGGAAGACGTCCGCGCCCGTCCCGATCATGTACGTCCCCGCCTTCCCGTCCGCCTGAGTCTCCGTTCCGGCGGCGTCGGGGCAGTCGAGGGTTTCGGCGGCGGGCGCGCGCTCCGTCGGCGCGGGGCTCGGCGACGGGGTATCCGGCTCGGAGGCCGCCGCGGTATCGGATTGCGCCGGGAGGGCGCCGGGAGCGAGGGCTAGGAAAGCGATGACGAAAGCGGCGGCAGATCTGGAAACGCGCATGGAAACCCCTTTTCGGATGAGGGGCGCGGTTCGGGCGCGCCCGACGCTCACCAGTATACTACAGCCCCGCTCGTACGTAAGGAGCGCGGGCCCTTCGCGGCGGCTTTCCGCGGGGCGACGGAGGCCGCGGACCTTCCGCGCCGCCTCATCCGAACCGCGTCAGCCGCGGGTCGGCGCTAGGCTCGCGCGCGCCTCGTCCTCGGAGAGCCCCGCGCGCGCGGCGTAGTCGCGGAGGTACTCGCCCTCGGCGTCGCCCGCGGAGAAGTACTCGCAGGCGGGATGCGTGAAGTAGAAGCCGGAGACCGAGGCGCCCGGCGACATCATCCAGGATTCCGTGAGCCGGATGCCGATCGAATCGGGGTCGAGGAGCTTCCAGATGGCGGCCTTGAGGCGGTGGTCCGGGCAGGCGGGGTAGCCGGGAGCGGGCCTGATGCCGCGGTATTTGCCCAGGAACAAATCATCGGGCCGGGGCGAGGGTTCGTCCGCGTAGCCCCAGAGGCGGGTCCGGACCTCGAGGTGGAGGAGCTCGGCCAGGGCCTCCGCGAGCCGGTCCGCGAGGATCTTCACCATGATGGCGGAGTAGTCGTCACCCGCGCGCTTGTAGGATTCCGCCGCCCCGTCCGCGCCCAGGCCCGCGGTGACCGCGAAGGCGCCGATCCAGTCGCGCTTGCCCGAGGAGAGGGGCGCGAGGTAATCCGAGAGGCAGAGGTTGGGCCGCGCGGGATCGGCGTGCTTAAGGCCGTCGCGGAGGAAGGGGATGCGCATGAGCTCGCGCTTCCGATCATCGTCCTTCCATACGACGACGTCGTCGCCGTCCGAGTTCGCGGGCCAGATGCCCCAGGACTCCCGCGCCTCGAGGAGGCCCTCTGAGGCGATGCGCGCGAGGAGGGCCTCGGCGTCCGCGCGCAGGGAGGCCGCGGCCGCGGCCTTTTCCGCGTCGGTTTTTCCGTCGGCTCCTTTCCGCGCGGGGTCGAGCCCGAGGTCCCAGGCGTAGGTGAAGAAGCGCCAATCGATGTAGGGGACGAGTTCCTCGATTTTCCGCGCGCGCGATCCGCGGCGCGCCTGAGCCGCGGGCTCGGGGGGATCGTAGGACTGCCAATCCGTTTTAAGGCCGTTGGCCCTGGCGGCGGCGAGGGGGAGGATCTCGCGCGCTCCGGCGCGGCGTCCGTGACCAGCGCGCTCCTCGGCGTAGAGGGCGGACGTCTCCGCGAGGAAGGCGGGCTTGAGCTTCGGATCCATGAGCCGCCTCACCACCTGGACGGCCTTGCTCGCGTCCCTGACCTGGATCACGCCGCCCGAGTACTCGGGGGCGATCTTCACCGCGGTGTGCGTCGGGCTCGTGGTGGCGCCGCCCACGAGGAGGGGGATCGTGAAGCCCTCGCGCTCCATCATGCGCGCGATCTCGGCCATTTCCGCGAGGCTGGGCGTGATGAGCCCCGAGACGCCCACGACGTCGTAGCCGCCCCGCTTCGCCTCGTCGAGGATGTCGCGCGAGGGGACCATGACGCCGAGGTCCTTCACCTCGTAGCCGTTGCAGGCGAGCACGACCCCCACGATGTTCTTGCCGATGTCGTGGACGTCGCCCTTCACGGTGGCGAGGAGGATCTTGCCGCGCGATGACGGTGCCGCCGCGCCGCTCCTGTCGGCCTTGATGAGGGGCTCGAGGTACGCGACGGCGCGCTTCATGACGCGCGCGCTCTTGATCACCTGCGGGAGGAACATTCGCCCGGAACCGAAGAGCTCGCCCACGCGGTCCATCCCCTTCATGAGGGGGCCCTCGATGACGGCGAGCGGGCCCGAAACGGAGGGGAGGAGCTCCGCGATGTCCTCCTCCACGCGCCCCTCGACGCCCTTCACCACGGCGTGCGCGAGCCGCTCGTCCGGCGGGAGGGAGCGCCAGGCCTCGGGCTTCTCCGCCTTGGCCTCCTCGCCCTTGCCCGCCGCGAGGAATTCCTCGGCCTTCTCGACGAGGCGCTCCGTGGCGTCCGCCCTCCTGTCCAGCACCACGTCCTCGGCGAGGCCGAGGAGCTCGGGATCGATATCGTCGTAGGAGACGAGCTGGGCCGGGTTGAGTATGGCCATGTCCATGCCGGCGGACACCGCGTGCCTCAGGAACACCGCGTGCATGGCGGCGCGGACCGCCTCGTTCCCGCGGAAGGAGAAGCTCAGGTTCGATACGCCGCCCGAGACGCGCGCGAGGGGGAGCTCGGCCTTGATCCAGGCGCAGGCCTCGATGAAGTCGAGGCCGTACCTACGGTGCTCCTCCATGCCCGTCGCGAGGGCGAGGACGTTGGGATCGAACACGACGTCGCGCGCCGGGAAGCCCGCGCGGACCAGGAGATCGTAGGAGCGCTTCGCGATCTCGATCTTCCGCGGAAGGCTGTCCGCCTGCCCCCGCTCGTCGAAGAGCATGACGATGGCCGCGGCGCCGAGGTCGCGGACGGCGCGTGCGCGCTCGAGGAAGGCGGCCTCCCCCTCCTTGAGCGATATCGAGTTCACGAGGCACTTGCCCTGGACGCGCTTCAGGCCCTCGACGATAACGGCGAAGTCCGACGAGTCGATGACGACGGGGAGGACCGAGGCCTCGGGATCGGAGGCCATGAGGCTCAGGAATTCGCCCATCGCGGCTTTGGCGTCGAGCATCGCGTCGTCCATGCAGACGTCGATCATCCGGCTTCCCGAGGAAGCCATCTCGAGGGCGATCTCGAGGCCCTCGTGGAACTTCCCTTCCTTGATCAGCCTGAGGAATTTCCGCGAGCCCGCCACGTTGGTCCGCTCGCCGATGTTGACGAAGGGGAGCTCGCCCTCGAAGGCGAGGGGTTCGAGGCCCGCCAGCCTCAGGGTCTCCGGCCGCTCCGCGGGCCTGCGTGGCGCCTTGCCCTCGGCCGCGCGCGCGAGCGCGGCGATGTGCTCGGGGAAGGAGCCGCAGCAGCCGCCCACGATGTTGACGAGACCATCCTCGCAGAAGCCCCCCGTAAGGCGGGCGAATTCCTCCGCGCCCTGGTCGTAGCCTCCGAAGCCGTTCGGAAGGCCGGCGTTGGGATGAGCGCTCGTCCACACGGGACAGGTCCGCGAGAGTTCCTCGAGGAAGGGCCGGAGCTGCGCCGCGCCGAGCGAGCAGTTGAGGCCCATGCTGAAGGGCTCCGCGTGCTCGAGGCTCACGCGGAAGGCCTCGAGGGTCTGGCCCGAGAGGTTGCGTCCGGAGGCGTCCGGGATCGTCATCGATATCATGACGGGATAATCCGCGTCGCGGGCGCGCATGAGCCCCTTGAGGGCGTAGACGGCGGCCTTGGCGTTGAGGGTGTCGAAGACGGTCTCGATGAGGAAGAGGTCGACGCCGCCGTCCATGAGGGCTTCGGCTTCCTCCGCGTAGGCCTCGGCGAGCTCGTCGAAGCTCAGGGAGCGGTAGGCCGGGCGCTCCACGTCGGGCGAGATGCTCAGGGTCTTGGGCGTGGGGCCGAGATCGCCCGCAACGAAGCGGGGTTTATCGGCCGTCGACGCGGCCGCCGCCGCTTCCTTGGCGATCCGCGCCGCTGCGAGGTTCAGCTCCCTCACGAGGCCGCTCGCGCGGAAATCCGCCTGGGAGAACCTTGTGCCGTTGAAGGTGTTCGTCTGGAGTATGTCCGCGCCCGAGCGGAGGTGGGCGTCGTGGACGCGGCGGACGATATCCGGGCGAGTTATATTGAGGATATCGCAATTCCCGCGGAGGGGGACTTCGATGCGCCGCGCCCGCTCGATGAGGACGCCGTCCGCCTCTGGTCCGGCGCCGGCTCCGCGATACTCGTCCTCCGAGAGCCCGTAACTCTGGATCAGGGTACCCTTTGGACCGTCGAGGATGAGGATCTTTTTCTCGCATAAGGCGTTCAGGCGCTCGCGGACAGTCATGGGCACATCCTGCCTAAAAGGGTAGGGAAGGGTCAACGGGATCTGGCGTTCAGGCCCCCTAATGCCTTATAATAGGTTATAATGGATTATATGGAAGGACGAAAACACCGGTATTCGACTCTGTCCCCGCGCCGGATCTCCCGGCGGGTCCGGATCGTAGCCGTCCTTTTCTCTATAACAGCCGCGGGTTTCTTGGGAGCCGATCAATCCCGGGTCGATATCAAGCTCGGGATCGGCGGGCGGGGCGTGCCGCGGCGCTGGAATCCCCTCTGGGTCAGCATCGATCCGCCGCCTGAGCGCGGCCGCGTCGAATTGCGCCGCATTTACCGGGGATCCGAGGAAGCCGGAAGCTCGGCCCGCGATCGCTCCCCGGGGCCCGCTACCGCTTCCGAGTCCTTTCCCCTCGACGCGTCCGGGCGGGCGGAATGCCCGATCTTCCTGGACCACGGACTCATCGAGATCGAGGTGTCCGTGCGGGACGGGCGTCGGCTCGTCGCGCGCGAGCTCCTCAACCCCTGGGAATCGACCTTCCCGGGGCACGCGATCCTCTGCAACGGGCTCAGCGCGGCCGCGCGGAACGCCGTAGCGGGATTCCTTTTCCCTATCGAGCCCGTCTACGCCCCCCAGTCCGCTTCCCGGGATTTCCCCTCCGCGGCTTTGGATTACGACGCCGTGGGCGCCGTCATCATCGACGGGGAAGCCCTCTCGCTGAGCCCGTCCCAGCGCGACGCGCTCAGCGCCTTCGCCTCGGGCGGCGGCGCGGTGGCCGTCGTCGGGGGGCGGCCCGAGCGTTACATCGACTTGGGCCGCGCCGGCCTCGCCGCGGGGAAGGGATTCAGCGCCGCTCCCTTCGGCCTGGGACGCGTCGTCCTCATCGAGCGCGGCCCCGGATACGCCCTCGATTCGCGCGACCCTGGTTTCTGGAAGGAAGCGCTCGCGCTACCGCCCTACGACGAGGCGCGGAGGCTGAACGCCTCGCGGTTCTCGATCGAGGACCGGCCATCGGACGCCGACGCCGACGAGGCCTCGGCCGCGCCGGCCGAAGACGCGCCCCCCACCGCGGGCGTCGCGATCGCGGCGGGCGCCTGGGCGGCCGCCGCCTCGGCGCTCCTCCTCGCGCGGAAGCGGCGGCTCGCCTTCGCGCTCGCCGGCGCGGCCCTCTCGCTCGCGGGACTCTCGATCGCGGGCGCGGCGATCGATCGCTCGTGGAACCGGGGAGCGAGCGCCGAGATCAGGATCGTCGCCCTTCCGCTCGGAACCGGCGCGCTCGCGGATATCCGCGTGCGCGGCGCCGGCGCGGGCGCCGCGGGCCTCGGCCAGCCCCGCATGATCCGCGTCGCCCTCGAGGACGCCGAGCGCGGTACCTTGGATATCTCTTCGCTCTTCGCGTGGCGCCATGAGTTCGAGGTCCCGTACCTCTCCGTCCTCTCGGTCGGCGGGGGGGGCGTCAGGCTCTCCGGCCTCCTTCCCGCGGGCGCGCTCGCGGGAATACGCGAGGGCGCGCTCGCGGGAGTGCGCGAAGGCGGCGCCGCGCTGATCATCGGGAAAGACGGGGAGCTGTCGCCCGCGGCCGCGGGAGCCCTCCCGGATTGGGCTCTCGCGGAGGAGCCGTGGATGAGATCGGTCGCCGCGGCGTTCCCCGGCGCGGACGTGGCGTTCGGGAGGCGCGAGCTTCCATCGATCGGCTTCACCGTCCAGGGCCGGCCGCCTAAGTACGCGTTCTGGGCCGAGCCCGTCGCGGCCGGACTCGGCGCGGAAGAAGGGGGCCGATGATGTTCGCCTGCTTCCTCGCCGAATGGCGCGAATGGATCCGCCTCAGGATGGGACGGCCGCTCGCCGTCTCCGCCGCCCTCGTCTTCGCCGTGACCGCCTTTTCCGCGGCCCGTCCGATCTTCATCGTCTGGGCGCTCGGGGCCTGGTCCCTCGGATGGGGCTGGTACCAGGGGGCCAAGGCGCGCCAGAGGTCGAGCGAATGGGAACGGAGCCTCCCCGACGGGACTCCGGCCTTCCACGTACTCGCGGGCAAGACCCTCGCCGCGGGCCTCGGGTACCTCGCGGCCCTCGCCTTCCTCTCGCCGCCGCTCGCGCTCATGGCGTTCGTGTGGGCGCCCTCGGCGGGGCCGACCATCCTCGCGGCCCTCGCTTGGCCGCCCCTCTTCCTCCTCGGCCTCGGCGTCGGGCTCTCGGCGACGCTGACGACGGGGGACGACGGCGGATTCATCGGCACCCTCCTCCTCTTCATCTGGTTCTTCTCGACCCTCCTCGTCCCCCGGTTGAACCTGCTCAATCCCTTCTATCAGGCGTGGAACGCCCTGTCGGGCGGTCCGCTCCACGGTTCGCTGATCTGCATCGGATCGACGATCGCCCTCGCGGCGGTCTTCCTCCTCTTCGCCCTCGCCGGCGAGCGGATCGGAGGAAGGAGGCGCGATGCCTGAGCGCGCGAGGCGGCTCGTCGGCGCGGCGCGGAACGGACTCGCGGCCGCGCGCATGGCGGGGACGGCTCTCGGATGGACAGCCGCCTCCGCGGCGCTCCTCGGAGCGGTCATCGCCGTCGCGCGCGGCCTGGGGGCGGACGCCGCAGGCCTGCCGCTCTTCGCCGCGGCCGCGGCCCTCGCCGCGGCGGCCGGCGCGGGCGCCGCCCTCCTGAGGCGTCCCGGCGAGGAGGAGGCCGCCCTCTTCGTGGACAGGGCGCTCGGGGACCGCGAGCTCATGTCCGCGGCCCTGTACTGCGAGAAGCGCGGAATGACCGGGCCCTTCGACGGCCTCATCGGGGAGGCCGCCGAGGAGCGAGCCGCCGCCGAGCTCGCGAGGCGCGGGCGCAAATTCGATTACGGATTCAACCGTCTCCGGATCAGGGCCGCCCTGGCGCTCGCGTCGCTCGTCGTCGGCGGGGCGCTCGTGGTCGCGGCCGCCGGAATAGAGGGCCGCGTCGCGGGGGCCCTGGGCGGCGGAGACCGAGGGCCGGGAGACGCGTTCGCGGATCAAGCGAGCCCGGTTTCGGCCGCGGCTTCGCGCGAGATCGCGCGGAGCGTCTTCCCTGAAGATTCGCGACTCGCGAAGGCCGCCGAGCGCGCGCTCGCGTCGGGGCGCATCGAGGACTTCCGCGAGCTCGTGCGCAAGGCCGATGCGGAGCTCGCGCGGCGCATCGCGAAGAGCGGGAGCGCCCTGGAGCGCGACAGGCTGGAGAAGGAGCGCCGCGCGCTCAAGGACGCGGCGGACGAGGCCGAGAAGCAGTCCGCCTCGCTCGGCGACGAGAAGGACGCGAAGGACGCCAAGGGCCCGAAGAAGGATCGTACCCGGAAAGAGAACGGACGCGATCGCGCCGAGGGGCGCGACGATCCCGGAAAGGATGGCCCGGACGATCGCGGAGAACGCCGCGGCCGCGATGAGGCGCAGGATCAGGGCGGTCCCGGGAGCATGGCCCTGGAAGAGGGCGCGGAACAGGGAGAAGAGGCCGGCATGGTGGACCAGCCCGGCGACGGCGGGAACGGCGACGGAGAGGAAAAGAAGGACGAGGTCTCCGGGATGAGGCTCCCCGGCGGAGGCGGCGACAAGGCCGGGCGAGGCGAGGGGCGCCTCCGCGACTTCCCGCGCATGTCGCCGCGGGCGAGCGCCGAGACGCTCAAGCTCGGCGGCTCCGACGAGGATCCCTTCGAGATCGTCCTGCCCGGGGGGAAGCGGGCCGCCGGGCCAGTCACGGCCGCCGAGGCCGTGAGGAGCGCGGAGGCCGCCATGTCGCGGGAGCGCGTGCCCGTGGAGTACGGCGATTACGTGAGGGCGTATTACCTATCAATAGCGAGCGAGGAAGAAGGAGCCGAGGAATGAACGAGCACGGAACCACGCTGAGCGCACGCGTCGAGAGTATCGGGAGAGCGAGGGCCGAGATCGCGAAGGTAATCGTCGGGCAGGGGGAGGCGGTGGATTTCACCCTCCTCGCGCTCCTCTGCGAGGGCCACGTCCTCTACGAGGGCGTCCCCGGGCTCGGGAAGACCAGCCTCGTACGGGCGCTCGCGGGCTCGACGGGCCTCTCCTTCGCGCGCATCCAGTTCACGCCCGACCTCATGCCCTCCGACGTCGTCGGGGCCACTATCGTCGAGCGGTCGGACCGCGGGGACCTCGAGCTCGCCTTCGAGCGAGGGCCCCTCTTCGCGAACCTGGTCCTCGCGGACGAGATCAACCGCGCGTCCCCCAAGACGCAGTCCGCCCTCCTCGAGGCGATGCAGGAGCGCGCGGTCACGGTGCGCGGGAAGGCGCATCCGCTTCCGCGCCCCTTCCTCGTTCTCGCGACGCAGAACCCCCTCGAGATGGAGGGGACCTATCCCCTTCCCGAGGCGCAGATCGACCGGTTCCTCTTCAAGGTGATCATCGATCATCCAGGGAAGGAGGACCTCGAGCGCATCGTGGAGCGCACCGTCGGCCGGACGGAGGCCGCGCCCTCGCCCGCGATCGGCGCGGAGGAGATCGCGGCCCTCCAGGCCGCGACGCGGGACGTCGTGGTCCCGCCCGCCGTTCTGAAGGCGGCCGCGGACATCGTGATGCGGACGAGGCCGGACCGCCCGGAGGCGGGCGAGAAGGCGAAGCGCTTCGTCCGCTACGGCGCCGGTCCGCGGGCGGCCCAGGCCATGGTCCTCGGAGCCAAGGCGCGCGCCCTCATGGCCGGTCGCTACAACGCGGCCATGGAGGACCTCTCGGCCGTCGCCGCGCCCGCCGTGCGGCACCGCATCGCGCTCAACTTCGACGGCATGAGCGAGGGGATCCGCGTGGAGGACGTGCTCGGCGAGGCCGTCGAGGCCGCCCTCGCGGGAGCGGCGCGTGCCTGAACGCCTCCTCGCCGCGAGCGACTACGAGCTCGTCAAGGCTATGTCGCTCAATCCGCGGCGCCGCGTCTCGGGATTCGCGGCCGGGGAGCAGCGGAGCCCGGCGAAGGGCGGCGGCATCGAGTTCGCCGATTACCGCGAGTATATGCGAGGCGACGACGCGCGCCTCGTCGACTGGGCGGTGTACCTCCGTCTCCGCAAGCTCCTCGTGCGGCTCTGCGCCGAGGAGAAGGAACTCACCCTCGCTCTCGTCATCGACGCGAGCCGCTCCATGGACTCGGGCGATCCCTCAAAGCTCGGCGTCGCCAAACGAGTCGCCGGCGTCCTCGCGGGGATCGCGCTCAGGAACGGCAACCGCGTGGGCGTGTGCGCCCTCGGCGCCGACCTCCTCGAGCCCCTCAAGCCCGAACGGAGCCGGGTCGGCCTCGCCGAGGCGGAGACGGCCCTTCTCAGGATCGCGCCGCAGGACTCCTTCGCGCCGCTCGCGGGGATGAGGCGTTTCGCCTCGCGCTACGGGGGCAAGTGCGTGGCCGTCCTCATCTCGGATTTCCTCTACCCGGAATGGAAGGAGACCATCACGGCGCTCGCCGCGAGCCGATCCGAGGCCTACGCGCTCCAGGTCCTCTCGCGGGAGGAGCTCGACCCCGGCGTCTCGGGCGAGATCACCCTCGTGGATTCCGAGAACGACGAGGAGGTGCCCCTCCTCATCGACGCGCGCACCGCCGCGGCGTACCGGGGCAAAGTCGCGGAATTCGTCGGGGCGGCCGCTCGCCACGCGCGCAAGCAGGGCGTCGGCTGGGTATCCGCGGCGAGCGACGAGCCCATCGAGCGGCTCTTCAGGCGCGAGCTCGCGGGGAGCGGGATCGTATGCTGAGCCTCGGACGGCCATGGGCCCTCGCCTTCCTCGCCCTGCTCGCCCTCGTGGCGATCCTCTACTTCCTCAGGATGCGCTTCCGCCGCCAGCCCGTGGGCTCGGCGTACGTGTGGCGCCTCCTCTCGGGCAAGAACGAGGGCGGCCGCAAGGTGAGGCGCAAGTCGATCGTCCTCCTCGTCCTCCAGCTCGTCGCGGTGGCCGTCGCGGCCTTCGCCCTCGCCTCGCCCGAGCTCGCGCGCTCGAGGCCGAGCGAGCCCGGCGTCGCGTACCTCGTGGACGTCTCCGCGAGCATGGGCGCGCGATCGGGCGGCTCGGGCGGCGAGGACCGCCTCGCCGAGGCGGCGCGCCTCGTCATGGAGGACGCCGCCTCTCTCGCTCCTTCGCGGCCCGTGGCCGTCTTCGCCTGTTCGCACGGGGCGCGCCGCGTCTCCGGCCCCGGCGAGGGGCGGGGCTCGCTCCGCTCGGCCCTCGCGTCGCTCGCGGCCTCGGATTCGGCCCTCGAGGAGGAGGCCGTCGCCGCGGACCTCTCGGCATGGCTCGCATCGAGGCCCGAGCCATGGGAGGCCCGCGCGTACGGCGACGGCGGCTGGTCCCTCGGCGGAGAAAGGGTGCGAGCCGTGTTCAGTGACGCCGTCCGATCGGTCTCCGTGGGCGCGGCGACGGGCGACCTCGGAGTCCACGGGCTCCGCGTCGAAAAGGACGAAGCGGGCGGCGCGGAGGCGCGCTTCTCGATCGTGAATTCCTGGGACGAGGAGAGGCCGTACCGCGCGTCCCTCTCGCGCGACGGCGCGGCCGTCGCGGAGGCGTCCGGCGTCGCGAGGAAGGGGACGAGCGCGGTCTCCCTGAGGCTCGAGGGCGGCGTCGCCGACGGCGGCTACGCGATCACTCTCATCGACGCGGCCGACGGTTACGGAGCGGACGACTCCGCCTACTGCGCGATCGGACCCGCTCCCCGCGCGCGGGTCCTCGCCCTGGCGCGTCCGGGGCCGTACTTCACGGCAGCCTTCGCGGGAGCCGGCGCGGACCTCGCGACCCGAGATCCGGCGGCGCCTATCGCGCGCGAAGAGTGCGAGCTCGCGCTCCTTCCGCTCGCCGACTACCGGATCGACCCGCCCTGCGACGTCCTCTTCGTATCGTCCTCCCCTCCGGCCGACGGAGTCATGGCCGGCTCCGTGAGCGGCTCCGAGCCGGGCCATCCCCTCTCGCGCTTCGTGAGGTGGGACGGGGCTCCCGCCGAGGCGGCCGTCGCCGTTCCTGCGACGAGCGGGGCGCGCGTCCTCGCGCGGGCGGGCGACGTCCCCGTGATCGCGGCCTGGGAGAGCGGCGGCTTCAAGCGCGTCGCCTTCGGTTTCGATCCCTTCGACCAGCGGATCGGCCTCTCGCCTTCCTTCCCGCTCTTCGTCCGAGACCTCCTCGAGTGGTGCGCTCCCGGGACGGGCGGCTCGGGCGCGTACGCCTTCACCGCGGGGAGAAGCGAGGCGCGTGCGATCGGGAACGCCCTCGAGTTCGCGGATTCGTCGGCCTTCGAGACCTGGACCGAGGGCGGCGTCCGCTACGCGCTCGCCCTGAGGCGCGGCCTGCACGAGGCCAAGGTCCCCGGGGCAGGGGGCCGCGCCGCGCCTATCGCCGTGAACCTCCCGCTCTCCGAGCTCGATCTCGCCCCGAGGGCCCTCCTCATGCCCGCGGAGCCGGCTCCCCTGGCTGCCTCCTCCTCGGGCGGTCCGCGCGAGATCACGGCGGCGGCGGCGGCGCTCCTCGCGCTCCTCCTCGCCCTCGAGTGGGCGCTCTGGCGGGGCGCGCCCGCGCTGAAAGCCCGGCGGGAAGGCGGGAACAGATGAAGTCGCGCGTCATGGCCGCGCTCGCGGTCCTGAGGATCGCCGCCATAGCCGCGGCGATCGTCGCCGCCGTCGGGCTCAGGGCGCCGCTTCCGACGCGGGCCCGCTCGATCGCCGTCCTCATCGACGTCTCAGGTTCCGTGGGAGAGGAAGGGCGCGAGGAGGCGCGGCGCGCGGCGCTGGCCCTGCTCTCCCGGCTCGCGAAGCGGGACCGCGCCGCGGTCCTGGCCTTCGCGGGAAGGACCGAGGTCCTCTCCCGGCTCGTGCCCGCGAGAGCGGCGGCGCGCGCCCTCGCGTCCGCGGAGCTCGGATCGATTCCCGGCGGCGATACCGACATCGCCCTCGCGGTGGCGACCGCCGCGTCCCTCGTCGACGGGGAGGGCGGCGCCCGCGCCGTGTACCTGTTCTCGGACGGCCGCGATTCCCGCGGCGACGGGATCCTTCCCGAGCGCTTCGCGGCCTCCGGGACGCGGCTCTACGCCTATCCCGTGGGCGAGGAGCGGGGCGGCGTCAGGACGGAGGGCCTAGCCCTCCCCGACGTCCTCCGCCCCCGCGAGCGCGCCGAGGCCTCCTGGTCGCTGTCCTCGGACAGGAAGCGCTCCGTGGCATGGAACCTCTCGATAGACGGCTCGGCCGCCGCCTCGGGCTCGGTCGACCTCGTCCCGGGACTGAACAGGATATCCCTTCCGCTTCCCCCCGCGCTCTCGGGCGCGCACGAGGTGAGCGTCGAGGCCCGGGACGAGGAGGGCTCCCTCCTTCCCGCCGCGGGGACGGGCGGCGTCCTCTCGGTGAGCGGGCCCGCCCGCGTCCTCGTCGCGGGCGGCGGGGACCGCCCCTCGCCGATCGCCGCCGCGCTCCGCGCGCAGGGCATGGAGGCCGCGGCGGTCGGCGTGGACGGCATCCCCGAGGATCCGTCGGGCTATTCGGGGGTGCAGGCCGTCGTGCTCGACAACGTGAACGCGCTCTACGTCTCGGAGCTCCAGCAGGACAGGCTCCTCTCCTACGTGGCCGGCGGCGGAGGCCTCCTCGTGGTCGGCGGCGACCAGTCCCTCGGCCGCGGCGAGTACTTCGCGACCCCGCTCGAGGACATGCTTCCCGTCTCCACGGACACGCGGCGGCGGCTCTTCTTCACCCGCGCGCGCGTGCTCTTCGTCATCGACACCTCGGGATCGATGTCCGAGCGCGTGAACGGAGTCACCAAGCAGGCGGCCGCGATGCGCGGCATCGCCGATTCCGTGCGCGCCCTCGATCCGCGCGACGAGGTCGGCATCCTCGGCTTCGACGATTCGCCGTCCTGGGTCATGCCCTTCACCTCGGCGGACGAGAAGGAGGCCATCCTCGATTCCATGACGAGGATGAAGGAGGGCGGGGGCACGGACCTCGCGGAAGCGATGGAGGAGGTCGTGAGGAGCTTCGGCGGAATCGGCCCGACGCGGAAGCACGCCGTCATCCTCACGGACGGCCTCACCCTGGACGCGGACTTCGAGGGGCTATCGAGGTCGCTGAGCGCCGTCGGCGCCACGGTGAGCACGGTGGCCGTCGGAGACAGCGTCAACGAGGAGCTCCTCCGGAGCATCGCGGAGCGGAGCGGCGGCGCCTACTACCGCGCGCGCCAGGACCAGATTCCGCGCGTCCTCGCGGAGGAGACGACCCGCGTCTCGCGCGACCTCATCAACGAGGGCTCCTTCGCTCCCGCCGAGCTCGACGCGTCGCCCGCTTCCGCGGGCATCGCGGGGAACTCCCCTCCCGTCAGGGGCTACCTCGTCACGCGGGCCAAGCCCCTCGCCCGCGTCCACCTCGTCGTCGATTCGGAGGAAGGGAAACGGAAGCCCGGCGAACGCGCGCCGCGGGAAGAGCTCGATCCGCTCCTCGCGTCGTGGCGCTACGGGGCCGGGAAGGTCGCGGTGTTCACGTCGGATTCCGGCGCCGCCTGGCTCGCGCCCTGGTCGGGCAGGCCCGCGTACGCGCGGCTCTGGGCCCAGGTCGCCCGTTCCGTGGAAAGAGGGAATCCCGACTCGGGCATGGTCGCGCGCGCCTACGACGAGGGCGGCGCGCTCCGCATCCTCGTCGAGGCCGTGGACGCCGAGGGCCGCGCCGCCACCGGGCTGGACCTCCGCGCGCGCGGCGTCGACGCGCTCTCCGCGCCCTTCTCGCTCCGCGAGACGGCGCCGGGCCGCTACGAGGCCCTGGCGCCCTCGGTTTCGCGGAGCGCGGACGCCGGAATCGAGCGCTACGCCGTGAGCGACGCGCGGACGGGGGCCTGGACCGAGGCGTGGATCTGGCGGCAGAAGGACGCGGAGCTCGCGCGCACGGGGCCGGACGAGGCCGCGCTTCAGGCGGCGGCGGGAAGGGCGGGCGGCGCCCTTCTCCGGCCCGAAGGGCTCACTCCCGAGGAACCGAGGCTCTCGATGAGGATGGCTCCTCTCCGCTGGTGGGCCCTCCTCGCCTCGCTCGTCCTCTTCGTCGTCGAGCTCTACGGAAGGAGCACGCTCTTCGGGCAGTTCAAGATGGCCCGGGCCACCGCGGTCGCCTGGTGGTCGAGACAGGAGCGGCTCGTGGAGCGCATGAGGCGGGGAAGGTCCGAGGCGGTCGAGACGAAGGACGACTCGGCGCGCGTGATGGACGCGTATCGCCGGCTCGCCGAGCGTTCGCTCGCCCGCGCCCTCAAGGATGAGGGAGCGGAACGGGAGGAGGATAAGCGATGACGCGTCCCATCGGCGCGGCGCTCGCGCTGGCCCTCGCGGCGGCGTCGGCCCTCGCGGCCGAGGGAAGCGGTACCGCGTGGCTCGCGCTCGGTCCCTTCCCCAATCCTCGGGTCGCGGGCGACTGCCAGGGCTTCGACCGCGATTGCCTCGCTGCCGCGGGCGGCGAGGCCGGGGTCCGGCCGCGCGAGGGCGCGGCGGCCGCCGGCCCCTCCTGGATCCGCGCGGAGGCGCGCGCGAGAGCCGACGGGAGCGAGGAGATCGACCTCCTCGCGCTCTTCGGCTACGAGGAGGACTGCCTCGCCTACGTCTACCGCGAGATCGAGGCGCGCGCTCCGGGCGAATGGGAATTCTCGATCGGTTCGGACGACGGGGTCAAGCTCTGGGTCAACGGTCGCCTCGTCCACGCGAACCACGTCCATCGGGCGCTCGCGCCGGGCGACGATCTCGTCGTCGTCCGCCTGGAAGCGGGAAAGAACCGCGTCCTCGCGAAGGTGGACCAGGGCAACGGCGGCTGGGCTTTCAGCCTGAGGGCGCGGCCCGCGTCCGCGCCGCGAGCCTTCAAGGCGCGCGGCATATCCGTCGCTCCCGCGTCCTGGCGGGTCGAGGCCGGAATGGAGCTCCTCTGCAATCCCATGACCGTCCCCAAGGCCGCCCTCGACGCGCCGATGACCGTCGAGCTCCTGGACGCGAAGGGGAACGTCGTCGCCGAGGCGGCGACGAGGGCGTCGCGCCCCGCGGCGATCCGCGTTCCTCCCTCGGCGAAGGGGGCCCTCTCCCTGAGGGCGAGGGGAGGAGGCGTCCTCGCGGGCCTCGTCTCGGAACCGCGCGTAGTCATCGTCGGGAAGGCTGAGGACGCGCTCGCGGCCGAGGCGGCGGCGGCGCGGGAGGCCGCGAAGTCGGCGCGCTGTCCCTGGCTCGACGCGCAAGCGAGCCTTGAGTTCGCGGCCCTCGTCATGGAGGGGCGGACCGATCCCTCGCTCTGCGCGATGGAGGAGCGGATCGACGCGATCGAGGAGGCGCGCGCGATCAAGGCCGCCGCGGCCTCCCGGACGGCTCCCGTCGGGACGCTCAGGCTGGCGTTCCGCTCGGCCCTGGACGGCTCGCTCCAACCTTATTCGCTCTGCCTGCCCTCCGGGCCCGTACGGGGCGCGGGGCGGCCCCTCCTCGTCATGCTCCACGGAATGGGCGGCGACGACCGGCAGGCGATCGACCCTTTCTCGCGCGCCGCCGACGCGGAGTTCGTCGTCCTCGCTCCCTTCGGACGCGGGGATTTCGGCTACCAGTGCATGGGCGAGGCGGACGTCCTCGAGGCGATGGCGGAGGTCGAGTCGCGCTACCGGATCGACCCTGACCGGGTCCATATCGCGGGATCCTCGATGGGCGCCTTCGGGACGCTCCGTTTCGCCCAGCTCTACGCGGACCGCTTCGCTTCGGCCTCGTCCTTCGCCGGATGGACGGGGCCGCAGCTCCTCGGCAACCTCCACTCGCTCCCGCTCCTCCTCGTCCACGGCGACGCGGACGACGTCGTGCCCCTCGGAGCCTCGACGACGGCCGCCTCGATCCTCCGCGCCGCGCGCTGTCCCGTGACGCTCGAAGTCCTGCCCGGCGCGGGCCATTCGGCGCTCAGCGCCTGGAACTCGGGCGACGACGGCCGCCTCCTCGACCGCGTCCGCCCCCTCAGGCGCGAGACCAAGCCGCGCAGGCTCCGCTTCTCGACCTCGCGTTTGAGGTACCGCCGGCATTACTGGGCGGAGATCGCGGAGCTCGAGGCGGGGGCGACGGGAAGGCTGGACGCCGCCATCGACGACGAACGGCACGTGAGCGTCGAGACGGAGGGCGTGACCGAGTTCGCGCTCGACATGCGCCATCCCGCGCTCGCCTCCTCGGGGCGCGTCGTCGTGTGGGTCGACGGCTCCTCCCTCGCGGTGGACGCGGGATCTCCGCGGTCCGCCTTCAGGAAGGACGCCCGCGGCCGCTTCGCGCGGTCCGCCCCGCCGTCGCCGGCTCGCGCCTCCTCGATGGCGCCGGTCCGGACGAACGAGGGCGGCGGGCTCCTCGACCTCTACCTCATGCCCCTCTACATCGTCTACGGGACGAAGGGCGGACGGTTCAACGCCGAGCTCAGGAGGGGCGCGGAGCGCCTCGGGAGCCTCGAGGCGGATTCCCTCGTGAACGGGGGCGCGCGGAGCGGGAAACCGCGCGTCGTCTCCGACGCGGCCTACCTCGCGCTCGGCGATAGGATATCCGCCTCGGCCATTTTCATCGGGAATCCCTCGCAGAACGCGGCCCTCGCGCGCGCCCTCGAGGCGGCGGGACCGGGCTTCCCCGTCGCCTGGGAGAAGCGCGGATTCTCCGTCGGCGGGGAGCGGTACCGCGGGGCCGGCCTCTGCCTGGTGCGTCCGTATCCGGGGCGGGAGGGCGCCCTCATGGCGATCGTGGATCTCCCCATCAAGGACGAGGCGCGCAAGCGATTCTACGAGGGCATGAGCGTCGCCGCGCGGGCCTTCGGCGAATTCGAGGACGATCCCTCCGGTCCCGCCCTGCCGGACCTCATCGTGCTGGATTCCGCGGGCCGCGCCATCCGTTCGGAGGGCTCGGGCGCCGATTGGAGGCTTCCGGCGGCCGGCGGGCGCTGAACCCCTTCCGTCGTCCGAGTCTTCCCCTCCGCGGCCCTTGGTTGTATGCTTTCGGCCCGGAGCGCGAGGAGGTCGGCATGCGCATAATGATGGTCGGTTACGGGAAGATGGGGAGGATGATCGAGGCGGCGGCCAAGGCGCGCGGACACGAGGTCGCGTCGATCGTGGATCCTTTCATGCCGGAGGCGGCGTTCCGCGAGCCCTCGCCCGAGGCCGCGAAGGGCATCGACGTCGCCATCGAGTTCAGCGTCCCCTCGGCGGTCGTCTCCAACATCGACAAGATCCTGCCGCTCGGCCTGCCCCTCGTCGTGGGGACCACCGGCTGGACGGGCGAGGTGGAGCGCGTGAGGAAGGCGGTGGACTTCCACGACGGCGCCCTCGTCTACGGCCCCAACTTCTCCATCGGCGTGAACGTCTTCTACCGGATCGTCGCCGAGGCCGCGCGCCTCATGGACGGCTTCCCCCAGTACGACGTCGGGGGCTTCGAGGCCCATCACGCGCAGAAGACCGACTCGCCCTCCGGTACCGCGAAGGCGATCGCCTCGATCCTGCTCGAGCGCCTGGACCGGAAGAACAAGCTGCACGGCGGCGCGTACGAGGACGGGAAGCCCGCGCCGGACGAGCTCCATTTCGCGAGCCTCCGGACGGGATCGATACCCGGGACGCATACCGTTTTCTTCGACTCCGTGGCCGACACCATCGAGCTCACGCACCGCGCTCGCTCGCGCGAGGGTTTCGCCGCGGGCGCCGTGCTGGCCGCCGAGTGGCTCGTCTCCGGAAAGAAGAAGAAGGGGATGTTCCGGGTCGAGGAGATCTACGACGAGATGTAGGCCGCCCGTTCGCGGCGCCGCTCCTTCGCCTAGGGGCGCCGCTTCCTGAGGAAGGAGGTGGCCTCCTCCGCGCCCACGGCCCCGCTCGCGTAGAATCCCTGGTACGCGTCGCAGCCGGCCGCCTTGAGGAACTCGAGCTCCTCGAGGCGCTCGACGCCCTCGGCCACCGTGGAGAACCGCATGCTCCTGGCCATCGCGATGATCGCCTCGACGATGGAGCGCGCCGCGGGGGAATCGCCGAGCCCGCTCACGAAGGCCTTGTCGATCTTCAGCGTGGAGAGGGGGAAGCGCTGGAGCATGGACAGGCTCGAATAGCCCGTGCCGAAATCGTCTATGGCGAAGCCGAGGCCGAGCTCCTTGAGCTTGGCCATGATGCGGATGGTCTCCTCGGGATTCTCCATCGCCTTGCTCTCGGTGATCTCGAGCTCGAGGAGGCCGGGGTCGGCGCCCGTGGAACGGATGATTTCCGTGAGGGTCGCCGCGAGGTTCTCGTCGTTGAACTGGAGCGGCGATAGGTTCACCGCCACGCGCGGAGGCCTGAGCCCCTCGTCCGTCCAGGCCTTGATGCGCGCGCAGGCCGTCCCCAGGATCCACTCCCCGAGCTTCCCGATCATCCCGCTCTCCTCGGCGACGGGGATCAGCCTGTCGGGCATCACGAGGACGCCCGAGGGATCCCGGCGGCGGAGGAGGGCCTCGAAGCCGACGAGCTCGCCGTCCGAGACGCGGATCTGCGGCTGGTAGACGAGGAGGAACTGCGTTTCCTTGAGCGCGTGCCTCAAGTCCCTATCGCGCTCGAGGCGCTCCTTGACGCGGTCGTAGTAGTCCTTGAGGAAGAAGCGGTAGCGGTTCGGGCCGTCGCGCTTGGCCATGTGCATGGCCGACTCGGCGTCCTGCACGGCCTTGGCGGCGGACCGGTAGCTCGAATCGAGGATCGTGACGCCCGCGCAGGCCGTCACCGACATCTCCGCTCCGCCTCCCTCCTGGGGGACGGGCGATTGGACGAGCTCGAGGACGCGCCCCACGCGGTCGAGGATGCGAGAGGGATCCGAGACGCCCTCGAGGAAGGCGAGGAATTCGTCGCGGCCGTAATGGGCGAGGGTGTCCGAGGGGCCGATCGCCGACTTGATGCGGTGCGCGATCGTCTGTATGACGCGGTCTCCGTTGGCGTGGCCGTAGGCCTGGTTCAGGAAGCGGAAGCCGTCGAGGTCGATGAATACCAGGGCGCCGAGGCCCTCGCGCCCGTCCGCGCGCGACTCGATGAGCCGCTCGATGCGCTCCTGGAGGAGGGGCAGGGCGGGGAGGCGGGTGAGCGAGTGGTAGAACTTCGAATCCGTGACGTCGCTCATGGCGCCGGCGATGCGCTGGGGCTCGCCCGCGGGGCCGCGCACGAGGATTCCGCGGACGGCCACCCACCTGAGCGTCCCGTCCGGCTGGCGGATCCTGCACTCGATGTCCAGCCGATCGCGGAGGCCCTTCCTGAGCTGGTCCATGAGCGCGCGGAAGTCGTCGCGGTCCGAGTGGTGGACGATCTCGAGCCATTCCCGGAAGCTGATCGATTCGTCGTTCGAGGGGAGGGCCGCGATGGAGGCCCAGTTGGCGGAGATGAAGAGGCGCTCCTCCCTGAGCTTCCAATCCCAGAGCCCGTCGCGGGTGGCGGCGGCGGCGAGGGCGTAGCGCTCCTCGCTCAGCTTGAGCGCCTTCTCCGCCCGGCTCAGGCTGATCTGGGTCCTGATCCTCGACCGCATGACGGAGGGCTGGGCCGGCTTCCGGACGAAATCGTTGGCGCCGCGCGAGAGCGCTTCGACGACGAGCTCGTCCTTGGCGACGGAGGTGAGCATGATTACGGGGAGCTCGGCCATGTCCCTGTTCGAGCGGAGCGAGGAGAGGACGTCCAGGCCGCTCATGTCCGGGAGGGCGACGTCAAGGAGGACGAGGTCGTGCTCGCGGTCGCCGGCGGCCCGTATGCCGCCCCGCCCCGTGTCCGCGGTCTCGACCTCGAAGGAGAAGGTCTCGAGCGTGCGGGCGAGTTCGTCCGCGCTTTCTCGATTGTCGTCGACGATCAGGATCCTACCCTGCGATTCCATCTCCTCCGTTCCATCGCTTCCGCCCGCGGGCTCCCGGGCGCGTGGCTTTCCCGCCGGCGCGCCGCCTCCTCGGGAAGCGCGTCCTGCCTGCGTCGGGCACGTATCCGATCCACGGGCTGTTCTTTGATTGTCGTCCCAGTCTACCATCGGGCCATCGAGGGCGCAAGCTGAAAAAAAATTACGGACGACCGAGAATTCGCTAAAGTTCCGAGCCCCTGTCGACCTGGAAGAGCTTCGAGAGGTCGGAGACCCTGAAGCGCCCGGGTTCGTTCCTGGAGTTGCCCGGATAGTCGATGGTGAGCGCGGTCCTCGATTCCATGTCCAGCCATTCCACGAAGATCGCCGAGTGGGTGACGGTCGCCGAGTAGATGTTGAGCGTCCCGACCCAGTCTCCCGGCTGAAGAATGGACGGATCCGCGTAGGGGCCCGAGACCTTCCCCTTGAAGACGTTTTTCCGCTTCCCCTTCCCGAAGCCCGCGTCGGAGTAGACGGCGTCGACGAAGTCCCAGCAGGAACCCCTGAGGATGACCCCCGATCTCACGCGCGCCAGCGCCGCGGCGAGCACCTCGCCGCCCGGACCGGGCATCGCCGCGTATCGATCGGCGACGGGGAAGAAGGCCTTCGCGTCGGGATCCCGCTCGAGCGCGCCCCGGGGCAGCCTCGCGGAGGCGTCCGCCGCGAGGCCGCCTTCGGCCTCGGCTTCCGCTGCGCCCGCGCCCGGCCGCTCCGTCATCGCGTTCGGCGAGTCTTCCGGAGTTCGGGCGTCTCCCGGGGCTCGCGGGTCTTCCGCCGAAGTCGCGGCCGCCTTCTTCCCTTTCGCCGCGGGAAGGCTCTCCGCTTCGCGCGGTCGATCCGCTTCGGCGGGTTTCTTGGCCTTTCCCTTCGATCCGGCCCGCGGCGCTTCAGTCGATCCGCTCCCGTCGCCGGAACGCCGAGTCCCGCTCGCCCGCGAGCGTCGCGGCGGGGGAGCCTCGTCCTCCTCCATCTCGGACGGAGCGCGCGAAACGGGGGAGAGGAAGCGGCCGAGCTCATCGACCGTGACGGCGATCCTGAGGCCGGCGCAGCCCGAGAGCAGGGACGCCGCCGCGGCCGCCGCGATGAAGGAGGACATCGCGATTCGCGCGCTGCTCCTCATCGCGCGGCTCCCGCGTAGGCGATCGTACGGACCGCCTTGGACTTCGGGCGGTCCCATCGTTCCAGGTAGCGCTCGCGCTCCTTCCTCACGGTCCAGTTGCCGCGGTCGTCGAAGGCCGCGTACTCGAGGGAGGTCGCGTACGCGAGGCCCCCGTCGTCCCCGAAGCGGTAGAGGCCCGCGGGAAGGCCGGCGGCGGTGAAGGACTCGGCGCCGCGGAAAGCGGGCTTCCCCAGGGAGCCCGTCACGAGGTACTCGAAGGACGACTTCGTCGCCGTCACCGGCGCGATGGCGTAGATGACGGAGCCGTCGGGACGGCAGGCGACGGTAGACCATCCCGAGCGTCCGGGGAGCGCCGCTACGGTCCGCCTCAGCGAGCCGTCGGGGCCTCGGACGGTCTCGACGTATCCGCCCGAGTCGTCGTACGCCCTCGCGCCCGACTCGGCGCGGTTCTCCGCGGTCCCGTCCACGTAGGAGAGCGTCCACGAGACGACGCGGCCATCCGCGTCGTATGTCTCGTCGAGGGCCTTCACGGGCCCGAATTCGTAATAGCCGCTCGGACCGTAGGCGTAGGCCCAGAGGAGGGTCCTCGACGAGGCGGCGCCCCTCAGGGCGGGGGCCGCGGCGGAGGCCACGGACTGCGCCGGAGCTCCGGCCGCGATGAGGACGCCTAAGATGATGGCCGCCGCGGACCGCTCTCGTCGATGCACGCCGATCTCCTCCTTTAGCCATAGTATCGCGCCTCGCGGGCCTTTCCTTGAGGCCGTCGCGGGTATCCGCGAGGCCGTCGCGGGTATCCGCGAGGCCGTCGCGGGTATCCGCGCGACCGACGCGCGTCGCCGCGGTCGTCCTTGACCAAGCCCGCCCCCCCGGGGCATCTTTAGGCGGCGCTCCGGTCCGTCCGCGTCGCCCAAACGCTTCCTGGAGGAATGGCATGTCCAAGATACCGATGAAGAACCCGATAGCCGAGCTCGACGGCGATGAGATGACGAGGGTCCTCTGGGCCCTGGTGAAGGAGAAGCTGATCCTGCCCCGCGTCGACCTCAAGGCCGAGTATTACGATCTCGGGCTCGAGCACCGGGAAGCCACGAAGGACGCCGTCACGCGCGAGTCGGCCGAGGCGATCAAGCGCCTCGGCGTCGGCGTGAAGTGCGCGACCATCACCCCCAACGCGGACCGCGTGACCGAGTACGGCCTCTCCGAGATGTGGCTTTCCCCCAACGGAACCATCCGCGCGGTCCTCGACGGCACGGTGTTCCGCAAGCCCATCCTCGTCAAGAACGTGACCCCGTCGCTCCCCGCCTGGACCAGGCCCATCATCATCGGCCGCCACGCCTACGGCGACGTGTACAAGAACGCCGAGCTCGACGTCCCCGGTCCGGGGAAGGCGGAGATCGTCTTCACGGGCGCGGACGGCAAGGTCCTCCGGAAGACCATCATGGACATGGACGGGCCCGGCGTGATCCAGGGCGTCCACAACCTCGACGGCTCCATCGAGAGCTTCGCGCGCGCCTGCTTCCTCTACGCGCTCGACGAGAAGGTCGACGTCTGGTTCGGCACCAAGGACACCATCTCGAAGGTCTACGACCGGAGGTTCAAAGACGTCTTCGCGCGCGTGTACGCCGCCGAGTTCGAGGCCAGGTTCAAGGCCGCTGGCATCACGTACTTCTACACCCTCATCGACGACGCCGTCGCGCGCGTCATGAAGAGCCAGGGCGGGTACCTCTGGGCCTGCAAGAACTACGACGGCGACGTGATGTCGGACATGGTCGCGAGCACTTTCGGCTCCCTCGCCATGATGACGAGCGTCCTCGTCTCGCCCTCCGGCGTGTTCGAGTACGAAGCCGCGCACGGCACCGTCCAGCAGCACTATTACCGCTGGAAGAAGGGCGAGCGGACGAGCACCAATCCCGTCGCCCTCATCTACGCCTGGACGGGAGGCCTCCGGCAGCGCGCGAAGATGGACGGGACGCGGGATCTCGAGGATTTCGCGGACGCCCTGGAGCGCGCCTGCGTGGAGACTATCGAGTCCGGGGCGATGACGGGGGACCTCTCTCGCCTCGCCTCCCCCAAGCCCGAGCGGGTACTCGATTCCTGGGAGTTCATGGACGCCCTCGCGGCGGGGCTGAAGCGGGTCCTCGGTTCCTGATCCCCTCCGGGGACGGCCGCGCGGCGTCCGTTCCGGTCGCGCGGCGCGCGGACCCGGGTAAGCCGCCCCCCGTCACTCGATCGTGATCTGCGTGCCTTCGGCGTTCTCCGTCACGGTCGTCTTGGTCTTGAGCTCCGCGATGGGCTTCCACTGCACGGCCAGCGAGAAGGTCGGGGTGAATACGTAATCCGAGACGCTCGCGACCGTCCTCAGGACGGGCTTGGCGCTCAGGTCCACGGTCAAGGTCCAGTCGTGCATGTGGTGCACGAGGCTGATCCCGATGTTCTTGAGCTTGAAGAGGCTCCGGCGCCTCGCCTCCTCCGAGAAGACGAGACGCCCGCTCTCCTCGTCCCAGACGAAGAACGTGACGGAATCCAGGATGTCCTTGAAGAGGTTGCGCCTGTTCTCGTCGATCTCCGGGCTCATCTCGAAGCCGGGGAGGCCGACGAAGTACCAGAAGATCGACGCGTTCTGGGAGGAGTAGCTCAGCGAGACGTCCAGGAATTCGCTGACGCTCGCCTGCGCGCCGAGGTTGAGGTTGAAGCTCGACTTCGTGAACTGCTGGAAATCGATGGCCAGGCTGGTCGAGACGGTAGGCTTGGCCTTGATCCGGTTCTTCCAGAAATACCTGTCCTTCCAATCGCTCTTCGAGAACGAGACGTTCATGTCCGTGGGGCGGAAGGCCTCGGACCCGGGAGTCTGCTTCCACTGCATCGGGGTGGCGAGCGAGTCGAAGTAGTAGTCCGGCGAGTGGCGCATGTTGAACGTCGCGCTGAGCCCGCGGAAGGCGAGCGTCGTCGCGTTCGACTCGGGCCTCGCGGCTTCGAGGTTCTGCACGAAGGTGTCGGAGAGCGTGAAGCCGCCCCCTGGCGAGTACAGGGCCCCGAGCGAGAGGGGATCGTACTTCCAGTCGGACTGGTTCGCTGGACGGTAGATCCTCGACGAGGCGGTCAGCGTCACCTCGTCGATCCTGGAGCTCAGCGCGCCCGAGTACGAATCGTCCTTTGGGGGGAGCGTCGCCACCAGGGAGAGGGACTGCCTCCATCCGAGGGGCAGGGCCACGACGGTCGCGGTGAGGCTGTGGGTCGGAATGGATTCCGTGTTCCATTCCAGGGTCCTCGTGGTGAACACGGGCGTCTCGCCGTCCATCGTCGCGTAACGGTAGTCGTAGAGGAGGGCGCTCAGGTCCCAGCTCACGCTGCTCTCGCCCCAGAACGCGTCGCCCGTGAAGGGCTTCGCTGAGAGCTTGGCCGTCCCCGTGAGGTTGTCGGACCTCGCCTGCGCGTCGGTCTTCACGAGCGCGAGCTGGGCGTCCTCGTTCAGGTACGTCTCGTTCTCGGTCAGGTTGAAATGGTCCTGGACCTGGCTCTTGACGCCGAGCTTCAGCGAGGCGGAGGCGGCGCCGCCGAGGAATGCGGCGGCGGCGTCCAGCGAGCCCGAGAATTTCACGAGCGACTTGTCGTGGAGCGCCGCCCAATCGACGTCCTCGGGATTGGGCCAGGACTCCGCGAGGAAGCGCCGCTCGAGGGTGGCCGATGGATCCATCGCGTAGCCGAGGGTGAAGGTGAAGGGCGCCTGCGGCGCGGGGAGCTGGGGCGCCTGCGGCGCCTTGAGCGCGTCCACGCGGAAGGCGGAGAGGGGATAATCCTTTTCATCGGAGGGCTTCTCGGCGGCTTCCTCGGAAGGGGCCTTCTCCCAGGGCGGGAGGGGATCGGGGGGCTTGTAGGCCTTGTCCGCGGGGAGCGGGTCAGGATCCTCGATGGGCGGGACCTGCGCCTGAGGCGGGACCTTCGCTTTTGGCGGATCATCCGCCTTAGGCGGAGCCGCGGCCTGGCCGGCCGCTCCGTCAGTGGACGCCGCGCCCGGCTGGGCGGCGGCCGCGGGGGGGGCGGTCGAGGCCTTGGGCGGCCACGATACCAGCGTCCCCGCGATTTTCGCGGAGGCGTCGACCATCGTGAGGAGATCGGGATAGAAGAACTCCCGCGTGGGATCGACGTCCTCGTTCGTCCCGGGAGGATCGAGCCCGTCGTTCGCGGCGGTCTTGGCGAGCCACGAGAGCTTGGTCCTGAGGTAGCTCAGGCTCGCGGTCGTCACGTAGGGAGCCAGCTTCGCCGTCGACGGGGATAGGGCCAGCTCCGCGCGCATTTCCAGGCTGCTCCGCTTGACGGCCGCGGCCGTATCGGTCTTCGACTCCTTGAGGAAGGCGAACCAGTCCATGTCCTCCTTCCGGTTCTTGAATTCCCCCTCGACGTAGGGATCCGAGAAGAAGGGGAAGGCGAAGGTCGCGCTCAGGGGCGGAAGCGAGAGCGCGAGGGAGAAGTCGGCGCCGTACCTGAAGGGCAGCCTCAGCCCGAGGAAGCGCGAGGCGTTCCAGACGCTCTCCCAATCGTGCGCCTCGACGTAGGGCGTGTAGTCCATGCTCGCGCCCGAGGTCACGCTCGAGTACACGTTGCGCGTGATGGCCGCGACGGCGAAGAGGTTCACCTTGACCTTGGGATTCTCCGTCGCGCGGAGCTCGGTTCCCAGGAAGACCCCCAGGTTGGAGTAGCCGTCCAGCATGAGCTTGAAGACGTCCTGGGTTTTCTTGATGGCGTCCTCGTCCCCCTCCTTAGCGGGGACGATGTAGAGCCCCTTCGCCTTCCTTGGGCCCGAGTCCTTGGAGGCCTGGAGCTGGAGGAGGGAGATGCTCTCCTTGCCCGCGGGCTTCTGGCCCTTGAAGTAATAGGTCGTCTGGAAGAAGGGACCCTCGCGGTCGCGGTCGCCCACCACCGGGTGGAACACGAGCTCCTCGCCGTTGTAGAAGAAGAAGGGCAGGTAGAGGAGCGGCACCTCGCCGACGGAGAGGACGGCGTTCGACATCGCCCATTCGCCGGGCCCGAGGAGCCACACGCGCGTGGCCCTGATGGAATAGTAGGGCATGCCCGTCTCGGCGGAGGAGATCACCGCGTTGTCGAAGACCGCGCGTTCCGCGTCGCCCGTCCTCACGACGTCGGCGGCGAACACGAATTTCGTCTGGAGGTCCTCCGCTCCGCCCGTCCGCACGATCCTCCCGTCCAGGAAGTGCCCGGTCCAGGTGTCCAGGTCGACGTCCAGCCATTCGCCGGAGAAGCGCTCCTCCGAGCCCGGCTTCTTGAGCGTGTAGGTGACGTCGCCGCGCGCGGAGAGGAGCGAGGCCGTCTGGTTCACGAGGATCTCCCGCGCGCGGATCTCGTGGGTCCAGTTCTTCTCGGGCTCGACGAGGACGAGGGCGACGCCGCCCGAGAACCTCACGTAGCGCTCGTCGATGCCCTCCATGAGGAAGGACTCGGCCTTGCCCGCGTTCTTGACGGTGATGGTCCGTCCCTTGCCAGCCGATGACGAAGGGGGCTTGGCGCCGTAGTGCCCGTAGAGCCGGGTCCGGAGTTCGTCGACCGTGCCCGTGCGCGGAAGTCCCAGGTCCTCGCACCAGGCGTCGAGCTCGTAGATGCCCGCGGTCGCGATGTCCAGGGCCATGGTCGAGGCGACGAGGTCCTCATCCGCCTGAGGGGACGGGGAGGGGGAAGGCGCCGCCTGCGACGAAGGAGGGGCGGACGGGGGCG
>CAYNQK010000005.1:0-67511 GCA_964399285.1 uncultured Spirochaetales bacterium | reverse complement strand
GACATCCAGATCCACAGTCTGGAACTCTACCACTGAGCTACATCCACCATGCCGTCAGCGGGGGAAAACATGCCAGAGTTTCCGGAAATAGTCAAGAGCGCCCGTTCGGACGGTCCTCCTTTCCGCCGTTTCCGCGGAGGCGATCGGGCATCCCGAGGTCCCGGCAAGGGGCCGCGGGCCTCTGAGCGGCCTTTCAGGCGACGAGGGGGATCCGCGCGCCGCAGCGGGTGCAGCGGTTCCCCTCGAGCTCCCCGAATTCCACGGAATATCCCCGCCGCTTGATGAGGAGGGCGCCGCAGACGGGGCAGCGCGTGTCCGAATCCATGTTTCCCGCGTTGCCCGCGTAGACGTAGCGGAGATGCCGCTTGGCCGCGGCGAGGCATTCCGAAAGGAGGAGGAGCCCGGTGGGCGGCTTGTCGTAGTTCCAGGCCGGGCGGTAGGCGGAGACGTGGAGGGGTATGTCGCGCGATATCGAAGCGATCCAGGCCGCCATGGCGCCGATTTCCCCGGGATCGTCGTTCATGCCCGGGACGATGAGGACGGTGAGTTCCACGTGGGTCCGCCCGGCCGCGCGGGCGATGAAGCCCTTGACCGCCTCGAGGCTCCCCCCGAGGGTTTTCGCGTAGGTTTCCGGCTTGAACGCCTTGAGGTCGATGTTCGCCCCGTCGACGAGCGGAAGGAGGGCCTCGGCGGCCCCGCCTGAAACGTGCCCGTTCGTCACGATGACGTTCTTGAGTCCCGCTTCCCGTACCGCGGCCATGGCGTCCAGGAGGTACTCCGCGTGGATGAGGGGCTCCGAATAGGTGTACGCGAGCCCGATGCCGCCCGATGAAACGGCCTCGGAGGCGATCTCGGCGGGAGAGATGATGCGCGAGGGGGCCTCGATGTCCTGGCTGATCTCCCAATTCTGGCAGAAGGGGCAACGGAGATTGCAGCCGAGGAATCCCGCGGAGAGAATCCGCTTCCCCGGATGGAAATGGTACAGGGGCTTCTTCTCGATCGGATCGACGGCGAGGGACGATACGGCTCCGTAGAAGGGAATGGACGGCTTCCCGCCCTCATTGCGCCGGACGCCGCAGATCCCCGCGGCCCCGTTCCTTATCAGGCAGGCGTGCGGGCAGAGCGAGCAGCGGAACCCGTCGGCCTCCGGAGAGAGGAATTCCGCCTTCCTCACGGGGCGGCCTTGAAGAGCCCCTGCATGACCCTGTCCCTCAGCGCCTGGGAGTCCATCATGGACCGGGGAGGATCGTCCACCTCGAAGGGCTCGAAGCGGACGGCGAGGCTCCCCCTCCGCACCCACCTCCTGAGCATCGGGAGGCTCTCGCCCGACTCCGTCACGGGCGAGGGGAGATCCTCGGTCCCCACCACGTCCGCGAGTCGGAACTCGAGGAGGCGCGGGCAGTCCGAGAGCGGTTCGCAGAACAGCATGAACTTGTCGTCGTCGTACGGATGCTTGCGGGGCACCCCTACGAAGGCCGACGAATCGGGCGCGGGGCCTCTCCTTATCGCGAGATCCTTTATGGGCTGCGCGTCGAAATACGCTGTCAGGCTCACGGTCTTCCCCTCCTGGAGATGTACTGCTTCCTGAAATGGAGTATAGACGATGAGAGGGCGAATATCAAAACGAGGGCCCAGGCGAAAGCGTCCCCCGCGGCCATGTAGACCGTGGGCCTAGAAGGGACTTCCACGGGTATCTCGAGGACGGCCGAGGTCGCCTCGAAGAGGGGGAGGAGGTCGCGGATCCGGCCGCGCGAGTCGATCCAGCAGCTCGCGCCCGCCGCGGTCGACCGGAGGAGGACCCGCCGCGTCTCGATCGACCGGTAGCGCGCCGCCACCAGGTGCTGGATCTCGGCGGAGACCGTCCTCGACCAGGAGTCGTTCGTGAGGTTCACGAAGAGCTCGGCCCCGCGGTTCGCGAAATCCCTGCAAAGGTCCGCGAAGGCGTCCTCGAAGCAGATGGGGGCGGCGAACCTCGCCGTCCCGCCGTCGGCTATCGGTACCGTGAACAGCACGATCGAGTCGCCGAGGGTCCATCCCGACTCGAGCCCCACGGTCTTCTTCATGAAGGTCCGCATCCACTCGTACTCCCAGAAGGGTATGGCCTCCGCGAAGGGCACGGGATGGAGCTTCGGGTAGTGCCCGACGAATTCTCCGTCTCCGTCTATGAGCATCACGGAATTCTGCGCCGATAGGGGTTTCCAGGACAGGACCTTCGGGGAGCCCGTGAAGAGGGGGATGCCGCGGTTGCGAATGAAGGGCTTCAGGGGCATTCCGCGCGGGACGCGCGAATAATAGCCGTCGGCGTACCGATCGTAGGGCGCGTCCAGGGTGTTTTCCGTCCAGATGACGATATCGGGCTTCCGCGGCGACGAGGCGATAGCCTCGTCCGTGAGCTCCATGAGGCGTTTCAGGCGCTCGCCCTCGTTCCCGTTCCGCCAGGCGTCCTCGTTGGGCTGGACGATGACGGCCCTGAGCGTCTTCGCGGCGACGGGAGTCCGCGCGAGCGCGACCGCCCCGTACGCGAACGCGACGGCGAACAGGCCGGCGAGGGTCACGCTGTAGCAGACGAGCCGTCTAAGATCCCGCCTCCGCTCGCCGCCATCCGCGCGGACGAGGCAAATGGGACCGACGGCCGATCCTTCCGCGAGGGAAGGGCGCTCGCCGTAGCGGAGGATCCATTCCGCGATCACGGCGTTCGCGAAGGCTATGATGAGGGCGGGTCCCGCGATCCCCGTTATATCGGCGATCTGGTTGAAGACGACGACCTCGTTCCAGCTGTAGCCGATGAGCCCCCAGGGGTAGGCGAGGAAGCCGCGCGACTTCATGTGCTCGTAGGCGACCCACCCGACGGCGAGGAGGACGGGCCTCCAGGTCCTCGAGGCCTTGGCCGCTATCCAGAGCCAGGCCACGACGCCGGCGTAGATGAAGAAGCACGCGATGGCGGTGGAGCCGAGCGTCCAGAAGCGGAAATCGCGGAAGAACCAGAGCCAGTAGCTCGTGAGGCCGTGCGCGAGGAAGCCGAAGACGCCGCCTGAGGCGAGGGCGGCCCCAGCGGTCCTAGCGATGGCGATCCCGCCGAAGAGCGGGACGAGGGCCACGAGCCCGAGCGCCGGGCTTCCCCAATGGAGGAACTCGTTCGGGAGGGCGAGGGCGAGTATCGCCGCGGAGAGCGCGGCGAGGAGGATCGGGAGGAGGGCGGAGGGTCCGGGCTTCACGGGGCGCATGGTTCCATTGAAGCACAGGGCGGTGAAAATGAAAAGGACGGCCCGCTCCCGCGCTTGACGAAGGCCCTCGCCGGCACTAGAGTCCTCGCATGGTCACCGCCGTCTTCCCGGGCACCTTCGATCCGCCCACCTACGGGCACCTCAACATCATCGAACGCGCCCATTCGCTCTTCGATCGCCTCTACGTCGTGGTCGCGGTCAACCAGGGGAAGCGAACCCTCTTTTCCGTGGATGAGCGGAAAGCCCTCCTCGAGGAGCTCGTCCAGCCCTTCAAGAACGTCGCCGTGGAGGAGACCTCCTCGCTCGTGGTCCAGTACGCGAGGGAGAAGGGGGCGCGCGTGCTCGTGCGCGGCATCAGGTCCGTCCCGGACTTCTCCTACGAATTCGACCTTTCCATCATGAACAAGGCCCTGGATCCCGGCATCGAGACCTTCTTCCTCCCCACCGATCCCAAGTACTTCGTGCTCCGCTCCTCGGCGATCAAGGAGATGGCGGCCTTCAAGGGCGACCTCTCCAACATGGTCCCCCCCGCCGTCGAACGGGCGGTGCGCTCCAAGCTGAGCGGCGCCCGCTGATCCGCCGCGGCGCGCCCGGCTAAGCGGTGGGGGCGAATTCCTCGTAGCGCTTCGGATTCCTGCCCGTTTGGTTGAACAGCCCGATGTTGTATATGCGCTCGGCCTTCACGGTGCTGAGCGGCCCGTGCCCCGGCAGGATGACGCAGTCGTCCGGCAGGGAGAGGACCTTCTGCCAGAGGTTGAGGAGGAGCTGCCTCGTGCCGTAGGCCGAGAAGGTCTTCCCGATCATCCCCGCGCTCAGGGAATCGCCCGTGAAGACGTACTTGTCCACCCGGTAGGCGACTGAGTCGGGCGTGTGCCCGGGGATGGAGAGCACCTCGAAATCCATGCCCGAGAGCGAGAGGACCTGCCTGTCGTTCACGATCCTGCAGGGCGCGTCCTGGATCTCTACCGAGGCCGCGTACACGTCGATGTCGTAGATCTTCCTGAGCGTCCTGACGCCGCGGACGTGGGTGGAATGGTTGTGCGTCGCGAGCGCCGAGCGTATGACGTAGCCGTTCGCCTCCACGAAGGCGAGGAGGTTCACGTCCACGGCTCCGGGATCGATGATGACCGCCTCGCCGGGGCCGTCCGGCCCGACCAGGTAGACGTTCGAGAAGCCCGAGGGGGAATAGCGCATGAAGATCTTCACGCGTCCACCTCCTCCCCGTCGCCCGACATCACGGCCTCCTGGGTGTTCGAGGACTTGAAGGACACCGCAGTCCTCCTCGCGCCGAGGAAGTAGGCCCGCTTCACGTTGCAGTTCTCCACGTCCACCCGCATGAGCTCCGCGTTGATGAAGCGCGAGTTGTATAGGTTCGAGTCGTTGAAGGTGCAATCGGTGGCCTTGGCCCCGTTCATGTTGGAGTGCACGAGCTCGCAGGCCTCGAAGCTCGAGTCCGTGATGGTCGAGCCCGCGAAGGAGCAGAACTGGATGTCCGCGCGGGAGAAATCGCAGGATACGAAGGAGCTGAAGTCGAACACGCACATCCTGAAGACGCAGCCCGAGAAGATGACGCGGCGGAGGTCCATCCCCTGGAAAAGGCAGGCGAAGAAGCGCTTCTGCGAGAAGTCGAGGTCCTCGGCGCGGAGCCCGGAGGCGTTGAGGTCCTTGATCGTCACGGGAACGCGGAGGGCGTCGATGACCCGGGCGGATGCGGCCGCGGGATCGGGCTCGTGGGCGGCGCAGAGCGTGCCCCCGGTGAGTGGATAGCGATCGCAGCCCCAATGGGCGCATCGAACCGTCGAGATCATGGGGCAAGGGTAATCCATGGAAGCGGCCTCGGCAAGCGCTCCCCGCGCGGCGCGAGGCGGGCGCGGAGCGGAGGTCCGCCGTTCGACGCCCTGCTAGACTGGAGGACGGGAGCGGGCTTAGTATGCCCGCATGTGCTGGAAATGCGGGAAGCCCTCGGGCATCGACGGAAAACCCGGATTCAGGGACGCCTGCCCCGTCTGCGGGAAGGATCTCCACGTTTGCCGTAACTGCGCCTTCTACAAGCCCGGCGCGTACCGGGACTGCGTCGAGACCGTACCCGATCCCGTCACCGACAAGGAGCGCATGAACCTCTGCGAGTATTTCCGCCCCGACCCCGCTAAATTCTCGGGCGCGGCCCCCGCGAAGCCGAAGGCTCCCGGAGGCGGCGACGGAAAATCGGCCTTCGACAAGCTCTTCGGTAACGGCTGATGGAAGATCCCTCCCCGATACGCATCGCCTTCTACGACTCGGGCGTGGGAGGCCTCCCGTATTTCAAGCGGGCGAAGGAGCTCATTCCCGGCGCCTCGTTCTCCTATCTCGCGGATTCCGCCAACTTCCCCCTCGGGGATAAACCGAGGGACGTCGTCGCGTCCCTCGTTAAGGAGTCCGTGAGGCGCCTCATGGAGGCTTCCTCGCCCGATCTCGTCGTCGTGGCCTGCAATACCGCGAGCGTCATGGCCCTGGACGAGCTCCGCTCTTCCTGGCCCGGCTTCCCCTTCGTCGGAACGGTGCCGGCGGTGAAGCCCGCTGTCGCGGCCACGAGGAGCGGGAAGGTCGCGGTCATCGCGACGGCGCGCACCGCGGAGTCGCCCTATATGGCCGACCTCATCGCCCGCTTCGCGGAGGACAAGGAGGTCTTCCCCGTCGCGGCTCCGACCTGGGCCGAGTTCGTCGAGACCCGCTGGCTCTCGTCCGGCCCCGAGGAACGGAAGGCCGCCGTCGAACCCGTCATCGCGCCCCTCCGCGAGCGGGGCGTCGACGTCTACGTACTCGCCTGCACGCACTTCCTCTACCTCGCGGAGGACGTCGCCGCCGCCGCGGGAAAGGGCTCCCTCGTCATCGATTCCTCCGACGGCGTGGCCAAGCGCGTCGCCGATCTCATGGGAAGCGTCGAACGCCGCGGCGGAGGGGGGGAATCGGGTCTCTGGTCGAGCGCTCCCGCGCCCCGCGTCGCCGATTTCGCCGCCCACTTCGGACTAGAGTACCGGGGCGTCATACCGTGAGGGGAACGGTCGTCATGGGCGTGAGGAACGTTTTCACGGTGGAGCTCGAGGACGGATCCCGCGTCCTTTCCACGATCAAAGGCAAGGTCCTCCCGGGGCTCCAGGGCCAATACAATTCCCTCGCTCCGGGCGACGTCGTGGACGTCGAGCCCGATCCCCACGATCCCGCCAAGGCCCGCGTCCTCTCCTTCGAGCCGCGACGCTCCTCCTTCCATCGTTTCAACGAGAAGGGGATGGCCCCCCAGACCCTCGCCGCCAACGCGGACCGGGTGGTCCTCGTGGCCACTCCCGCGGAACCGCCCTTCAGGCCGCGCTTCATCGACCGCGTCATGACTTCCTGCGCGGCCCAGGGGATCCCCCTCGTCCTCGTCATAAATAAGGAAGACCTCGGCCTGAGCGCCGAGGCGAAGGACCGGCTCAGGCTCTACGAGGACCTCGGCCTCCAGTCGCTCCGCGTTTCGGCCAAGACGGGGAAGGGGCTCCGCGACTTAAGGCGCCTCCTCTCCTCCGGCCTCAGCGTGCTCACGGGGCAGTCCGGCGTCGGGAAGAGCTCCCTCCTCAACGCCCTGGACCCATCGCTCGCCCTGAAGGTGGGCGAGCTCTGCGCGAAGTACGGCCGCGGCGTCCACACCACCACGCTCTCCGTCCTGCTCAGGCCCGAGGGCTTCCGAGGCCTCGTCGTCGACACCCCCGGATTCCGCCGCTTCTCGCTGAACGGCATCGACCCCGAAAGCCTCGCGTCGCTCATGCCCGACCTCCGCGCCGCCGCGGCCGATTGCGCCTTCGGCCCCTCCTGCTCGCATAATTCGGAGGAGGGCTGCGCGGTGCGCGCCGCCGCGGAGGCCGGCGCCATCCATCCAGACCGCTACGAGTCCTACCTCCGCATGCGCGAGGAGCTCTCGCAAGCCTCTGATCGCCCCCTTCCGAGGCCGCGATCCCGGCCCGACCCCGTCGCTAAGGCGGGAAAGGGGAGCGCGCGGAGGGCCCTGAGGCGCCTCGAGGAGGAAGAGGAATGAACCCCGACGATCGCCTGGCCGGAGAGGGAGGCGCCGCGGACAAGGAAAGCGCCCTCGCTCACGGTCTCCGCGTCCTCGAATTCTCGATCATCCGAGAGGCGGTCGCGGGCGACGCCCGCTCCGAGGAGGGCCGTCTCGCCGTCATCGCTTCCGAGCCGCTATGGGAAGCGGAGGCGGTGCGCGCCGGCAAGGAAATCGGCCGCGAATGGGTCCGACTCATGGACGAGGGAGCCCCGCTCCCGCTCCCGAGCCTCCCCCCCGTCGCGGGCGTGGGGACCAAGCTCGGGAAGGAGGGCGTAGTGCTCGACATCGCCGAGCTCTTCGCCGCCGGCTCCTGGGCGCGCGCCTCGACCTCCCTCAAGGCCTTCCTCCGGAAGCGCGAGGACCTCCCCGCCCTCCAGGCCATGGGCGAGGCCCTCCCCGACGCGAGCGCGGCCGCCGACGTCGTCTTCTCGATCCTCACGAAGGAGGGCGAGCTCAAGGACCTTCCCGTGCTCAGGGACCTCCGGAATTCCATCGCGCGGATCCGCGCGAGCATCGCGGGACTCGTCGCCCGTTATTTCCAGGATGACGGCGTCCGGGCGGCGCTCCAATCGGACGTGCCCACGCAGCGCAACGGGCGCACCGTCATCGCCGTGAAGGCGAACTACCGCGGCCGGGTCAAGGGGATCGTCCACGAATCGAGCTCCACCGGCCAGACCGTCTACGTGGAGCCCGACGACGTCGTCGAGCGCAACAACGACCTCGTCGCGGAGGAGGCCCGGCTCAAGGAGGAGATCCAGAAGATCCTCCGCGAGACCACCGAGCGCCTCAGGCCCGAGCGCGCCGCCGTCGACGCGGCCGTGGAAGCGGTGACGGCCCTGGACGCGTCGCTCGCCCGCGCCCGCTACTCCGCGCGGAACCGCTACCTCTACGCCGAGGACGGGAACGGCCCCCTCGAGCTCATCAAGGCGCGGCACCCCCTCCTGGGCGGCCGCGCCGTACCCATCGACCTCTGCCTGAGCGAGGGCGCGCGGGTCCTCATCGTCTCGGGCCCGAACACGGGCGGCAAGACGGTGACCCTCAAGACCGCGGGCCTCCTCGCCCTCATGAACCAGTTCGGCCTCGCCCTTCCCGTGGCGCCCGGTTCGCGCCTCCCCGTATTCTCCGGGGTCTACGCGGACATCGGCGACGAGCAGTCGCTGAGCCAGTCGCTCTCCACCTTCTCCGCGCACATGAGGAACGTCGCCGCCATCGCCGGGGAGGCCGGTCCCGATTCGCTCGTCCTCCTCGACGAGCTCGGATCGGGCACGGATCCGGAGGAGGGGAGCGCCATCGGCATGGCCCTCCTCGATTCCTTCCTCGCCTCGGGCGCCCTCACCCTCGTGACGAGCCACCACGGCCTCCTCAAGAACTACGGCTACACCAAGGAGGGCTGCGTCAACGCCTCGGTGGATTTCGACGGCGAGACCCTCTCCCCGACGTACCGCATCGTGATGGGCGTCCCGGGGGAGAGCCACGCCCTCGACATCGCGCTCAGGAACGGCCTCCCGCGCGCGGTGGTGGACGGCGCGCGCTCCTACCTCGCCGACGAGCGCGCGGACGTTTCCGCCCTCATCAAGGGCCTCAAGTCCAAGCACCTCCGCGCGGAGGAGCTCGAGCGCCAGCGGGAGCGCCGGCTCCGCGAGACTTTCGAGGAGAAGCGCAAGGTGGACTTGAAGGAGCTCAGGCTCAAGCAGAAGGAGCTCGAGCTCAGGAAGTCCGGCGCCTCGGACCTCCGCCGCCTCCTCGACGAATCGCGCAAGGGCCTCGAGAACCTCGTGCGCGAGCTCAAGGAGGGCGAGGTCACCCGCGAGAAGACCCTCAAGGTGAAGGACTTCATCGCGGGCATGGAGGAGCTCGCGCGGGCCGAGACCGAGCGCCTCGCCTCCTTCGACGAGGAAGTCCGCGACCTCGAGCGCTCCATGGCGCGGACCGAAGACGCCGCCAAGCGGCCCGCCGCCGCCGCCAATCTCCGCGTGGAGGAAGGGGCCGAGGTGCTTTACGGCTCGCTCCGGAGGCGGGCCCGGGTCCTCAGGGCCGCAAAAAAGGGAAGCTGGGTCATCGAGACCGAGAACGCACGCCTCACGGTGAGCGAGTCGGAGCTCACGCCCGTCGAGCCCGTTTCGCCTCCGAAGGCGAGCGTGAGCTTCTCCGTGGACGCGTCGTCGTCGTCGGCGCGGGCAGTCTACGAGCTCGATCTCCGCGGGATGCGTCGGGAGGAGGCCCTCAAGGCCCTCGAACGCCAGATCGACGCGGCGAGCCTCTCGAACCTCAAGGATTTCGGCGTCATCCACGGCACCGGCGAGGGGGTCCTCAAGGACGGCATCAGGGAATACCTCTCGAACTGCCGCGCCATCGAGGAATTCCATTTCGCGCGGCCCGAGGACGGGGGCTTCGGAAAGACGATCGTGCGGCTGCGCTGAGCGCGTACGCTCAGACTCCGCTGAGCGCGTACGCTCAGACTCCGCTGAGCGCGTGCGCTCGAACTCCGCTGAGCTCTGGCCCTCAGTCCCGGCCGCCCAGATCCGCCCAAACGAGGCCCTCGCCGTCGTCGATATCGCGCGCTGCCCTCCGGCCTATCGCCTCCGCGAGGAACTCGGGCGGCAATCCGGGCCTCAGCACCTTCTCCGTTCGGAGGATCCCTATGTCTTCAGAGCTGATGACCTCGCCCCTACTGATCGCGCGCATGACGTGGAGGCTCCGGTTCGTCCTCCCGTAGTTCGCTCTCTCGGAGGGAGCGAGGCGCTTGACCCCGTCGCCCAGGACGGCGCGAACGCGTTCCGCGCCGAACCGCGCGTTCGCCTCCGCGAGCCTCCCTTCCGCGCTCGATCCCGCCGCGGCTTTGAGCGCCCCGGCCATCGCCGAGAACTCCGCGGGTGTGAGGGCCACGGGATCGTCGAGGCCGCCGCCCGCCTTGGAAAGGGTGAAGTGCTTTTCCACGGCGCAGGCTCCCGAGGCGAGCGCGACCAAGGGCACGAGGAGGGGATCGAGCGAGTGGTCCGAAACCCCGACCGGGAGGCCGAGGACGGCTCCGAGGTTGGCCATGGCGCGGAGGTTGTAATCCTCGGGCGGGGCGGGGTAGGCGGTCACGCAATGGAGGAGGAGGATCGATTCGGGAGCCCGCCGTTCGGGATACCCGAGGGCTTCCAGGGCGGCCTCGACGTCGCCGAGCCGGGACACCCCGGTCGAAACGATGAGGGGGAGGCCCGTCGCGCCGAGTTCGGCGAGGAGGGGAAAGTGGTTGAGCTCCGGGCTCGCCGACTTGAGGAGGGCGGGCCTCAGGGAAGCGAGTTCGCGCGCGCTCCTCGTGCCGAAGGGGGTGCAGAGGAAGAGGAGTCCCAGGGATTCGGCGTACTCCTTTATCTCCGCGTAGAAGGCGAGGGGCGTCTCCAAGGCCTGGAATGCCGCGTAGAGGCTCGTATCGCCGCCCGGAAGTGGCACGATTCCCGTTTTAGGGTGGATGATCTCTTCCGCGTGTATGAGCTGGAACTTCGCGCAGCCCGCCCCCGACTCCCGGGCCGCGGCCACGAGCTCCCTGGCCTTGACCGGATCCGCGCCGTGAGAGGTCCCGATCTCGGCGATGACGAGGGGATCGCGCTCCGTCCACGCCCGTCCCGCGGCCTCGAAAGCCGGCCGGGGAGCCGCCCTGATATCCATCCTGAAGTCCTTCCGGGGGCGCTTTTTTTCCCTTTCACGCCTCGACAACCGCCCCGACTTGGCTGTAGAATACCATAGGACGCCATTCTAGGAGGAGCCCGATCATGAAAGCGATCTTCTGCGATGTGTGCAAAAAGACGGTCCAGAACCCCCTTAAGGACCGCAACCTCTTCCATCACGGCCACTACGACGTGTGCGGTACCTGCGAGGACGAATTCTCCTATCAGTCGCGCATGTACCTCCGGAAGACGGAGGAAGAGCATAAGGCTTTCGATTATCAGTGGTACAACGAGTTCCTGCTCAACACCCTCGAGAAGGCCGTTCAGCGCGGCCGGATAGAGCCCATCCGCTGAGCGATTGACGGGGGAGGGAGCGCTTCGCGCCCTCCCCGTACCCTGGGCTCCATCGCCCGGAGGCGACTATGGGCCGTTTCGCGCCCTCTGCGGGAATACCGCAAAGTTTTCTTCCCATTGACAGCGTTTTTATAGCCATGTTATTTTCCCTTAACACTCTAGACGGAATTTCAAGGAGACCACATGTCCGGCCATAGCAAATGGGCGACCATTAAGCACAAGAAGGGGGCCCTGGACGCCAAGCGCGGCCAGATGTTCACCAAGCTCATCAAGGAAATTTCCATCGCCGCGCGCATGGGCGGCGGAGACCCCGAAGGCAACCCCCGCTTGCGTACGGCCGTCCTCAAGGCCAGGGCCGCGAACATGCCCCGGGACAACATCGACCGCGCCATCAAGAAAGGCACGGGCGAGCTCGAGGGCGTGAACTACGAGGAACTCATCTACGAGGCCTACGGACCGGGCGGCGTCGCCATCTTCATCGAGGTCCTCACGGACAACAAGAACCGCGCCGCGGCCGACATCAGGAACATCCTCACCCGCTCGGGCGGCTCCCTCGCGACGTCCGGCGCCGTTTCCCGCCTCTTCACCCGCAAGGGCGTCATTTCCCTGGACGGCGAGAAGTATACCGAGGACAAGGTGATGGAAATCGCCCTGGAGTCGGGCGCCGACGACATCGTCAACGAGGAGGGCGAGATCGTCGTCTACACCTCGCCCGACGCCTTCGAGACCGTCCTGAACGCCATCCAGGCCGCGCCCATGGAGACCGACGGCGCCGAGATATCGATGATCTCCGACGCGATGGTCGACCTGGACGCCGACTCGGGCGGCAAGATCCAGAAGCTCATCGACAAGCTCGAGGAGAACGACGACGTCCAGAACGTCTACCACAACGCCAACATCCCCGAGGATGCCGCGGAATGAGCCGGGCGGCGCCGCCCCGAAACGGCGCGCCCCGCCCGCCAAGACGGCCGGATCCGCCACGCGCGGTCCGGCCGTTCGCGTTTTAGGGATCGATCCCGGCCTCGCCTCCACGGGCTGGGGCGTCGTCGAGTGCCGCGACGGGAAGATGCGGCACCTCGCGCACGGCTGCATCTCCACCCAGGCGGGACGCCCCCTTGGCGAGCGCATCCTCGCCATAGCCGGCGAGATCGAGGCCCTCGCCCGGGACTGGAAACCCGCGGCCGCGGGCATGGAGAGCATTTATTTCTGGAGGAACGTGACGAGCGCCCTTCCCGTCGCCGAGGTCCGCGGGGCCATCCGCCTCGTGCTCGGACGGATCGGGCTCGAGGTCGTCGACTTCAGCCCCACCGCCATCAAGCAGGCCGTCGTCGGGACGGCTAGAGCGGACAAGGAGCAGGTGCAGTCCATGGTACGCCTCCTCCTCGGCCTCTCCGAGGATCCTCGCCCCGACCACGCCGCCGACGCGCTCGCCGCGGCCGTCTGCCGCTGGCACCATCGGACGGACCCGTCCTTGTCTTTCCCGGGAAAGTAGCCCTATACTCGATTCCATGTTCAACAGCCTGCGCGGGCTCCTCACCGAGAAGCGAGCCGATTCCGCCTGCATCGACGTGGGCGGCGTCGAGTTCGAATTCGCCGCCCCCTCGCGCTCGGTCGACTCCTTCGGCCGGATCGGGGAGGAGGCGCGGGCCTTCACCTGGCTCCACCACTACGAGGACGGCATGCGCCTTTACGGCTTCCCGACCGTCGCCGAGCGGAGCGTCTTCCTCGAGCTCCTCAAGGTCGAGGGCATCGGCCCCCGCCAGGCCCTCCGCATCCTCTCCGGCATCGCCCCCGACGCCCTCGACGCGGCCCTCGCCGGTGACGACCTCGCCGCCCTACAGCGCGTTCCCGGCGTCGGGCCCAAGCTCGCGCAGAAGATGCTCCTCGCCCTCAAGGGGAAGCTCGTGCTGAATCCCGCATCGCCCGCGCCCGGAAAGCGGGGCGATGCCGCCTCGCCCTGGGCGGACGTCGTCCGCGCGCTCGCGGACATGGGATTCGACCGCAAGGCGGCCGAGAAGTCCGTGGCCTCCATCGCGTCCTCCGTGCCTGAGGGCGCCGACAAGGAGCGCGAGATATTCCGCCGCGCCCTCCTCGACCTCTCGGCGGGAGCCTAGGCCGTGGGGAAGCGCCGCGCGGCCGCCGCTCCGGACGACTATCATCCCGCCTCGGATCGCTCCGCGGATGAAGAAGCGGCCGCCGGCATCATGGCGGCTGCCTACGATCCCGCGGAGGACGAGCGCGAAGGGGGCCTCCGGCCCCGGCGTCTCGAGGAATTCCTCGGCCAGGCCTCCCTCAAGGAGAACCTTTCCCTCTTCATCAAGGCCGCTCGCGACCGCGCGGAGGCGCTCGACCACCTCTTCCTGGTGGGCCCTCCCGGCCTCGGGAAGACCACCCTCGCCCTCGTGGCCGCCAACGAGCTCGGAGTGGAGTGGAAGCCCACGAGCGCGCCCGCCTTGGACAAGCCCAAGGACCTCGCCGGCATCCTCACCTCGCTCAAGGAGCGCGCCGTCCTTTTCATCGACGAGATCCACAGGCTCAAGCCCGCGATCGAGGAGATGCTCTATATCGCCATGGAGGACTTCGAGCTCGACTGGGTGATCGGGCAGGGGCCGTCCGCGCGCACGGTGCGTATCCCCATCCCGCCCTTCACCCTTATCGGGGCCACCACCAAGCCCGGTTCCGTCTCCGCGCCGCTCGCGAGCCGATTCGGCATATCGCTCCGCTTCGGCTACTACGCGGCAGGCGACCTCGAGTCCATCATCATGCGCTCGGCGGGCATCCTCGGCGTCAGGATCGACGCGGCCGCGGCGGCTCGCCTTTCCCTGTCCTCCCGCGGCACGCCCCGCATCGCGAACCGCCTCCTTAGGCGGATGCGCGACTTCGCGCAAGTGGAGGGCGCGGGCTTCATCGACCGGGACTGCGTCGAGCGCGGCCTCGAGCGCCTCGAGGTGGACCGCTCGGGCCTCGAGCGGCAGGATCGGGAGATCCTCAGGGCGGTCATCCTCCGCTACGGCGGAGGGCCGGTGGGCGCGGAAACCCTCGCCATCAGCGTGGGCGAGTCCGTGGAGACGCTCGAAGACTACTACGAGCCCTACCTGATCCAAGGGGGATTCCTCGCGCGCACCCCGCGCGGGCGGATCGCCACCAAGGCGGCCTACGAGCACCTGGGCCTCCCGTACCACCATGAAGACGAAAGACTTCTCCTTTAGCCTCCCCGCGGAGCTCATCGCGCAGGAGCCCGCCGAGCGGCGTGGCGGCTCCCGCCTCATGGTGCTCGACCGCGCGACTTCCTCCGTCGAGCACCGCCTCGTCGCCGACCTTCCCGGCCTCATCGAACCCGGCACCGTCATGGTCTTCAACGATTCGCGCGTACGCAAGGCGCGCATCGCCGGCCGCATCCTTCCCCGCGGAGCGACGGATGGCGGCGCAGGCGCCTCGGCGGGACGCGAACGGGACTTCCTCCTCACGGAACGCTTATCCGACGGCAGCTGGGATTTCATCGTGCAGGGGAAGGGCAGTCTCAAGCCGGGAACGCGCATAGAATTCCCGGAGGGCATGACGGCCCGCGCGGTCGGAGCTCCCGGGGGGATCCTCCTCGAGTTCCCCGATTCCTTCGACGAGGCGTACCTCGATCGGAACGGCCACGTACCCCTCCCGCCTTATATCAAGCGGCCGGATCGGGGCAGCGACGCGGAACGCTATCAGACCGTCTACGCGCGTGAGCTCGGCTCGTCGGCCGCGCCAACGGCGGGACTCCACTTCACGGAGGAGCTCATCGCGGCCCTGAAGGCGAGGGGCGCCGTGATCTCCTTCGTGACCCTCCCCGTGGGGCTCGGCACCTTCCAGCCCGTCCGCACGGAGGACATCGAGCGCCATGAGATGCACGAGGAGGCCTACGAGGTCCCGGAGTCCACGGCGCGGGAGGTGAACGCGGCGCGAGCGGAGGGGCGGAAAATACTCGCCGTGGGGACGACGAGCCTCCGTACGCTCGAATCCGCGTGGGAAGGGGACCGGCTCAAGGAGGGGCGGGGGAGGACGAGGATCTTCATCAGCCCGGGCTACCGGTTCAAGGCGGTCGACGCGCTCTTCACCAATTTCCACACGCCGGAATCCACGCTCCTCATGCTCGTCTCGGCCTTCGCGGGGAGGGAATACGTGCTCGCTTCTTATGCACGGGCCGTGGAGGAGGGCTACCGTTTCTTCTCGTACGGTGACGCGATGCTGATCCTGTGAGCGCGCGACGACCCGATCGGCCTCATCGCTCCTCGAAAGAGCCCTGCGGGCGCTCCCTCAGTAGGTGGTCTCGTCCATGGACTCGAAGGCCTCGCGCGCCTTCCGGACCCGGTCGAGCTCCTCTTTGATGATGCGCTCGTAATCGAGGAGCCCCTTCTCGATCCTGTAGGCCTCGTTCTCCCAGAACTGCACTTCCTCCAGCGTCACGAAGCGGGCCTTCATGGCCTCGCCCGCGAGCCGCTTGGCCTCGGGCCAGTAGGCGAGGGCGGTGCGGTAGCAGGTTTCCGCGGTATCGAGGCTCTCGAGGTTCTCCTTCTTCCAGGGCGCGTTGTAGAAATAGGCGACGCGCTTGTCCCACTTGGAGCCGAGGATGAGGTGCTGCTCGATGAGCTTGAGGAGGATGTGCATGGAGAAGAGGTCCCGATAACGGGCCCATTCCTTCTTGTCGTCGATCTTGGCGTAGGCGTAGAGGGGATTGCAGAAATCCGCCTTCATGGCCTGTTCGAGGTAATAGATGTTCTCGATGGAATCGTCCGGGTACTGGACGTAGTGGATATGGTAGAGGCGGTAGTACTGCTCCTTGAAATAGACCGGGTAGGCCTGGAGCGCCGAGGCCGCGAGGAGTAGGATAAGGGCGATGGCGAGCCGTATACGGAGCATATCCCTTCGATTATCGGCTCGCGGCGGCCGTTTTTAAGAGGCTTTCACCGCCTCCGCGAGCTCCCGGCCGCGGGTTTCGAGGAGGGCCAGGATGGCCGCGTCGGGGGCGCCGGGCCATTCCACTGCGGGGAGGTTCTCCCACTTGAGGGCCGCCGCTGCGGCCTCGTATTCCTTCTGGGCGCCCCCCGACCAGCCGAAGGAGCCGAAGCGGAAGGCCTTGCGCTCGAACACGTGCTTCCGCGCCAGGACGTCCAGGACGTAGGCCATGGGCGGGAAGAGCTTGTACTCGTAGGTGGGAGCGCCAATCACGATCCCCGAGCACTTGTAGGCGTCCGCGAGGGCGTAGGACACGTCCTCGTTCGGCACGCGGCGCACGGAATAGGGCAGGCCGGCGGACTCGATCCCCTTCAAGACGGCGGCGAGCCCCGCCTCGGTGTTGCCGTACATGGAGCCCCAGAGGACGCAGATCTCCTTCCGAGCCTTCCCCTTCATCCAGGACGCGTACTCCGCGTACCGCTTCACGATCCCGCCCGGATCCTTCCGGTACACGGGACCGTGGCTCGGGGCGATGACTTTGATGGGGAGGCCGGCGAGCTTCTGGATGGCCCGTTCCACGAAGAGCGAGAAAGACGAGACGATGTTGGCGTAGTACCGGAGCGATTCGCGATCGAAGCGCTCGACGTCCGCGGGAAGGAGCTCGTCGTCGAAGACCTTGCCGTCGAGGGCGCCGAAGGAGCCGAAGGCGTCGCAGGAGAAGAGCACGCCTTCCCCTTCAAGGTAGGTGGCCATCGTCTCGGGCCAGTGCACGTTGGGGATCATCTCGAAAAGGAGGCTCACGCCCCCGCCCAGGTCCAGGCGCTCCCCGGACGCGACCGCCCTCACGCCATCCGCGAGGCCGTAGAAGCTCTTCACGAGGGGCACGGCCTTCTCCGAGGTCAGGATCTCCGCCCGCGGAGCGATCTTCCTGAAATCGCGGAGCCATCCCGTGTGGTCGGGTTCCATGTGGTTCAGGATGATGTAATCGATCGCGCCGGGCTCGAGCCCGAGCTCCTCGAGCTGCGCCGCGAGGGCCGGCGCCGCCCCTCCCCAGTCCCTCACGAGGTCGATGAGGGCCGTCTTCTCCCCTCGAACCAGATAAGAGTTGAGCGAAACGCCCTCGGGAATGGGCCATATCCCCTCGAAGAGGTCGTCCGTCATGACGTCCGCGTGGAGGACCCAGGATGACTTTGAAACCTGCTTGGCGATCATGCGTTCATCTCCTCGCTCCCGGTAACCGCCGGGAGGCGGGTTGGTTTACTGGAGCCGCGAACGTACGTCCTCGACTATTTTCCCGGTTATCGCGTCGCGGTCCATCGAGGCGTCGACGTCCACGACCCGGACGCCCGAGCCGCGGTACAGCCCCATGACGGATCCGTACCGGGCGCTCACGCGCTCCATGAAGTCCGCGGACTCGAAAATTTCCCGTTCCTTGCGCGATCCGATCCGCTCGAGGGCGGTCCTGGCGTCGAGGGAAAAATAATAGACCGTGTCGGGCAGGGGAAAGCGCCCGTTGAGCGCGAAGGGCAGGGCGGGGTCGTCCTGGAGGCTCTGGTAGGCGAGTGAGGAGAAGAGGTAGCGGTCGCAGAGGACGGCTTCCCCCCCGCCGAGCCGTTCGAGGACGCCGCCCGGGGCGCTTAAGTGCTCCTCGCGGTCGGCGGCGAAAAGATAGGCGAGAGCGGCCTGGGATAGGGATATCCGGCCCGATAGGGCTTCCCGGATGAGCCGCCCGACGGGTCCGCCGGTGGGTTCGGCGCAGGCGTGGATCCGAGCGCCCGAGAGCGCGAGCCGCCGGGATACGGCTTCCAACTGGGTGGTGGTCCCCGTCCCGTCGATGCCCTCGAGGACGAAGAAGCGGCGCAAGACCATGCCGATACTGTATCGGAAAGGACGCGGATCCGTCCAGCGGAATGCGTTTACCGCGCGGAAACCCTTACGAGAGGGCGGGGGGTGTGATACCTTGGAGCATGTGGGCCCGATCACGAGAAAACGCAAGAACGCCCTCTCCCTCTCCGTCCTGATCGCCCTCGTCGCGGCGGCCGGGGCGGGGCTGTATCCTACCGTCCGAGCCCTCTCCCGGAGGATGGAAGCCCTCCGCGACGCCCTCATCGCCCGCCTCGAATCCTCGCTCGGTTGCGAAATTTCCTATTCCAAGCTCTCGCCGTCCCTCCTCCGCTCGATCAGCGTCGAGGATCTCGTCCTACGGGACCGCCCCGGGAACGCGCTCCTCCTCGGCGCGGACCGCGCGGAGGTCTTCCTCGGCCTCGCGCGGGGGAAGGGCGTCCTGCCGCGGGTCGTCGTCCGGGAGGTGAACATCCAGGGCGCACGCGTCGATTTCAGCGCGGCCAGGGCCTCGAGCTTCATGGACGCCCTCTCCGGGCTCCAGGGCGGCGAGAGCGGCCTTCCGACGCTCCCCGTCCGCTTCAAGATCCGGGGATCCTCGGCTACCTACTCCGAAGGCGGCTTCGACGCCCGGTTCGACTCGATCGTGGCCGACGGCTCCTACGGCGATGACGGAATCCGCCTCCGCGCCTCCTGCGACGCCGCGCTCTCGCCCAAGGGGAGCGCCGAACCGATCCGCGGCCGCCTCGGCGTGTCGGGAACCGCCGCGCGGGACCTCTCGACGGCGCGGATCCAGGCCTTCGCCGGCGCCGAGACGGCTTCCCTGAGCCTCGCCCTCCAGACCTTCTCCATCGACAAGGACGGGGACGTCCTCCGCATCCGCAAGATCGAGGACGCCGCCCCCGTCGACGCCTCGGGCACGATCGACCTCGCCAGGGGCACCTACACGGCGGATTTCGCCTTCGAAGGGCTCCGCGCCTCGTCCCTCTGCTCGGTGCGCGGCGGATACGCCAAGCTCTCCCGATGGCTCGGGATCGCCGGCACGGGAAAGGCGAGCGTCTCGGGCTCATTCCGGGAGGGCGCGGCCGACTACTCCGTCGAAGGCGAATTCCGCCTTCCCGCCGGCATGCTCCCCGCCGGAACCTCGATCTCGCTCTCCCTCAGGGGCGATGAGCGCGCGATGGCCGTGGAGCGCGCCCTCGCTAGCGGCCCGGACGGAAAGGCCTCCTACTCCGGCGTCGTCTCCCTCCCCGGACTCAGGCCCGACGGCCTCGCGTCCGTCGACTGGAACGCGGGCGGCGCCCGTCTCAAGGGCGACTTCATCATCCAGACGGAAGGGGAGTACGTCTCCGCGTACGCCGCGAGCCTCCTCGCCGGGGAGACGGAGTTCACGGGAGTGCAGGCCGCCGTGAGGCCGGATCCGAAGGCCTCGGACTTCACGCTCAGGGCGTATCTCCCGGCCGATGCCGGATCCTCGACGGGCGACCAGCCCTTCCAGGGCGAGGCCATCGGCGAGGACGCGCCTCCGCCCCTCCTCCTCACGGGAACCCTCGCGCTCGGAGACCGGCCCTCGGTGGAAGGGGAGCTCGCCCTCTCATCGCTCGACCTCGGTCCCGCGTACGTCCTCCTAAAAGGCGTCCTCGGCCTCCCGGGCGGCATAGCGGAGGACGCCGTTTCGTCGCTCAAGGCCTCCTCGGTGATCTACTTCGGCACGGACTTCGACTCCTTCACGTACAACGCCCCGCAGCTCGTCCTCGCGCACCGGGAGAAGGCCGGCGACTACGGCGTCTTCTCGGTATCCGGTTCGGGCACCTCGCTCTCCGTATCGAGGTTCTCCCTCTTCTGGAACGGCGTGGAGCTCTCGGGCGACCTGAGCGCCGACTTCTCCTCGCCCGACATGTCGCAGTTCTCCTCCGCGCTGAACGTCCGCGGACAGCGGTACGCGATCTCGGGCGAGGTCTACGGCAAGGAGCAGCTCTATCTCCGCGGATCCCACGGCCTCGAGCTCCACCTGTCCCGCGCGGCGGGCGAGGCGCTCTTCAGCCTCTCGATGCGCGACATGCCCCTTCCCCTGAAGGGCTTCACTCCGCTCCTCAGCATCGAGTCGACCGGCCGCTACCGGAGCCTGGACGAGTTCGCCGTGGTCGTGGAATCCGGCCGCCTCGAGCAGACGAACGGCCTCCTCCCTTCCTGGGCCGCGCTCTCCTTCGGCGGCCTCATCGACCCCCGGGGGGCTCGCTTCGACCGCCTCTCCTTCGAGGACGCCCACTCGCGGCTCGAGGGAATCGCCGAAGCGGCCTACTCCCGCGGCCGCGCGGACGGAACCGGCGCCGAGGCTGGGGGCTTCCTCGATCTCGCCGCCGCCCTCTCGGGCGGAGCGGGGGAGCGCTACGGCCTCAAGGGCCGCGTGTGGGGCGAGCGGATGGACGTCCTCCTCACGGCGGAATCGGCGTCGCTCTCCCGGCTCGGCGTCGCCGACCTCAAGGGCTCCGTCAACGCGATCACGGAAGTCTCGGGCGATATCCGGTCTCCCCGCGTCGCCTTCACCGCCGCGCTCTCCAAGGCTTCCTTCCTCGGATCGCCCATCGAAGCGAAGGCCTCCGGCTCTTTCGCGGACGGCCTCCTCTCGTTCAAGGGCCTCAATGCCTCGTATCTCGCCTTCGGCGTCGATGACGGCCGCGGCTCCTACGCTCCCTCCACGGGGGAGCTCTCCCTCGATTCCGGGTTCCGGATGGCGATCGGAGAGCGGCCGCTCGTATCGCTCCTCTCGCTCCGCGGCGACCTCCTCCGAGGCGAATCCCTCTCGCCGAGCCTGAACGGGGAGCTCCTTTCCATCTCCTTCGGTCCCGTGAAGTCGCCCTCCTGGCCCTTCAGCGCCGAATTCCTGGAGGGCGGCATGGCCTTCAGGGGCGGCGCCGGGAACGAGCTCGCCATGGACTATAGGGGCGACGGAAGCTTCGGCATCCGGTCGGCTTCACCGCTGCCGATCGTCGGCCGGGTAGACGGCACCGTGAAGGACGGCATTCTCCACGCCGACGCCCCCGATTTCTCCCTCGATTTCGCGAAGGTATGGACGCTTTTCGGTCCGTCCGCGGTCGCCTTCACCCAGGGACGCATCACGGGCTCCTTGAGCCTCTCAGGGAGCGTCAACGATCCGGTCTTCAACGGAAAGGGGAGGGCGGAGGGCGTATCGGGCTCGGTGCCCGATTTCCTTCCCGGCGGCTTCGGCCCCTTCTCCTCGGACATCATCGTCGTGGACAACGTCTTCTCCATCCCGGCCACGCTCCTTCCCTCGGGGAAGGGCGGCATCCTCACTTCGGTCGACGTCGCGTTCGAGCGCTGGATTCCCGCCACGGTCGACGTCAAGGCGGCCACGACTCCCGGCACCCTCGTCGACGCCACGACCAGGGTCGCGGGGGTCGATATCGGAGGGAAGGCGCGTTTCGACCTCGACCTCCTCTTCGAGCGGCAGGATTTCACCCTTAAAGGCACGGTTTTCCTGGACGAGGGCTCGATCCTCATAGCGCCCCTCAAGGACGGAACGCCATCGGGGCCACAGCCGTACCCCCCCGTCATCGACCTCGGCCTCGCCATCGGCAAGCGCGTCGAATTCCTCTGGCCGAGCCGCTCATTGCCGTATCTCAGGGCAGCCCTCGAGCCGTCGAGCGCCCCCCTCGCGATCTACTTCGACGGGGTCAAGGACGTTTTCTCGATGAAGGGGACGGCTCGGATCAGGGGAGGGGAGGTCTCCTACTTCCGGCGCAATTTCTACCTCAAGGAAGGCCGGCTGGCGTTCAACGAGAGCAAGCGTTCCTTCGATCCCTTCCTCTCGTTCAGGGCCGAGATGCGCGAGCGCGACGACACGGGCCCCGTCACCATCATCCTGAGGATGGACGACAAGCGGCTCTCGGAATTCAGCCCCACCCTCGAATCGGTCCCATCGCGCCCGCAGAACGACCTCCTCGCCATGCTCGGGGAGGAGGCCATCGGATTCAGCCCCGACGAGGCCAAGGACATGGAGCCGACGGCGATCCTCGCGCGGACGCTCTCGACCGTCGGCGGAGCCACGGGCGACCTCCTCGCCCAATCCAATATCATGAGGAAATTCGAGGGGAACGTGCGCGACGCCCTCGACCTCGACATGTTCTCCATACGGTCCACCCTCGTTCAGAACATCCTCATCGGGGCCACCCTCCCCGAAGATATTGACAGGCGGGTCGCTCTCGGGGATTATTTCGACGGCACGACGATATCGGCCGGGAAGTACCTCGGGTCGGACCTCTTCTTCCAGGGCATCGCCCAGATCAGGAGGGACGACGATTCCGAGATCGGTAACGTCGGCCTCTTTCCGGAGTTTTTGATCGAATTGAACACGCCGTTCTTCAGGCTGCTCTATAGCTTCGCGCCCGAATGGGACCATCGCGACAGCCTCTTCATCGGAGACCAGTCGATCGGCGTTTTCTGGTCCATCCCCTATTGAGAAAGGAGCCACCATGCCGACAACGATACGACGAGCGGCCTTGGCCGCCGTCATCGCCCTCATGGCGGCGAGCGGCCTCGCGTCGCAGGAAGGCGACGCCTGGTACCTTGGCAAGACTATCAAGGACGTTGAATTCGTAGGCGCGCGCGGAGCCGAGCGCAGGGATCTCGAAGGAGTCGTGAAGCCCTTCATCGGGAAGAAATTCTCGGACGAGCTCTTCCTCGAGCTTCAGAGCGTCGTCACCGACCTCGACTACTTCGAATCCGCGTCGCCGTCAGCCGTCCCCGTCGAGGGCGAACCGGATTCCGTCATCGTGCGGTTCACGGTCGTGCCCCGCCCGGTCATCGACGCGGTCAAATTCGAGGGCAACAACGGCCTCAAGGCCATAGAGCTCCTGAACGTCGTAACCAGCAAGACGGGCGACCTCAGCAACAGGCTCCGGCAGGCCGCCGACGAGGACGCCCTCCGCAGGCACTACGTGGAGAAGGGCTACACCTCCGCCACCGTCCGCTCCGAGGAGCGCCCCTCCGGCGACGACGGCCAGAAGGTCCTCCTCTACTTCGTCATCGACGAGGGCCGGGCCATCGCCGTGAAGAAGATCGCGTTCTCCGGCAACGCCGCGGTCTCCGAGAAGAGCCTCAAGGGCGCCATATCCCTCAAGGAGCCCGCATTCCTCGTTCCCGGAGCGTACCGCGAGGACCTCGTGGAGAAGAGCAAGGCGGAAATCGTCGCGTATTATCGCGACAGGGGATACGCCGACGCCGCCGTCACCGACGCCGCCTCCGAGTTCGAGGACGACGCCAAGAAGAACAGGAGCCTCGCCAACGTGACCTTCACGGTATCCGAGGGCAGGATCTGGCAGTACGGCGGGATAACCTTCGAGGGCAACGTCATTTTCGACTCCGCCAAGCTCCAATCCCTCCTCCTGCAGAAGAACGGCCTCTTCGTCGCCTCCAAGATCACCGCCGACATCATGCGCGTCAGGAACCTCTACTTCGAGAACGGCTACGTCTTCAGCCAGATAAGCCCCAAGGAAGTCCGCGACGAGGAGACCCTGACCATCTCCTACGTCATCAAGATCGTCGAGCGCGACAGGGCCCACATCTCCGACATCGTCGTCCGCGGCAACACCAAGACCAAGGACAAGGTCATCCTCCGCGAGCTCGAGGTCATCCCGGGCGACATCTTCTCAAAGAAGAAGATCGAGGACGGGCTCCGGAGCCTCTACAACCTCCAATTCTTCTCCGAGATCCTCCCCGACGTCCTCCCCGTCTCCGAACAGCTCGTGGACCTCGTGATCAACGTCACCGAGCAGTCCACCGCCGGCTTCAACTTCGCGATCTCCTACCAGCCGGACGTGGACAACACACAGGCGGTCCCGATAGGCGGCAGCGTCTCCTGGAGCGACACGAACTTCCTCGGCAACGGCAACAAGATCGAGGTCTCCGCGGAGCTCTCTCCCAACAAGCAGTCCCTCGTGGTGGGCTTCACCGAGAAGTGGCTCATGGACACCCGGTGGCTCGGTGGAGTGAACCTCTCCTTCAGCCACGAGAAGAAGACCGTGGCCCAGGACATCCTCGCGCCCATGTTCACGGACGGCATCCCCGACCCCTATTCGTCCTACGAGGAATACAGCGCAGCCAACTTCCTCGTCCCCGACGAGTTCAAGATGACCTACGACTCGCTGAGCTTCCTCCTCGGGCCCTCGACCGGCTACCTCTTCAAGACGCCCGTCGGCGACTTCGGCATCCGCGTTGACGAGACGTCCAAGCTCGAGAACCTCTTCTACGACGAGACCAAGTACCGGCCCTACACCAAGGACCTCCGGGACAACCACGACAAGTGGCTCCTCACCGACACCCTCTCGCTCTACACCTACTGGGACGCCGTGGACTACTCCTACGTTCCCACGAAGGGCGTCGGCGTGACCAACAAGATCTCCATGACGGGATTCTTCGACTTCGAGGCCCAGCACTACATGAGGGACGACGTGAAGATCGAGGCCTTCTGGCCCCTCTTCGACATCCCCGTGACCGAAAAGTGGAATTTCAAGCTCGTCGTCGGCGCCCACAGCTCGCTCACCACGCTCTTCGCCAAGCCCTGGCGGCCCATGACCGTGAAGACGGGGTACTACCCGAAGGTCGACGGCATGATGACCATGCGCGGCTGGTCGGATCTCTACAGCTACAGCGCCACGAGCATCTTCTACAACTGGCTGGAGCTCCGGATGCCGATCACCGCGAACCTTCTCTGGTTCGATATGTTCCTCGACGCGGGCCTCGTGCAGGGGGCCGACGGACTCCTCCGTCCCACCGAGGGCGGCGCCATCGTCCAGCCGGGCCTCACCTTCGCGGACGCCACGATCCAGGATTACGGCTTCTCCGCCGGCATCGCGCTGAGGCTCGCCATCCCCCAGCTCCCCATCAAGATCGGGCTCGCCAAGAAGTTCGTCTTCACCGAGGACGGCATCCAGGGAATCGGGGGAGACATCTTCAAGACCGATACCGTCGGCAGCGGCATGAACATCTTCATCTCCATCGTCCAGCCCCTCTTCTAGGGGCGGTTTTCCGCGACGCGTCCTCCCCGCCGGGGGGACGCGTTTTTTTTGGCCGAATCGATCCCGGAGGAGGGTCAACCGTGAGAAAACGCGCATTCATCGCCGTACTGGCGCTAATCGTCGCCGCCGCCCGCTCAGGCGCGGAGCAGATAACCCGTTACGCCGTCGTGGACCTGGTCCGCATCATGGAGTCCTTCTACAAGGATTCCAAGGCGATGCGCGATTTCGAGGATCGCCAACGGTCCGTCCAGAAGGAAATCGACGCGATGACCGAGGAGATCAAGCGGCTCCAGCAGTCCCGCGTCGAGGCGCAGGCGAGGGGAGACAAGTCGGCGGTCCTCTCGCTCGACGGCGAGATCCAGAATAAAATCGAGTTCGTGCGTGAATACCGGAAAGTGAAGATCGACGAGCTCGAGTCGCAGAAGCGCAAGATCTTCGAATCCGACACGATGGCCGCCGAGATATACCAGGAAATCCAGAAAGCCGCCGAGGCCGAGGGCTATACCATGGTGCTGGACTGGAAGCGCGGTACCGAGCTCCGTCTCGTGATCTGGTACTCCCCGACCATCGACATCACGGACAAGGTCATCGCGGCGCTCGTGGCCAAGAAGCGCTGAGCCGGCCCGCGACGGGACCGGGGCTCGCCGGTCCGGCCGCGAGCCTCAGTCGGTTCCGTCGGTATCCGGCTTGTCCGGGGGATTCTCCTCGATCTTCTTCTTGAGCACCGCGTGGAGGGTCGCGAACCTCCGCCGATTCTCCTCTGAGAGCTCCATGAGCTCCTCATGCACGTCGAGCACGAATTCCGGCTTGATCTCGTCCGAAGGGGCGGTGGTCGCGAGGAGGGAAGGGAACTCCGGCACGTCGTCCGTCACCTTCACGAGCTGCATGATGCCGATCCCCTTGAGGAGGTCCCTACAGGTCTCGTTGGGGGCATGGAGCGTGAGCTCGGCGCCGGGAAGCGCCCGGAGGCCCTTCCTGATCGTCACGAGGAGCCCCAGGAAGGTGGAATCCATGTACTCGCACTGGCTCAGGTCGACGCGGACTGCTCGGAGAGCGGGGTCCGAGGACATGCGCGCGCAGACCTTTTCCTTGAGGGCGGGGCAGAGCCGGGCCGTGATGTGCCCGACCGCGCGGACGTAGGCTGAGTCTCCGTGGTCCTTGTAGAACAGAGCTGCGTCCATGCGCCCGTTCCTCCATCTCGTTCCGTTCCTTGTCATCGTAGTGCAGAAGGACCTATAATGCAAATCTCATGGGAGACGCAACCCCCCTCATGGAGCAGTACGCGGCCTTGAAGCGCGAGCACAGGACCGCCATCCTCTTCTTCAGGCTCGGGGACTTCTACGAGATGTTCAAGGAGGACGCCGTCGAGGTGTCCGCCCTCCTCAACCTCACCCTCACGAAGCGGCACGGGGAGCCTATGTGCGGGATCCCTTACCACGCCGCCCGTTCCTACATCGCGCGCCTCCTCAAGCTCGGCAAGCGGATAGCCGTCTGCGAGCAGGTGGGGCTCCCGGGCAAGGGCATCATGGAGCGCAGGGTGGTCGAGGTCGTGAGCCCCGGCACCATCCTCGACGAGGAATACCTCGACCGCGGAAGGAACAACTACATCGTATCCGTCTGTTCCTCCTCCCCGAGCCTCGAGGACGCGAGGATCGCCCTCGCCGCCGTGGACGTCTCCACGGGGGAATTCACGGTAACCTCCTTCGCTCGCGACGAGGCCGCCTCCGGCCTCAGGCGGGAGCTCGCGCGGCTCCAGCCCCGCGAGTGCCTGATCCAGCAATCCCTCCTGGACGACGAACCGTACCGCGAGGCGACCGAGGAGCGCTCCGAAATGGTCCTGAGCCGCCTCCCCGATTGGTCCTTCGATGGAGCCCGCTCGGCCGAACGCCTCAAGTCCCAGCTGGGCACGGCCTCCCTCAAGGGCTTCGGCCTCTCGGACGACTCCCCCGAGGTCCTTCCCTGCGGCGCGCTCCTCGAATACCTCGAGGACGCCGCGCGGGCCGTCCTCTCGCACCTGAGGAGCGTATCCTCCGTCTCCGAATCCGACCGGCTCGGGATCGACGAGGCGAGCCAGCGGAACCTCGAGCTCGTGCAGAACCTCTCGGACTCGGGCCCGCGCTTCACCCTCCTCGAGGTGATGGACGAGACGAGGACGGGCATGGGCGCGCGGGCGATGCGGAAGCGCGTCCTCTCGCCGCTCAAGGACCTAAAGGCCATCGAGGCCAGGCTCGACAGGGTGGAACGGTACTACCGGGACCAGCCCGCGCTCGCGAGGACGAGGCAATCGCTCTCCGGGATCCTGGACCTCGAGCGCCTCGCCTCCAGGCTCGCCCTCGAGCGCGCGCACGCCCGGGACCTCCTCGCGCTCGCGTCCTCCCTCGAGGCCGCCCTCGGCGTCTTCGCCTCCCTCGCGCCCCTCTCGAAGGAGGGCTCCTGGTCCGGCGTCCTCCCCTCCGTTTCCGACGAGGAGGCCTGCGCGGGCGCCGCTTCCCGTATCCTCGCCACCGTGAAGGAGGAGCCCTCGATCCTCCTCACCGAGGGGAACATGATCCGCGACGGGGTGGACGCCGAGCTCGACTCCCTGCGCTCCCTCGAGCGCGATTCCCGCTCCGTGCTCGACGCCTACCTCGACGAGGAGCGCGCGGCCACGGGCATCCAGAACCTCAAGCTCAGGCACAACAACATCATCGGGTACTACCTCGAGGTGACCAAGGCCCAGCTCTCCTCCGTCCCGGCCCATTTCACGCGGAGACAGGGCCTCGCGAACGGCGAGCGCTTCACGACCGAGCGCCTCTCCTCCCTCGAGGAGCGCATCGAGAACGCGAGGGAGGGATCCGTCGCCATCGAGCGGAGGATCTTCCTCGAGCTCCGCGCCTTCGCCTCAGGCGCGATTCCGTCCATACTCCGCGCGGCCTCGGCGGTCGCGGAGATCGACGTCTCCTGCGCCCTCGCCTTCGCGGCGACGCGCCGCGGCTGGACCCGCCCCGCCCTGGACGCGGGGAAGGCCCTGGAAATCAGGGAAGGGCGGCATCCCATCGTCGAGGCCCACCTGCCGGACGGGGCATTCGTGCCCAACGACCTCTCCCTCGAGGAGGAGGGGAAGCGATTCGCCCTCATCACGGGGCCCAACATGTCCGGAAAGTCGACCTTCCTCAGGCAGACCGCCCTCATCGCGATCATGGCCCAGGCGGGATCCTTCGTTCCCGCGCGGGAGGCGCGCATCGGCGTGGCGGACAAGGCATTCTGCAGGGTGGGAGCCCAGGACAACCTCGCTCGCGGCGAGTCCACCTTCCTCGTCGAGATGAACGAGACGGCCTTCATCCTCAACACCGCCACGGACAGGAGCCTCGTCATCATGGACGAGGTGGGCCGCGGCACCTCCACGACCGACGGCCTCTCGATCGCCTGGGCAGTATCCGAGAAGCTCATCCGGGACATCCGCCCCCGGACGCTCTTCGCCACCCATTACCACGAGCTCACCTCGCTCGAGGACGGGGCGGTCCTCAACCTGAGGCTGGAGGCCGAGGAGCGCGACGGACGGATCGTGTTCCAGAAGAAGGTCATGCCCGGAGCCGCGGCCTCGAGCTACGGGATCCAGGTGGCGGCCCTCGCGGGCCTCCCCCGGGACGTCCTCGAACGGGCCGAAGCCATACGCGAGGGGCTCGAGGCGAGGGAAGGCCGCCTCGCCGCCTCGGCCGACGGCGCCGCGTCGGCGGTTCCGGCCCCGGCCCCGGCCCCGGCCGCCGCGCCGCGCGCCAAGACGGCTCCCGCGCCGCAGAGCCTCCTCTTCAGCGACGAGGAAGCCGTGATCGCGCAGATCCGGGAGGCCGACGTCGAGGCCATGACGCCGATCGAGGCCCTGAACCTCGTATCGATCTGGAAGAAGCTCGCGGGCAGGAAATGATGCCGCCCGGACGCCGCTGAAGCCCAGATCGACCTCAGCCCGATCCCTTCCGTGCGCGTCATCGAATCGATCCTCGGATCGCCCTGCGTCTCCTGCGGCGCTGACGCCCGCTACCCCCTGGGGGCGGGAGGGCTCTGCGCGGAGTGCCTGGACGATCTCCCCTGGATCGGCGCTCCCCGCTGCGTTCGCTGCGGACGCCCCCTCGCCATCGGCTCGTCCCTCTGCCTCGTCTGCCGCGAGGGGGATTTCCGCTTCGACGCTTGCCGTTCGCTGTGGGCGAATTCCGGTTCGGCCAAGGCCCTCCTCAGGGCCTTCAAGTACGGGAGAGACCTCCGCGCCCTCGATCTCATCGGCCCAGCGCTCGGAAAACTCGCGGAGGAGGAGGGCTGGACGCCGCGCGGGGATCGTAAAGGGGGGCCCTTCATCGTCCCCGTGCCCGCCGACCCGCGCAGGCGGAGGCTCCGGGGATGGGATCCGGTCGAGCGCCTCGCCAGGAGCTTGGGCGGAAAACCGGTCCGGGCGCTCGCGAAGGAAGGGAGCGCGGAACAGAAGCGGCTCGGCGCGAGGAAACGGCTCGAGGAGGGAAGGGGCGGCATGGGGATCCGCGCCATCGCGCGCTTGGATGGTGATATTCTCCTCGTCGACGACGTGGTGACGACGGGAGCGACGCTCTCGGCCTGCGCGGCGGCCTTGAAGGAGGCGGGGGCCGCGAGGGTTGGCTGCCTCACCGTCGTCAGGGAGCTGTGAACCGGAACCGTCGCGCCTCGCGGGCTTTTCCGCGCCGATCGCTTGACGAAGATCGCGCATGCCGGTATGATCGCCGTACAGTATAATTCCATTGATAAAGAGTCGTCGCGAACGGCTCTTTTTTTTTGGATCGCGCAATTAAGGGGGTAGGGGTACGGACGAGGGCATCACGAAGGATCTGCGGGAAACCGTGGAAGGGCTCGGATTCAGGCTCGTCGAGTCGTCGGTGAGCCGTCACCGGGGCTCCACGCAGGTCCGCGTCGTCATCCATTCGCCCGACGCGCTCGTCGGCATCGACGAGTGCTCCCGCGTCCACCGGCTCCTCCAGGCGAGGCTCGAGGTCACCCTGGGCGACCAGGACCTGTCCCTGGAAGTCTCGTCCCCCGGCATCGACCGCTCCCTGAAATCCGAGGAAGAGTACGACGTCTTCAAGGGGAAGGGCGTCAAGGCGTATTCCCGCTCCCAGGGCTCCTGGATCGGCGGCATCCTCTTGGGCAGCGAGGGCCGTTCCGTGCTCATCCGCTCCCGGGACGGGGCCCGCGTCGATATCCCCTTCGATGACATAGCCAAAATACGATTAGACCACGCAGAGGAGGTTCGCTGACCATGGGATCCGACCTATCGGAAGCGATAAAACAGCTCGTCCAGGACAAGGGCATTTCCGAGGACCTCGTCCTCAAGACCATCGAGGGCTTCATCCAGGCCGCGTTCAAGCGGAAGTACGGCACGTCCGATAACGCGGTCGTGCGCTTCTCCGACGACAACGCCGAGCTCGAGGTCTTCGCCCGCAAGGAGATCGTCGACGACGTCATCGACGACGCCCTGGAGATCGACATAGACGAGGCCAAGCTCCTCGATCCGGAAGCGGAGATCGGCGACGAGCTCCTCATCCCCGTCGACCTCTCGGAATTCGACCGGAGCTCCGTCCAGACGGCCAAGCAGACGGCCAGGCAGAGCCTGCGCGACATCCAGAAGGACACCCTCTACTCCGAGTTCAAGGACAAAGTGGGCGAGATGATCATCGGCTACTACCAGAGGGAGAAGAACGGGAACATCTTCGTGGATCTCGGCAAGGTCGAGGGCATCCTCCCCAAGAAGTTCCAGTCCCCGAGGGAGACCTACCACCAGAACGACAGGATCAAGGCCCTGATCGTCGAGGTGAACAAGACCCCCGCGGGCCTGCAGATCGTCCTCTCGCGGACGCACACGGAGCTCGTCAAGGCCGTCCTCGAGCTCGAGATCCCCGAGATCTACGACAAGACGATCGAGATCGAGAAGATCGTCCGGGAGCCGGGCTACCGCACCAAGATCGCCATCTACTCCAACCGCGACGACGTGGACCCCGTGGGCGCCTGCGTCGGCCTCAAGGGAGTCCGCATCCAGGGCATCATCCGCGAGCTCGAGGGCGAGAAGGTCGACGTGCTCCGCTGGGACCCGGATCCCAAGCGCTTCATCAAAAACGCCCTCCTCCCCGCGGAGGTCAAGGACGTCTACATCCTGGACGAGCCCAAGCGCCAAGCCCTCGTGGTGGTCCCCGACTCGCAGCTCTCGCTCGCGATCGGCAAGCAGGGGCTCAACGTGCGCCTCGCGAACCGCCTCACGGACTGGAGCATCGACGTCAAGACCGACGACCAGTACCGCGCCATGGACATCTCGATGGGCTCCAAGCGCGCCATCAGCGAGCTCTTCGGCGACGACGAGGAGATCACGCGGATCGACGAGCTGCCCGGGATCTCGGCCGCGACGCTCGCGACCCTCAAGGAGAACGGCATCGAGCTCATCGAGGACTTCCTCGCGCAGAGCCCCGAGGAGCTCGAGGCCCTCAAGGGTCTCGCTGGCGACGAGCTCGACAAGATCAAGGCGATCATCGAGGACAACGTCGAGGTGGTCGAGGAGGAGACGGAGCGCGCCGAGGAGCCTCCCGCCGAGGAGGAGCCAGCTCCCGCCGAGGAAGAGGCCGCCGAGGAGGCTCCCGCGGAGGTACCCGCGGCTGCCGAAGAGGGCGAGTCCGAAGAAGAGGCCTACGAGTGCCCCGAGTGCGGCGCGGCTATCACCGCGGACATGACATCCTGCCCGAAGTGCGGCGTCGGGCTGAGCTTCGAGTACGAAGACGATTCCGAGGAATGAGGGAACAGGAAGGCATATGGCTGAGGAAATGGATAAAAAGCCCAGGGTCACCCTGATAAAGCAGCACAAGAAGCCCGAAGCCGAGACGCCCGCGAAGGCGGAGGCACGGCCCGAATCCGACTCGAAGCCCGCCGCTCCGGCGAAGGCCAATGCGGCCAAGGCCGAGACGGAGGCCGCGCGCGCCCCCGCGCCGGAAGCGGAAAAGAAGAAGGTCGTCATCGTCAAGAAGAAGAAGCCCGTCGCCAAGGCCCAGGAAGAGGGCGGAGGGCAGGGCGCGGAGCCCGAGGCGCCGCCTCCCCGGAAACCCGAGCAGGCCGAGGCTCGCCCGCCGGTCGAGGAGGCGAAGGCCCATCCCGCCGCCGCGCAAGCCGCGCCCGCCGCGGGTCAGCCCGCGCATACCGCGGGTCAGCCCGCGCCCGCCGCGGCCGAGAAGCCTCGCGGCGTCCGAGAACTCCCGCGCGCCGAGCGCCCCAACGTGGTCGCCGGCCAGGTCGGACCGCGGCGCGACTTCCGTCCCGATGACAGGCGTCCCGCGGGCGAGGGCCTCGGTCCCGCTCGCCCCGCCGCTCGGCAGGGCGTCGTCGGCGGCAGGCCCGTCTACGACGACAGGCGACCGGGCGGATACTCATCCGGCCCGAGGCCCTACGGCCAGGGCGGTACGAGCGGCCCCCGTCCCGGCGGCGGCTACGGTTCAGGTCCCCGTCCCGGCGGCGGCTACGGCTCAGGCCCGCGCCCCGGCGGCGGCTACGGTTCGGGTCCCCGTCCCGGCGGCGGCTACGGTTCAGGTCCCCGTCCCGGCGGCGGCTACGGGTCGGGCCCCAGGCCCGGCGGCTTCGGCGGACGCCCTGGCGGCTTCGGCGGCAGGCCCGGCGGTCCCGGCGGCGCACCCGACGCGGGAGCCGACAAGAAGAAGACCATCGCCAAGAAATTCATCAAGGCGAAGAAGCCGACGTACGCCAAGAAGAACGACATCCTCGAGGAGAAGGCGCTCCAGCTCAAGAAGAAGCAGGCCGCCAAGGCCAATCCCATCCCCAAGGAGATCGACATCATGGAGTCGATCTCGGTGGCCGAGCTCGCCCGCAAGATGAACCTCAAGGCCTCCGACCTCATCGGCAAGCTCATGACGATGGGGCAGATGGTCACCATCAACCAGCAGATCGATTCCGACACCGCGAGCCTCCTCGCCGCCGAGTTCGGCTGCGAGGTGAAGGTCGTCTCCCTCTACGACGAGACCGTCATCGCCAAGGAGGAGGACCACCCCGACCACATGGCGCGGCGCCCGCCGGTCGTCACCATCATGGGCCACGTCGACCACGGAAAGACCAAGCTCCTCGACGCCATCCGCTCCACGGACGTGGCCGCCGGCGAGTTCGGCGGGATCACCCAGCACATCGGCGCCTACATGGTGGACACGGGAAAGGGAAGGATCACCTTCCTCGACACCCCCGGCCACGAGGCCTTCACCATGATGCGCGCCCGCGGCGCCCAGCTCACGGACATCGTCGTCCTGGTCGTGGCCGCGAACGACGGCGTCATGCCCCAGACCCTGGAGGCCCTCGACCACGCGAAGGCGGCGGGCGTGCCCATCATCGTCGCAGTCAACAAGTGCGACCTCCCCGAGGCCAACCCCGACAAGGTCAAGACCCAGCTCGCCGAGCGCGGACTCAATCCCGAGGAGTGGGGCGGCGAGACGATCTACAACCAGATATCCGCCCTCCAGAAGAAGGGCATCTCCGAGCTCCTCGACTCCATCCTCGTCCAGTCCGAGGTCCTCGAGCTCGAGGCCAACTATTCCTGCCGCGCGGACGGCAAGGTCATCGAGTCCAAGATCGACCACGGGAGGGGCATCGTGGCCACCGTCATGGTGGAGCGCGGCACCCTCCGCGTCGGCGACTCCTTCGTCGCGGGCGTGTTCTCCGGCAAGGTCCGCGCGATTTTCAACGACAAGGGCGAGAAGATCGACGAGGCCACGCCCGCCATGCCCGTGGAGGTCATCGGCCTCGAGGGCATGCCCAACGCGGGCGATCCCTTCCAGGTCACCGAGAGCGAGAAGTACGCACGCCAGGTGTCCGGCAAACGCCAGGAGCTCAAGCGCTTCAACGAGGCCAAGAACCTCAAGAAGATCACCCTGGACAACCTCTACTCGACCATCCAGGAAGGGGCCGTCAAGGAGCTCAAGGTCATCATCAAGGCCGACGTCCAGGGCTCCGCCGAGGCGGTCAAGGCCTCCCTCGAGAAGCTCTCCACGCCCGAGGTCAGGCTCAACGTCATCCGATCCTCCGCGGGCGCCATCAGCGAGGACGACGTCTACCTCGCCTCGTCCTCGGAAGCCGTCATCATCGGCTTCAACGTGAGGCCCACTCCCAAGGTCAAGGCCAGGGCGGACCAGGAGAAGGTCGAGATCCGCAAGTACAACATCATCTATCGCGCGGTCGAGGAGATCCAGCAGGCCATGGAAGGCATGCTCGCCCCCGAGCTCCGCGAACAGGACCTCGGCTCGGCGGAGGTCCGCGAGGTGTTCAAGGTCCCGAAGTACGGCGTGGTCGCGGGCTGCATGGTCACGGAGGGCAAGGTCAAGCGGACCGCCTTCGTGCACGTCACGCGCGACGGCATCGAGATATTCTCCGGCAAGGTGGGCTCCCTCAAGCGCTTCAAGGACGACGCCAAGGAAGTCGATTCCGGCTACGAGTGCGGCATCGGCATCGAGGGCCTTCAGGACCTCAAGGTCGGGGACACCCTGGACTTCACGGAGCAGATCGAGGTCCAGAGGAAGCTCGCGGACACGGTCGGCTGAGGAATGTCCGAGCTCAGGCAGCGCCGCGTCGAGGAGCAGCTCGCCCGGGAGATCGGGAGCCTCATCGTCTCGGGCGAGGTGAAGGACCCGCGCGTGAGCAGCTTCCTCTCGGTCACGAGGGTGGAAGCCGCGCGGGACTACTCCTCCGCCCGCGTCTTCGTGTCCACCTTCCAGGATTCCGGCGAGCTCGAGGCCGGGGTCGCCGGGCTCAACTCGGCGGCGCCCTACATCCAGTCCGTCGTGGGGCGCAAGCTCAGGATGCGCCTCACGCCCAAGCTCAAATTCCTGCCCGACCGCGGCGTGCGCGAGGGCATGGACATCATCTCGAAGATGAAGGACCTGTGAGGCGCGGACTCGCGAATTCCACCGACGGAATCATCCCCGCCGACAAGCCCGAGGGACTGACCTCGCAGGCCCTCGTCTCGCTCGCGTCCCGCGCGACCGGCTGCGGCAAGGCGGGCCACTCGGGCACGCTCGATAAATTCGCCTCGGGCGTCCTTCCCGTCCTCGCGGGCCGCTACACGCGCCTCGCGCGGTTCTTCATGGGGAGCCCGAAGCGCTACCGCGCCTCGATCTCCTTCGGGACGGGCACGGATACCCTCGATCCCGAGGGCGAAACTATAGCCACTGGGCCCCTTCCCGGAGAAGCCGAGATCCGCGCCGCCATCCCCGCTTTCCTGGGAGAGGTCCTCCAGCGCCCCCCCGAATACTCCTCCGTGCACGTGGGCGGGAAGCGCGCCTACGAACGGGCCCTAGCGGGCGAAACCGTGGACCTCGCGCCCCGGCCGGTCCGCATCGACGACATCCGGCTCCTCTCCTACGAGGACGGCGTCGCGGTCATCGAGGTGGATTGCGGTCCGGGAACCTACATCAGGGCCATCGCCCGCGACATCGCCGCCTCATGCGGGACCGTCGCCCACGTATCGCGCCTCAGGCGCACGTACGCGGGAGGTTTCGACGAATCCGAGGCCGTCCCCGCGGACTCCCTCTCTCCCGCGTCGCTCATGCCCTTCACCCGGGCGATCGCCGAGCGGATCGGCCTCGGGACCGCGCGCCTTCCGGCCAGCGACGCTCAGGCCTTCCTCATCGGGAAGACCATTTCCGCTTCCCGATACCGTGACGTCGCGGCCCCCGATCTTCCCCGCCACGCCGTATTCGAGGAGGGCACGGATCGGCCGCTCGGCGTCGTCCGCGGCGTGACGGCCGGGCCCGAGTACGAGCTCGTGCTGGGGAGTCCCGAGTGAAGCTCATAGAATGGCCTCCCCGCGGGGAAGCGCCGATCGCGCCTCGGGGAAGCGCCATCGCGGTGGGGGTCTTCGACGGCGTCCATCGCGGGCACGCGGAGATCCTGAAGCGGCTCCTCGCCTTCGCCTCCGGTTCGGGCGCCGAGCCCGTCTGCTTCACCTTCAAGGAGAATCCCAAGCTCCTCCTCGCGCCGAACGAATACAGGGGGGACATCCTAAGCCTCGAATCGAGGCTCGAGCTCATCGAGCAGGCGGGAATAGGGTCCTGCGTGGTCGCCGATTTCGACGCGACGCTGCGCGAGACGGGCGGGGAGGAGTTCATCCGGTCCTTGCGCTCGCTGCTCGGCGCCGTTTCCATCGTGCTCGGGGAAAATTCCAGGCTGGGGAGGGGCGCCTCGCTCGCGTCGCGCGACGCGGCGGCCTACGCGTCCTCCCTCGGCATTATTTCCGCGGTCGTTCCCTCCCTCCGCGAAGGGAAGGCGGTCATATCCTCCCGGTCGATCAGGGAAGCGATCCGCGAAGGTAGGCTGACCGAAGCCGCCTCCTTCCTGGGCCGCCCCTACGCGATCAAGCCGAGCGAATTCGCCGTCGAAGCCTCGGGAGACGCCTTCCGCGCCTCACAGGAGGGGAGGAAATTCGTTCTCCCGAAGGCCGGACGCTACGGGGCCGTAGCCGTCCTCGATTCGGGCGAAAGGATGGCCGTGGACGTGGAATTCCTCGAGGGAACCGGCGGTTCCGCGGCCTTCACCGCGCCCTCTCCCTTGCCGCGAATCCTGGAATTCGTGTAGAATGACGCTAATTTGATGTGATAGAAGGAGCAAGAAGAACTATGGCTGTTACCAAGGCAGCGAAAGCGGCGACGATCGCCGCGTACGGAAAGAACGAGAAGGATTCCGGAAAGACGGAAGTCCAGGTCGCCCTGCTCACCGAGCGGATCAATTCCCTCACGGAGCATTTCAAGGCGCACAAGAACGACACCAACTCCCGCCGCGGGCTCCTCATGCTCGTAGGACAGCGGAGGCGCCTCCTCAAGTACCTCCAGCGCACCGACCTCGAGGGCTACCGCGCCCTCATCGAGAAGCTCGGGCTCCGCAAGTAACTCCCCCGGGGCGCGCTCCGCGCCGCGAGGGGTCTCCTCGCCGTGGCATCCACGGCCGGGACCGCGGCGGCTTGCTTCCGCCGGCCTTACGGCGCGCTCCCGCGCGTCCTCCTCATCCGCCCTCGTGCGGGAACGCGCCTTCGCGGCGAGCGTTCCCGACTTCGCGGAATCGCACTGATCGCGGCGACGCGTTACGGCCGCCGCGGAGGGGGCGCGGATCCAAAGCCCGCGCTTCCTCTCGACAAGAAGGAAATCGATGCTTAATAGAGTAAGCTACAAGATCGGGAACGACGAGATCGTCCTGGAAACCGGCCGCATGGCCAAGCAGGCCAACGGATCCGTCTTCGCGCAGTACGCGGGCACGGCGGTGATCGCCACCGCCTGCTGCTCGAGCGAGGCCAAGGAGGGGCTCGACTTCGTTCCCCTCACCGTCGAGTACAACGAGAAGTACTACGCCGCGGGAAAGATCCCCGGCGGATTCATCAAGCGCGAGGCCAGGCCCAAGGACAAGGAGATCCTCGTCTCCCGCCTCATCGACCGCCCCATGCGCCCGCTCTTCGACAAGGCCTTCGGCCGCGAGATCCAGATAGTCCCGACGGTCCTCTCCGCCGACCAGGTCAACACCCCCGACGTCCTCGCGGTCGTGGCCGCGAGCGCCGCCGTGGTCATATCCGACATTCCCTTCGGCGGCCCCATCGCGGCCGTCCGCGTCGCCTCGGTGAAGGGCGAGCTCGTCGTGAACCCGACCTTCGACCAGATCGCCGCCTGCGACCTCGAGATCATCGTCGCCGGCACGGAGGAGGGCATCACCATGGTCGAGGGCGGCGCCAAGGGCGTGAGCGAGGAGCTCATGCTCGCCGCCATCGAGAAGGCCAAGAAGCCCATCGCAGACCTCTGCCAGCTCCAGCTCAAGCTCAGGGAGCTCGCCGGGAAGCCCAAGCTCCCCATGGCCGCCACCACCGTCGAGCTCAAGGTCAAGGACGAGATCCGCGCCTTCTGCTTCGATCGACTCAAGCAAGCCTGCTTCGTGAAGGGCAAGATGGAGCGCTACGCCGCCATCGGCGCCGTAGTCTCGGACACCAAGGAGAAGTTCAAGGATTCCCTCGCGGACGATATGCAGCAGAAGCTCTTCGCGAATCTCATGGACGACTTCCAGTACGAGATCCTCCGCACCTCCATCCTGGAGAAGGGCCTCCGCGTGGACGGCCGCGGCCTCACCGACATCAGGCCCATCACCTGCGAGATCGGGGTCCTGCCCCGCACCCACGGATCGGCGCTCTTCACCCGCGGCGAGACCCAGTCCCTCTCCACGGTGACCCTCGGCACGGTCTTCGACGAGCAGATCTTCGACGACATCGAGGGCGATAGGCGCGAGCGCTTCATGCTCCACTACAACTTCCCGCCCTTCTCCGTTGGCGAGACGGGCAGGCTCGGGACCGGCCGCCGCGAGATCGGACACGGCCACCTCGCGCGCAGGGCCCTCGAGGCCATCCTTCCCGCGAAGGACGCCTTCCCCTACACGATCCGCGTCGTATCCGAGATCCTCGAGTCGAACGGCTCGTCCTCGATGGCCACCGTCTGCGGCGGCACCCTGAGCCTCCTCCACGCCGGCGTCCCGGTCTCCGCGCCCGTCGCGGGGATCGCCATGGGCCTCATCACCGAAGGCGGGAAGTTCGCCGTCCTCTCGGACATCCTAGGCGAGGAGGATCACCTCGGAGACATGGACTTCAAGGTCGCCGGCACCGCCGACGGCATCACCGGCTTCCAGATGGACATCAAGATCGCGGGCGTCTCCTCGGAGATCATGAAGAAGGCCCTCGAGCAGGCCAAGGCCGGCAGGCTCCACATCCTCGGCATCATGAACGCCGCCATCGCCGTCCCCGCCAAGGAAATCTCCAAATTCGCCCCGCGCATCCTCACGATGAAGATCGAGACGGACAAGATCGGCGCCCTCATCGGCCCCGGCGGGAAGAACATCAAGGCCATCTGCGAGCAGTTCCAGGTGGAGATCAACACGGAGAACGACGGGACCGTCACCATCTACGGCAAGGACATGGAGATGGCCAACGGCGCCCGCGAGGCCGTCAAGGGAATCGTCAACGATCCCGAGGTGGGCAGGATCTACAAGGGCGTCGTCAAGCGCATCATGGACTTCGGCGCCTTCGTCGAGATCCTCCCGGGCAAGGAGGGCCTCGTCCACATCTCCAAGCTCGCCACGCACCGCATCGCGCGCGTCGACGACGTGGTCAAGGAAGGCCAGGAAATTCCCGTCCGCCTCCTCGAGATCGACAAGATGGGGCGCCTCAACCTCTCCTACATCGACGCCGTGGACGCAGACGGAAAGGAACTCCCGAGCCCGCCGGCGCAACCCCGGAGGGATCATTGATCGAACCCATCGCCCTCCCGGGAGGCGCCAAGCTCCTCCTGGAGAGGGTGGGGGGGACGTCGAGCGCGTCCATCGGTTTCTGGTATCCCTACGGTTCGCGAGACGAGGCCCCGGCTGAGCGCGGGGCCTCTCATTTCTGCGAGCACATGATGTTCAAGGGCACGCCCTCGAGGAGCGCCCGCGACATCGCCCGTGAGATCGACCGGGTCGGCGGCTACCTCAACGCGTTCACCGAGCGCGAGTGCGTGTGCTTCCACTGCACCGTTCCCTCGTCCGCCGTTCCGGTCGCGCTCCGCGTCCTCTGCGACATGGTCCTGCGATCGTCCTTCGACGAGGCCGAATTCGACAAGGAGAAGGGCGTCATCGTGAGCGAGATCGTCTCCGCGGACGACGATCCCGAGGAGGCCGCCTTCGACGCCTACCTGGGCTCGGCCTGGCCCGGCCATCCCATCTCCCGGAAGATCACGGGGGAAGCCGCCGAGGTCGCCCTCCTCGAACGCGACGGCGTCCGCGATTTTTACGCCCGGCGGTTCATGCCCGACGGCCTCGTCGTGGCGGTCGCCGGTTCGGTCGATCCCGAGGCCGTGCGCGGCCTCCTCGAGGACGGGCTTTCGCTCGCCGCTCGCCTTCCCCTGTCCGCCGAGCGTCCCCCGAGCCCCGAGCGCGCCCCATCCTCCGGAGACGCTCCCGCTTTCCGCCCCGCATCCGCCTGGAAAAAGGCGGACGTCAGGCAAGTCATACTCCACTGCGGCCTTTCCGTGCCCTGCGGGCGCGGCCTTTCGGAATACGACGCGCTCACGGCCTTCAACTGCGCCTTCGGCGATTCCATGAGCTCCCGCCTCTTCCAGAGGATCAGGGAGGACAAGGGCTATTGCTATTCGGTATTCAGCTTCTTCTCCCTCGCCCGCGACGCCTCCCTCTGGACGGTGACGGGCAGCTCCACGCGCCTCTCCTTCCCGCGCTTCCTGGACGCCGTCCTCGGCGAGATACGGGCCCTCGCCTCGGATCCGCTCTCGGACGCCGAGATCGACGAGGCGATCCTCCATCTCTCGGGAAGCGCCCTCATCGCCTCGGAGGACATGGAGCACCGGATGAAGCGCATGGCCCGCCAGTACCTGGCGGACGGAAAGGCCTACTCGACGGATGAATGCGCGGCCGCGCTCGCGCTCACTCCCAAGGAGATCGTCCGCTCAGTCGGCGACCGCATTCGCGCGGCGGGCGAACCGAACCTGCTCGCCTACGGCTCCGGCTTCAAGGACGGTGAACGGCGATGGAAGAGAATTCCCTAAGCGGCGCGGAGCTCGACGTGAGGATATCCCTCGCGCCGGGAGCGCGCGCGCCAGAATACGCGAGCGCGGGCGCCTCCGGCGCCGATCTCACGGCCTTCCTCGACGAGGAGGTCGTGCTCAGGCCCGGCGAGCGCGCCGCCATACCCACGGGGATCTTCATGGAGATCCCGCCGGGATGGGAAGGGCAGGTGAGGCCACGATCGGGCCTCGCCCTCAAGCGCGGCATCGGATGCCTCAACTCCCCGGGCACCATCGATTCCGATTACCGCGGGGAGATCAAAGTCATCCTCGTCAACCATTCGGACGAGGATTTCCCCGTCAGGGACGGCGATAGGATCGCCCAGATGGTCTTCACGCGCGTATGGAAGGCCGCCTTCCGGAACGCGGACGGGCTGTCCGGTACCGAGCGGGGCTCGGGCGGCTTCGGATCCACGGGAACCCGATGACGGACCAAAGACGCGGCATCCGCGCTCCGACCACCATCTGGCGCTACATCGCCCGCGAATTCGCCGTGTACTTCCTCGTGACCTTCCTCTTCTTCCTCCTCGCCTTCATCGTGAACCAGGTCCTTTACATGGCGAAGCAGCTCCTTTCCAGGCACGCGCCCCCCCTCGACGTGCTCCGCCTCCTCCTCTACGCTATGCCGCAGTTCGTCGCGCTCTCCTTCCCCTTCGCATCGCTGGTGGGCGCGCTCATGGCCGTTGGGCGCCTCAACTCGGACAACGAGATCCTCGTCATGGAGGCTTCGGGTATTTCCTTGAAGCGCGTCTTCGCGCCCCTCCTCGCCGCCGGCCTCGTCCTCGCCTCGTTCTCCTTCATCGTGAACGACATTTTCCTCCCCCTGGGCACCATCGCCTTCAACAAGCTGTACCGCAAGGTCCTCTACTCGATGCCGGCGATGGAGCTCAAGCCGTACAGCGTCAACTCATTCCAGAGCGTCACCATCGTCACGGGCGACGTGGAGGAAGGGATGATCCACGACCTCATGATCATGGATTCTCCCGAGGGGAAGAAGCAGCGCACCATCACCGCGAAATCCGCCCTGCTCTCCGAGAACGACGACGAGAAGGGGATCATTTCTTTCAAGCTCGACGACGTCTTCGTCATCTCCACCGATACCTCGAGGAAAGACCGCTACGAGTACTCCCGTTCGGACGGGATGACGTACAATATCCTCCTAAAGGATTTCGTCGAATCCATCACGTCCGTGACCGCGAGGGAGATGAGTTCCCGCGACCTCCGCTCGGCGATCGAGGACAAGCGCGAAGCGCTCATGACGAGGATCGCGGAGAAGGAAAAGCGGCTCGGAGAGGAGCGTTTGTCTCTCCTTTCATCGTACGCATCGCAATCCGCCGCTCCGGGACGCGGGCTCCAGGGCGCCTGGTCGGCCCTCAAGGAGCCGCTCGCCTCCTTCGAGCGGTCCAGCAAGGACGTCCCCTCCGACAAGAGCCTCATGAGTTACGAGCGCGAATTCCAAAAAAAATTCTCCCTTCCGGCGAGCGCCCTATGCTTCGTCCTTCTCGCGTTCCCTATCGGTCTCATGGCCCGCAAGAGCGGCAAGATGGTCGGTTTCGCCGTCGGCCTCATCGTGTCCGTGCTCTACTGGGTCATGCTCTACCTCACCGACTTCTACGGCTACCTCCTCAAGCTTCCGCCGTTCTGGCTCATGTGGGCCCCCGACATGATCATCGCCGCGGTCGCCGCGGGCTTCGCCGTCGGGAGGAAACTCTCGTGAGGCTGCTCCGGTCCCATATCCTGAAGCCTTTCTTCCCGGTATTCCTTGGTAGCATCGCGTTCTTCGTCCTCGCTTTCGAGCTCGGGGATATCCTGCCCAAGCTTCCCCATTACGCGGCGCAGGACGCGAGCCTCAAGGCCGTATCCCTCATCGCCCTCTACTACGCTCCCCAATGCGTCTCCTTCTCCCTTCCCGTCTCCCTCCTCTTCGCCGCGTCCTTCACGCTGGGGAACCATTACGCCAGGAACGAGCTCCTCGCCGTCTTCACTTCCGGCGTGTCCGTGAGGAGGTACGTCCTCCCCATCGTCGTCGTCGGAGCCGTCCTCTCGGTCTTCTCCTTCTTCTTCGAGGACGACGTCGTCATCAAGGCGAACCGGGAAAGGAACGAGCTCTCCCAGATCGTCCTCAAGAAACCGCGGAACCTCAACCAGTCCAACGTGGTCGTGATGGGCGGTTCCGGCAGGACGGTGTACCAGGTCTACTACTACAACGACGAAGAGAAATCCATGCAGAACGTCACGGTCACCGAGCGATCGGAGGACGGGTCCTTCCTCTACAAATTCACCGCGGAACGCGCGACGTTCGTGGACGGGCTCTGGCGCTTCGAGCGAGTCCGGCTCCACCGCTGGAACGAGAAGGGCGACACGGTCGTAGAGGAGAACCTCTCGTCGTTCTCCCGTCCCGGCCTGGACGAGCCGCCGGAGGCTTTCCGCAAGAGCGTCGCCGGAATCGAGGAGCTCAGCGTCTCCGAGGCGAGGGCCTTCATCGAGCAGAGGCGTTCCGCGGGCTTCCCCTGGTACGCCGAGGCCGCTAATCTCCACAAGCGTTTCGCCTTCGCCCTCACGCCGCTCATCGTCATGCTCATCTCCTCCTCGGTCGGCGGCTGGTTCAAGAAGAACGTCATGGTGATGAGCCTCGTCTCCAGCCTCTCGGTTTCCGTGGCGTATTACGTCACGCAGATGATCACCATGACCTACGCGGAGCTCGGCTACATAGCGCCCTTCGCCGGGGCGTGGATACCCACGTTCATCTTCGTGGGCATCGGGGTCGCGCTCGCGGCGACGGCCAGGACTTGAGGAGAACCATGGCAAGCATCTTCGAGATCACGTCCTCCGACGTTTCGGGAGGACCGCGCACCGGCCGCCTCCGGCTGCCCCACGGAGAGGTGGAGACTCCCGCGTTCATGCCCGTGGGGACGCAGGGGACCGTCAAGGCCATGACCAAGGAATGGCTCTCCGAGATCGGATTCGACATCATCCTCGCCAACACCTACCATCTCATGCTCCGTCCCGGTCCGGAGGTCATCGGGAAAATGGGCGGGCTCCACGGCTTCACGGGCTGGAAGGGCAATTTCCTCACGGATTCGGGCGGATACCAGGTATTCTCCCTCGCGACGACGAGGAAGGTGCGGGAGGACGGCGTCGAATTCCGTTCCCACCTCGACGGCTCAAAGCGTTTCGTCACGCCTACGGACGTGGTGGAGCTTCAGACGGTCTTCCAGAGCGACGTCCTCATGCAGCTCGACTACTGCACGCCGTGGAAGGGTTCCCGCAAGGAGGCGGAGAAAGCGCTCCGCCTCTCGTCCGCATGGGCGAGGGAATCGGACCGCGCTTGGCGGGAACGATCGGACAGGACGAGGGGATCCCTTTTCCCCATCATGCAGGGCAATTTCTTCGCGGACTTGAGGGAGCGGAGCGCCGCGGACATCCTCGCGCTCGACCCTCCCGGCGTGGCGATCGGCGGCCTCTCGGTGGGCGAGCCCTACGAGGCCTTCCGCGAATACCTCGCCGTTTCCGCCTCCTTCCTTCCCGCCTCGAAGCCCCGATACCTCATGGGCATCGGCACGCCCGAATACATCCTGGACGCCGTCGAGAACGGCATCGACATGTTCGATTGCGTCTTCCCCACGCGTACCGCCCGAAACGGCCTCCTCTTCACGAGAAACGGCCCTATATCCATCAAGAAAGCGGCTTTCGAGTTCGACTCCGGCCCCGCGGACTCCGCTTGCGGCTGCCGCGTCTGCGCTGAATACAGCCGCTCCTACCTCAGGCACCTCTTCAGGGCCGGGGAGATCCTCTATTCGATGCTCGCGACGTACCATAACCTTTTCTTCATCCGCCGCTTGATCGAAGACATAAGGAAGTCGATCATAGAAGGACGGTTCCCGCTCTTCAAGGCGGATTTCCTTTCGTCCTATTCCCGCGGAGGCGGGGAGGAGGGTTGACCATGTTCGCTCGCCGCGTCCCGTTCCTCGCCGTAATCGCGCTTTCGGCCATCGCGGCCGCCGCGCCCTCGCCATCGCCCGCCGCGTCCAAATCTACTCCCCGTCCCGCTTCGCCCTCTCCCTCGCCGAACGCCGAGGCGCTCAAGGCCGCCAGGGCGGAAAAACGGGCCCAGACGCTCAAGTACGGTACGGACGCGGAGATCGGCGCCATCCTCAAACAGCTTTCGGACGATATGGACGATGCGCATAATCCCGAAATCCTCAAGGCGCTCGCGCTCACGAGGAACCCCTCCCTCAAGGCCTCGATATTGACGTTCTTCAAGGAACGAGAATGGAAAGGCGCCGAGGCGGAGGCTTCCCGCATCGTTCGCGACCGCGTAACGGAAGAGGATTCCGTCATCGCCGCGGCGCTCGACTACGGAGCCGCCGTGAGGAGCCCGGAGGTCCTCGAGGAGGCCAGGACTCTCCTCAGGAACGGCTTCGATTATCCCTTCGCCCGTTCCGCCATAATGGCGATAGGCCGCTCGGGCGGCGCCGAGGACGAGAAGCTCCTCAAGGCGACGTACGAGGACCTCGAGGCGAGCGCCCAGGTCCGCGAGGCGGTCCTCCTCGCCCTCGCCGAAATGGCTTACGGCGAGGAAACGAGGCTCTTCCTCGAGGGGATCGCCGGCAATCGCGACGAGCGCAAGATCCTGAGGATGTACGCTGTCGGCGCCCTCGGAAAAGGCGGCTCGTCTTCTTCCGCGCTCCTGCGCTCCCTCGTCCAGGACAAGGATCCGAACGTCAGGGCGCAGGCCGTCAAGGCCCTCGCGGAAAGCGGATCGGGCCCCGCGAGCGAACGCGAGCTCGCCGACGCCATGCGCGATTCCAACGACGGCGTGCGTCTCGCCGCCGTACAGGCCGCCGGCAAGGCGGCCATGGGCTCCCTCGCGGAAAACCTCGCGTACCGCGCGATGAACGACGGTTCCCAGAAGATCCGCGAGGAATCCGTCCGCGCGCTCTCATCCCTGGGCGATACCGGCTGGAGCAAGATCGATTCCATGCTCGAGCCCAAGGACTTTTCCGAGGGCCTCCGCCTCATCGCGTTCCAGGCCATCGCCGAAAAGGAAGCGACGGGCCTCTATCGTCACCTCAGGAAGGCCCTCGAGAACGCCTCGGGCCTCGGCATGGCGGAGGCCTACAGGAGGGTGTCGGCGATCATAGGGGAGAAAGGCGGGCGCGGTTTCGATTCCGAGGCCGCTTCCTTCGTGCAGAGCCAGGATTTCCTCGTCCGCATCCACGGGATCTCGTGGATCAGGCGCAACAAGTCATCATCCCTGCGCGGCGAGCTCGAGCGCCTCGCGGAGAAGGACGCCGACGCTCAAGTGCGGAGGAAGGCCAGGGAAGCGCTCGATTCCTGGTAGGCGCTCGCGAGAATCGTCGATCTCGGATAAAAAAAGCCCGGTCCGCCTTTCAGGCGCGGCCGGGCTTTTTCATGCGCTATGACCGTCAGCGGGGCCGCGAGCCGCCTAAATCGATGAGGTCGAGGAGCCGGTTGAACTTGAGCGCCGGATTCTCCCACTTGGAGAACGACATCGTCATTTCGTAGCCCGTCGGCGTCACGCACTTGATGGGAGCGTCGAGGCAGTCATCGAGCATGCCTTCGATGCCGGGGAAGAATTCGGGCCTGAGGGGCACGAAGCTGAGCTTCTCCCCGTCGAAGAAGACCTGCGCGAGCCTGGCTGGCACCTTCACGACGAAAACGAGGAAGTCGGCGCTCTTCATTCCGCCGACGATGAAGCGAGAACCCGATTTGATCGAGTGGATGTTCCTGAATCCGACGAGGCTGGTCTGCTCGTTCACGCGGAATTCCACCTGGACGTTGCCCTGGGCCTTGACCCTGAGGGAGCGGAGCGCGGCGGCGGCGGCCCGTCGTCCCGACGCCTCGGCGGCCGCTTCTTCCTTCTTGCGGAGGGCTTCCTCTCGCGCGCGGAGCCGCGCCTCCTGGGCGTCCGAGCCGAAGGAGAAGGGGGAGGCGCCGCGGCCCTTCTCGGCCTTGGAGCCCGACGCAACGGTGATGGCGGGCGCGGAAGCCGGAACCTTGCCCGGTTTCGGTTTCTTGGCCGCTCCCGCGGTTTCGGTTCCGGCGCCCTTCCCGGCGGCTTCCTTCGCGCCGATGAAGCGCTCGTTGGCGGATGCGACCGCCCTTCCTCCGGCCGCCGCGGCGCTCGATGCCCAGCCTTCCGTGTAGCGCGAGGAAGCGGCCCGCTGCTCCTCCGCCCTGATGCCCATGGAGGCCTTGAGCGCGCGCTCCTCATCGTCCTCGGTCCTTCCGATCCTCGCTATGGCGGATCCGATGGGCGCCTGGCGCACGAGGAAAATGAAAATGACCGCGAGGGCGATGGCCGCGAGCGCGATGAGTACGATGAGGACGATCTTCGTCGGCGCGATCGCCATCGAATTGAAGAACGAGGAAACGGGATGGCGGGAGAGCGTGAAGGTTATCTCGCCCGAGCTCGGGGAAACGCGGGTGGATCCCGCGAACCTGAGCCTGACGGGGAGACTGACGGGACCCGCGGCCAGCTCCTTCGGGATCTCGATCCGGGCCCTGAGGACGTCTGCCTTGCCCGCCCTAAGGCGCATGAAGGCCCGCTCCCCGAGGACGTTCCCGTACTCGGTCTCGCACGCGACGAGCTCGAGCTTCACGTCCTGGTTCGATGAGTTCTTGAGTCGGAGCGGCAAGGCGAATCGGGCGTTCCGCTTACCGAGATCGCCGGGGAAAGTCACCGACACGAGGCCCATGGCGGCCTCGTTCATGGTCCCGGGGTTTGTCGGGTCGAAATCGGCGGCGGCGTCGCCGAGCTCGTCCTTGAGCGCTCCGGACATGTCCATGGGGTTCCCGTCCTCGCCCATGCCCTTGCCGTCCGCCTTGAAGGGGATCTTGATGAAGGAGACGCGCCAGCCCTTCTCCTTCATGGACTTGACGGAGGAGCGGATCGCGGCCTCGATCTCCTCCGAGGAACGGGAGGCGTAGGGGCTGGCGGGCCCGGGATTATGGATACCGTCCGTGATGATGATGATGTTCTTGAGGTTCGAGTCCGGCAGGTCCGCGGCGTACTGCGCGAGGTAGTCGATCGCAGACGCCAGATCCGTGTTGGCCCCGAAGGGGTAGAGGAGGTACGTCCTCGCGACGACGGCGCGGAGATCGGCGTTTTCAGCGATCTCCTGCGAGAGCTCGAGCTGCGCCGTGTCCGCGAAGGTGAGAAGGTGGAAATCGTCCCTCAGGGCGATGTAGTCCTGGACGACGGACTTCACGACGTAGTCCCTCACCGGGTCGATGTAGTCGAACATCGACTCGGACGTGTCCAGGAGGACGATGACCTCGGCCTTGTCGGCCGCCGCCGCGCCCGCGGCTATCGCGAGCGAAAGCAAAAGACAGGCTGAAAGGCGCCTCATTGTCCACCTCCCCGTGCGGTTAAATGTCAGCGGGCTCTATCTGCTTGATCGTATACCGGTATTCGCGCTCGTTGATCGTGAAGGTGAGGGCGTCCCCCTCCTTATGCCCGATGAGCTCGGCTCCGAACGGGGAAAGGTAGGAAATGACGTTCTTCGAGGGATCCGACTCCCAGGGCCCGAGTATCGAATAGCGCTCGTCCGCGTCGTCGATCTCGTTCTTGAGGCTCACCTTCGTCCCGAAGGAAACCTTCGACGTGTTGAGGGTGCTCGGATCGAATATCTGGGCGCGCTCGATCTCGTTCTTGAGCTGGCCGACGGTGGAGTTGAGGTTGTCCTGCTTCTCCTTGGCGGCCTTGTACTCGGCGTTCTCCCTTAAGTCTCCGAGCTGGACGGCGGCCGCGATCTCCTTGGAGTTCGCGGGCACCTCCACGTCCAGGAGGTGCTGGAGGTACTTCTGCTTCTCCTCGTACTTCTTTCCCGTGACGATGAGGCCGCGCGACACGACGTGCTTTTCCTCGATTCCGGAGAATTTGAAGTCCGGGAAGCGCTCGCTGATCTTCTTCCTGAGCTTGAGCTTGAGCGCGGGATCGAGGTCCTTCACGTCCTCGACGAGGGTGATGACGCGGTTCACGAGGTCCCTGTCGGCGTCCTCGATGTAGTGCTCGAACATGCCGTCCTTGAAAAGGAGCTGCTGGATCTGCTTGTTCACCTTCCGGTTCTGCGTGGTGTCCCTGTGGTTCTCGATCTCCTTGAAGGTGATGTCCAGTATGTGGATGAGGGTGATGATGATCTTCTCCCTCGGCATCCCGAGGGAGGTGAACCAGTCCTCGTTCTCCGCGTTCTTCACGATCCAGAGGAAGGCCTCGCGCCGGTCGCGGTAGTTCTCCACGATCCTGAGCGCCATGTCCCGGACCTTGTCCTTATGGCCGGAGTCGAGGAGCACGTGGATGATGTTGAGCGAGAGGGAGTAGGGGAAGAGCCGCACGTAGATCGCGGGCCATTCCTTGATCAGGGTTCGGATGCTCGAGAGGAAGGCCTTCCTGAGCTCGGCGTCCTTGATCGCCGAGTAGGTGGTCTCCACGGATTCGAGCCGGTCCACGAGCTCCTGGAAGGAGTAGGGGAAGTTGAACTTGAGGAAGGGGTACTTGGCGGAGAGCTCGCGGACGAAGAGGTAGGAGGACACGGTCTGGTCCGTGAGCTGGCCGCTCGCGCGGAGGAAGGCGGCGAAATAGGAGAACATCTCGTTGAAGAACTCGGAGTCCGCGTCCGCGCTCTCCATGAAGGCGCGCATGTGGGCGACGCGGGGGTAGAAGTTCTTCTCCGCCTTGAACTGGTTGTATATCTTCTCCTCGCTCGAGATCGGCCTGTCCCTGACGATGTATGTGTCGACCGCCTCGGGCACGTTGCCGAAGAGGGGGTTCACCTTGAGCTGCTCCCTGGCGTGGGAGCTCCACGAGTTCCATTCGCTCGCGGAGAGGATGGACGGTACGACCTCGGCCTTGATCTTCTTGATGTCGGCCTTGTTCCCGAAGCTCCGGATGATGGTCTTGAGCGCCCAAGTATGGTCGGTCTTCACCTTGTCGTGGAGCTTCTCCTTCTTCCAGATGGCCTTTAGGACCCATATGTGGTCCTTGCTCAGCGTGGTGAGCGAATTAACCGCCATCTTGAGCGACATCTTGTGGCCGCGGGCCTTGGCGAAGTCGATGGTGATGTCGTCGCCCTCCACCTTGGCGATGCGGCCGACGCCCCAGGTCCGGTGGAACACGAAGTTGCCCGCGTCGAAGGCGATGTGCTTCTCGAAGTCGGCGATGGCCTCGTGGATGTTGCGCGGGCCGGAGGCGAGCGCCGAGAGCTTCACGTACTCCTCGAGATGGGAGTGGTCCTTGTACTTGAGCCTGAAGCACTCGGTGATCTCGCGCCTGACCCATAGGTCCTTCTCGTCCTGCTCGATGGCGAGCTTCAGGATCTGGATGCAGGTGTCGATCTCCTCGGCCTGCCTGAGCTTCTTGTAGAGGTCCTGGAGGAGCATCGCGGCCTTGTCCGGCGAAATGGCCTTCCCGATCTTCTTCTGCACGTGGAAGAAGAAATCGAGGTCTCCCGGATTGGACTCGACGAGCTTGGTCCATATCTCCTTCACGTTGGTGAAGGACTTCTTGGCGATGTAGCGGTGGAGGGCCTTCCTGAAGTAGTCGAAGGCGGCCTCGGCGTCCCCTTCCTTCTCCTTCTTCTCCGCGAGGAGCTTCACGATGTCGGCTTCCTCGAAGTCCACCTTGACGAGGCGATCGTAGATCTCCCAGACCTCGGCCTCGCGGTTGTCGTTCTTGTAGCAGTCGGCTAGGGTCCGGAGGGCGTTCTTGTCCTCTCCGTACTCGAGGATGCGGCCGCAGAGGAATTCGACGAGGTTCCAGCGCTTGTTGTCGAAGAAGAGGTTGATCAGGGTGATCATGCAGGAGTCGTCGACCGTCTGCCTCATGAGCGAGATGACGCCCGATATGTACAGCGCGATGATCGAGTTCTTGGTGTGCGAGATGTGCTCGTCGCAGATGCCCTTCAGCTCGTCGGAGACGCCCGCCTCGGAGGCGGCGCTGATGACCTGGTCGAGTTCCCTGAACTGGGCCACGGAGTAGGCTCCCAGCGCGGCCCTCGTCCACTTCTCCTCGTTGAGCATCTCCTGGACTTTCTTGAGCAGATCCGAATCGGGCATCTAGGTCTCCTTCTTCACGAGGCGTACTGCTTATGGACCTGCGGATCGAGGATCCGGATCTTGAGGAGCACCTCGTCTATCTTCGACCTGGCCTCTCGAGCCGCGACGAGGTGGTCGACGAGCCAGAAATAGCAATTGAGGAGCCTGGGGACGAGGACTCCGCGCTCCGCGTCAGGCTCCTTCAGTTCGTTCTCGAGCTGGTATATCGCCTGGCGGAGCTTTCCCGACTCCACCGGCCTCAATTCCCGCTTCACGTTGAAGACCCCGAGGAGCGCCGCGTGGACGGGAATCCACTCGGCGAGCTCGCGGCCCGCGTATCCCATGCCCCGCACGCGCTCCACGACGCTGCGGAGCAGGAAGGACTCCATGCCGTCCAGGTCGACGCGCAGGGGGTCCAGGTAGAAGGCCTCCCTGAAGAGCGCCTTCGCCGTCCGGATCTCGTTCACCATCGCGTACGCGTCGGCGAGCTCGGCCATGATCTCGGGGTCCTCGCGGCGGGCCTTCATCGCCTCCTCGAGCCTCCCGATCGCCGCCTCGTACTCGCCCTTGCCCTTGTGGCAGCGCCCGATGCGGAGCGAGAGGTCCGCCTCCCGCCTCTCGGGCCCGTCGTCCCTCACGGCGAGGAAGCACCCGAGCGCGCTCCCGAAAGCGTACTGCCTGAAGGCGTACGCGCCGTCGTCGTTCCTTCCCTCGAGCCTCGATTCGTACGCCGCGAAGGGCTTCCACTGGCCGAGGATGAATTCGCCCCGGTCGAAGGGGGAGGGGAGGTCCGCGGCTCGCGCGGCCCTGTCCGCCCAGAAACCCGCGCTCTTGAGCGCGTACATGACCGCGGAGTCGTCGAAGTCGAGCTTCAACGCCCCTTCGAGCTCCGCCTGAGCGGCGAGGAGGTCTCCTGTCCGCAAAAGCGCGTACGCGCGCTCGAGCGATTCGCACACTTGCGCGCGGGCCGATCCCTCCGGGGAATCCACGGTTATATCCATCGATGCTCTTTCATTTCGATTATACTTTTTTTGACGGATTAGTCAATTGTATTGAATATGACGGAAGGGTATACTCGAGCCATGAAATCCGTCCGCATCCTGCCTTCCATCCTGGCCGCAGACCCGCTTTCCCTGGGCGACGAGATCGCTTCGGTCCTCGCCGCCGGCGCCGATTCTGTCCACATAGACGTGATGGACGGGAGCTTCGTTCCGCCCGTCACGTTCGGCGAATCCACGGTCGCGTCGATATCCCGCCGTTTCGGCATCAAGCCCGACGTCCACCTCATGACGGCCTGCCCCGATCGCAAGGTCGGATCCTTCGCCGAAGCGGGCGCGGGCGCGCTCACCTTCCACGCGGAGGCCTTCGCGCACGCCCACAGGCTCCTCGCGGAGATCCGGGAGGCCGGCATGGCGGCGGGCATATCCATCGTGCCGTCCACGCCCGCCGAATCCATCCTGCCCGTCCTGCCCTTCGCGGACATAGTCCTCGTCATGACGGTCGATCCCGGATGGGGAGGGCAGGAGATGCTGGAATGGTGCCTCGAGAAGGTATCCTGGATCGACGAGCGCCGGACCCGCTCGGGCTTCCCGCTCAGGATATACGTCGACGGCGGCGTCAACGCCGAGACCGCGAGGAAGGCGGCCGGGGCGGGCGCGGACGTCCTCATCGCCGGAAGCGCGATATTCGGGGCGAAAGACAGGGCGGCGGCCATCCGGGCGATGCGGGGCGGCGCTTCTTGAGGAGGGCGCCCGAGCGGCCGATAATCGCAGGGGGGAACGGCATGCGAAACAGAGTGATCCGTATCTTGGCCGCCAGCGCGGCCGCCCTTGTCCTCTCGGGCCGCGTCCCGGCCCAGGCGCGGCGGCCCCAGGACCCGGCCCAGGCGAAAGTGGACCAGGGCCTCGGGAAATTCGAGAAGGCCGACTATAAAGGCGCCCTATCGCTATTCCAGGGCATCCTCCTCGACCCCTCGGCGAAAGCCAAGCACCCGGACGCCGCCTACTGGTCCGCGCTCTCCTACCTCGGCCTCAAGGACTACGAGAACGCCGATCGGACGATCGGCCTCTTTTTGAATTCCTACCCCTCCTCGGACCTCTACTCGGACGGGCTCTACCAGCAGGGGCGCATCGCATACCTCCGGCAGGAGCACGACCGGGCGCTCACCGTCTTCCAGGCCTTCCTCGAGGGCTTCCCCGATAGCGACCTCTTCCCCTCGGCCCTCTTCTGGGCCGGCGAGTGCATGTACCAGCTCGGGAAATTCAAGCAAGCCGAGACCGTGTTCATGTCCATCGTCAAGGAGTACCCCCAGGGGATGAAGACCGAGGCCGCCAACTACCGCCTCGGCCTCATCGACCTCAAGTTCCGCGAGGAGGAGCTCCTCAAGCTCCTCAAGTGGAGCCACGAGGAGTCGCTCCGCATCATCGAAGAGTACCAGGGCCGCGAGAAGACCTACGAGCAGGCCCTCAACGCATACCAGCGGCAGATCGCCGTCCTCAAGGGAACCGATCCCGGGCGCGCGGCCGAGGATCCGCGCTCCGCCGACCTCAAGGCCGCCAGCGAGAAGTCGGCCCAGGAGGCGGAGGCCCTCAAATTCCTCCTCCTCAAGGCGGAGGCCGAGCGGAACGAGGCCCTCGCGGCCCTCTCCGATCTCGAGCGGGCCAAGGCCTCGGCCGGCGGCGAGAGCTACGCCGTCACGGGCGTCCGCGAGCTCCTCGACATCAAGGCCGAGGCCCTCGCCCTCAAGGAGAAGTACCTCGATTGGCTCCTCGCGAACGCCCAGGGAGGGAACCGATGAGAACGCGCGCCTCGCTCGCCCTCGCGCTGGCCATCGCCGCCGCGGGGAACTCCGCGGCCCTCGAGATCAAGGACGGACTCATGAAGGTCGTCCTCCACGAGTCCTCCGGCCGCTACACCGTCTACTACCTCGTCGATCCCGCCAAATCGCGGTACGAGCCTCTCGTCTTCGACCGCGACCCGCGCACCTCCTCGCTCAACGTCTACATAGACGGCCGGCTCTACCGGATGGGGGAGAGCTCGGACTTCAAGGCCGGATCGCGCAAGAACGGGAGCGGGGCCGACTTCGTTTTCAAGTCCCCCGCCTGCACCGTCACCGAGAATTTCACCTTCATGAAGTCGAAGGGCTCGGAGGTCTCCGACGGCGTGCGCGTATCCGTCACCGTCGAGAATTCCTCCGACCGCGACCTCAGCGTGGGCGCGCGAGCCATCGTGGACTCCCACCTCGGGGAATCCTTGGGCGGGCACTTCTCCACGAACCTCCGCCCCCGCATCGCCGCGGAGACGAGGATAGACGCATCCACGAAGGACGAATGGCTCCTCTCGGCGCCCGCCGGCGAGGGGAAGCCCGGGCTCCTCGTCCCCATGCCCGCCTCCGGCCTCACGAGAGCGGACTCCGTCATCCTCGCCAACTGGTCCCGGCTCAACTCCTCCGCCTGGGACTTCGAGCTTTCGCCGTCCCGGAACTTCACCCTCCAGCCGTACTCGATCAACGACTCCGCCATCGCCCTGGAATGGAGGGTCGAAAAGCTCCGCCCGGCTACCGCCCGGTCCTTCTCCTATATCGTCGCGGGGAGCACGGACTCGGGCGCCCTCGCGTTCTCCTCCAAGCCGGGATCCATCGCCCCCGCGTACGACGCCGCCGACGGATCCGCCCCTCGGAACGGGAGCGCCGCGAACGCCGTGGAGACCTCGGCGCCGCTCGCGGTTCGCGACGACGAAAAGACCGCGAGAGCGAAGTCCGACTATGCCTCGCTCGCGGCCCTCTTGAAGCGCATCGACGCCCTCATCTCATCCGGCCAGGCTCCCACCGCCTCAGAGCTCGCCGAGCTCCGTTCCAGGCTCAAGGAGCTCCAGGCCGCGCAGAGCCGGCTGTAGGGAATGGCGAGAGGCATCCTCGACCGCGCCGAATCCTTTTTCGGCCGGGGCATGTACCTCGAGGCCGTGCGGCTGCTCGAGCCCATGGTCGTCCACTACCGCGATTCCGCGCGCTTCTACCGCGTCCTCGGCCTCTCCTGCCTCCACGCTAACGATCCCGGCGGCGCGTCCACCTACCTGAGGCGGGCACAGCAGCTCTCCCCGGGCGACGCGGACGTCCGCCTCGCGCTCGCCGTCGTCGACCTCCGCAAACGCGACGTCGTCTCTTCGGTGCAGGCCTACCTCTCCGTGCTCGAAGACGACCCCAAGAACCGCATCGCGGCCCTGGGCCTCGAGATGATCCGCGGCCTCAAGGACGACGACGCCGTCTCGGGCCTCGTCGATTCCGAACGGCTCAGGAAGCTGTACCCGGGGAAGCGCGCCTTCCCCTTCCGCGCCCTCGGCGTCGCGGCCATCGCCGCGGCCGCGTGCTGCGCCGTCGCGCTCCTCGCCTTCCTCCTCCCGAAGGCCCTTCCGCCCCGGGCCGAGGAACGGCCGGGCATGGCATCCCTCAGGCTCGCCGAAACCGAACGCGACTCCCCCATCGGGCAGGCGGCCTCCGCCTCGTACATCCTCACCGAGCGCGAGGCCCTCGCCTCCTATGACCGGGCCCTCAGGGCCTTCGCCGGCTACCGCGACAACCTCGCCGTCCGGGAGGCCAACCTCATCCTGGGCTCGAACGCGTCCGACTACCTCAAGGCGAAGGCCAAGGCATTGAAGTCCTACGCCAAGGCGCCGACCTTCGCGGACATACGCGACGTCCCCTCCTTCGACGACGTCATCGCCAAGCCCTCCCTCCATGAAGGCTGCGTCGTGGCGTGGAAGGGCCTCGCCGCTAACCTGAAGCAATCCGGGGACCGGACGACCCTCGATTTCCTCGTCGGTTACCACGACAAGAAGGTCCTGAAAGGCCTCATCCACGCCGTGGCGCCCGCGGATTCCGGCATCGGTCCGGACGACCCCGTGGAGCTCCTCGCCTACGTCCGCCTCGAGCCCGCCGGGCCCTGGCTGGAAGTCATCTCCGTCCACGACCTCTCGTACTGAGGCCCGCGTGAGAGCGGTGGTCCAGCGGGTGCGCGACGCCCGCGTATCGGTCGACGGGGAGGTCGTGGGGCGCATCGAACGGGGGCTCCTCGCGTACGTCGGCTTCCACAAAGGAGACGGCGAGGTCGACGCGGAGTACGTCGCCGAGAAGATCGCGGCCATGCGCGTCTTCGAGGACGGGGAGGGCAGGATGAACCGGAGCGTCGTCGATGAATCGGGGGGCGTCCTCGTCGTCTCCCAGTTCACGCTCTACGCCGACGCGCGCAAAGGGAGGCGCCCCTCGCTCTCGGAGGCCGCGGGCGCCGATCTCGCGCTCCCGCTCTACGAGGACTTCCTCGGAAAGCTCCGCTCCCGCGTGGGCGAGGTCTCCTCCGGAGTCTTCCGCGCGCATATGGAGGTGAGCTACGTGAACTCGGGCCCCGTTACGGTCCTCCTCGACTCCAAGCGCCTCTTCTAGGCTCCGGCCGGGTCCCTAATCGTCATCTGGGTGATGCGCGCGACTCGAGATAGGCGGCGGGGTCGAAGGGGTCGAAGAACTCCGCCATGGAGAGGTCCCCGTGCAGGACCGAGACGATCTTGGCCGCGAGCGGGGCCGAGTCCACGACGCGCATGAAGGGGAGGGTTTGCCGCGCCTCCTTCACGCTCGGGACGGTATCCATGACCACGAGCTCCCCGAGGAGGCCCTCCGCCTTGAGCGCCGCGAGCCGCGAAACCGCCGGCGATGAGAACACGGGATGGACCGCCGCGAGGTTAATTGACGCGAGGCCGCGCTTCCCGAGCTCCCTGATCATCGTCTCCGCAGATCCCGCCGTATCCACCATGTCGTCGACGATCCACGCGGTCTTTCCCCGGAGGTCCCGAGAGGAGAGAATCTCGACGCTCTCAACCCTGTTGGGCACGTCGTAGTTCCGCTGCTTGTGCGCGATCACGAGGTCGGTGCCGAAGGCCGTGGCGAAGCGCTTGGCGAGCTTCTCGCCGCCCGAGTCCACCGAGCAAAAGGCCCATTCCCCGCGGACGCGCTCGCGGAGATCCGAGCCGTCCCGGATGTAGAGGTCGCAGAGCTCCTTCTTGAGGAGCCGCGACGCGGGCACGTCGTCGAACCTGCAGAGCGCGGGATCGATCATCGACTTGGACTTGTCCGAATGGAGCTGGAAGGTGATGATCTGGTCCACGCCCAATGAGTAGAGGATCTTGAAATGCACCCAGAGCCCCACGGAACCCCGCGTCGATGCGCGGTCAGAGCGGGCGCAGGACACGAAGGGCTCGAACACGGCGAGCCGCCCCGCCTTCGCCCGCTTCAGGGCGTCCACCGCGTGGTAAAGCTCGATCTTGCATTCCTCGGCGGGAATCCCCAGGGGATTGGCGGAGGCCGAAGCGAAGAGGTAGACGTCCTTCCCGCGCACGGAATCCAGGATCTCCTCCTCCATCTCGCCGTTCGCGAAGCGGAGGGTCCGCATGGACGCGAGCGAGGCGCAGGGCTGGACGCATTTGAGCGAGGAACAGACGCGTTCCGCGTATTCCCTCATCGGCCGCGTGGCGAGGAGCGCGCAATCGTTCATGGCCCGGTCCCTCCGCGCCGACTATACCCCGCGCGCGCGGAAGGGGCAATCCTTCCTGACCGGGCAGCCTCCGCATTCGGGCGTCTTCCTGCAGGAACGCTTGGCGAGCTCCACGAAGAGGGCGTGGCATTCGTTCCTGTCCTCGGCGCGTTCCGGCATTGAATCCGCCATCAAGGAACGCGCCTCCGCGTAGGACGCTCCGTCCTCCGTGAGGCCGAGCCGCGAGAGGATCCTCCTGCCGTAGGCGTCCATGACGAATACCGGGACCCTGAAAGCGTAGAGGAGGATCGAGTCCGCCGTCTCCTCCCCGATCCCCCAAAGCCCGAGGAGTCCCTCGCGCGAGGGCGGTTTTCCTCGGGAGAACCACCGTCCCTCCGCCGCGGCTTCCGCGAACACCTTGATTTTCCTCGTTTTCTGCCTGAAATAACCGCTGGGCCTCGCGGCCTCCTCGATGACGCCCGTATCGGCGCCGAGCAGGGCGCCGACGTCGATGAGCCCGGCGGCTTCCATCGCGCGGAGGGCCCTGTCCGCGTTCGTCCAGGAGGCGTTTTGCGTGAGAATAGCCCCGAGGGAGACCGAGAGCCGGTCCGCCGCGGTCCGAGGCGACTCGTAATCACCGGGATGGTACCCGCCCTCGTCGAAGCCGCGCTTCCCCGCGCGGCGGACGAGCGGCCACCAGCCGCGGGGCCCGTAGGCCTCGTAGAGGGCCGCGTAGAGCCTCAGGATCCTCGCCTTTCTCCCCGAAGCCCTCGATCCCGCCATCCGCCCTCCCTTTATCGCATAAAAAAACGGGCGCCAGGAGGCGCCCGCCTGAATCAACGGTCGGCGATCACTTGGAATTCTTGAGCACGGCCTGCGCGCCCGCGAGCCGAGCGATGGGCACGCGGTAGGGGGAGCAGCTCACGTAGTTGAGGCCTGCGCGGTAGCAGAATTCGATGGTGTCGGGATCGCCGCCCTGCTCGCCGCAGATCCCGCACTTGAGTCCCTTCTTCACCTCGCGGCCCTGCTTGACCGCCATGTTGATGAGGATCCCGACGCCCTCCTCGTCGACCGTCTTGAAGGGATCGACATCGAGGAGGTTCTGGGAGAGGTAGGAGGGGAGGAAGGACCCGATGTCGTCGCGCGAGAAGGCGAAGGTCATCTGGGTGAGGTCGTTGGTCCCGAAGGAATAGAAGTCCGCGTACTGCGCGATCTTGTAGGAGAGGAGGGCCGCGCGCGGGACCTCGATCATGGTTCCGATCTGTATGTCCATCTTCACGCCGGCCTTGTCCAGGACGCGCTTCACGATCTCCTCGGAGGAGGCGCGGAGCACCTTGATCTCCTGCTCGTCGCAGACGATGGGGATCATGATCTCGGGCTTCACGGGGATATTCTTCTTGGCGCATTCCGCCGCGGCCAGGGCGATGGCCTCCACCTGCACGTTGTAGATCTCGGGATACGTGATGGCGAGGCGGCAGCCGCGGTGGCCGCGCAGGGGAGTGGCCTCGTGGAGCTTCTGGATCTTTGGCACGAGGTCCTTGGCCTGGACGCCCATGTACTTGGCGACCTCGTCGATCTCCGCCTTCTCGTGCGGGACGAACTCGTGGAGGGGCGGATCGAGGAGGCGGATGGTTACGGGCTTGCCGTTCATGGCCTTGAATATCCCGAGGAAGTCCTTCTTCTGGAGGGGGAGGATCTTCTTGAGCGCGGCCTTCCGCGCCTCGGCGGTGTCCGCCAGGATCATGACGCGGAAGTCCATGAGCTTGGCCTTGTCGAAGAACATGTGCTCGGTGCGGCAGAGGCCGACGCCGGCGGCGCCGAAGGAAAAGGCGAGTGCGGCCTGGTCGGGCTGGTCGGCGTTCGCGCGGACGTCGAAGCCCTTGATCCCGTCGCGGTTCGATCCCGCGCGGATCTCGTCGCACCAGCCGAGGAAGGTCTCGAGCTCCTTGGAGATCTTGGGCGAAATGAGGGGAAGCTTGTCCGGGTAGATGCAGCCGGTGGAACCGTCGATGGTGGCGAAGTCGCCTTCCTTGAACTTCCTCCCGCCCACGGTCATGGTCTTCCCGATGATGGTGACGTCCTTGGCGCCGGAGACGCAGGGCGTGCCCATCTGGCGGGCCACGACGGCGGCGTGGCTCGTCATGCCGCCCGTGGAGGTGAGGATGCCCTCGGCCACGGCCATGCCGCCGATGTCCTCGGGGCTGGTCTCCTTGCGGACGAGGAGGACCTTCTTTCCTTCCTCCGCCCACTTCTCCGCGTCCTTGGCGGTGAAGACGATCTGGCCGCAGGCGGCGCCGGGGGAGGCGTTGAGACCCTTCCCGAGGGATTTGGCGGCCTTGAGGGCCTTGGGCTCGAGCATGGGATGGAGCATCTGGTCGATGGCGTCGGGGGAGACGCGCTTCACGGCCTCCTCCTTGGAGATGAGCTTCTCGCCCACCATGTCCACCGCCATCTTGACGGCGGCCTGGCCGGTGCGCTTCCCGTTCCTGGTCTGGAGGAGGAAGAGCTTGCCCTGCTGGACGGTGAACTCCATGTCCTGCATGTCGTGGAAGTGCTGCTCGAGCTTGTCCTTGATGCCGACGAGCTGCTTGTAGATGGCGGGGTCCTTCTTGGCGAGCCTGTCGATCTTCTCGGGCGTGCGGATTCCCGCGACCACGTCCTCGCCCTGGGCGTTCATGAGGAACTCGCCGTAGAAGACGTTCTGGCCCGTGGAGGGATCGCGGGAGAAGCAGACGCCGGTGCCGGAATCCTCGCCCCAGTTGCCGAAGACCATGGACTGGACGTTGACCGCCGTGCCCTTGAGGCCCTTGATGGCGTAGAGCTCGCGGTACTTGATGGCGCGTTCGTTCATCCAGGATCCGAAGACCGCGTTGACCGCGCCCCAGAGCTGGTCGAGGGGATTCTGCGGGAAATCCTTCCTGGTGTGGGCCTTGTAGACCTTCTTGTACTGCTCCACGACCTTCTTGAGGTCGGCGGTGTCGAGGCCGGTGTCGAGGGCCGCTTTCTTGGCCTTCTTGGCCTCGGAGAGGACGCGCTCGAATTCCTCGTGGGGGACGTTCATGACCACGTCGCCGTACATCTGGATGAAGCGGCGGTAGGAGTCCCAGGCGAAGCGGGGGTTGCCCGTCTTGCGCGTGAGCCCCTCGACGGCCTTGTCGTTCATGCCGAGGTTGAGGATGGTGTCCATCATTCCGGGCATGGACACCGCGGCGCCGGAGCGTACCGATACGAGGAGCGGATCGTCCGCGTCGCCGAGCTTCTTGCCCATGAGCTTCTCGAGCCTGACGAGGTGGTCCTCGACTTCCCTGGCGAGCCCGTCGGGATAAGCCCTGTCGTTCTCGTAGTAGGCCGCGCAGACCTCCGTCGAGATCGTGAAGCCGGGGGGCACGGGAATGCCGAGATTGGTCATCTCGGCGAGGTTCGCGCCCTTGCCGCCCAGTGATTCTTTCATGGTGGCCTTGCCCTCGGCTTTACCGTCGCCGAAGAAATACACGTACTTTGTCGTCGCCATGGATGAACGTCCTCCGTTACGCCTTCGCGGGTCTTGGATAGTGGAATAAGAAGGCCTGTATCTTAATGACTCGGCCGTGGGATGTCAAGGAAAGGCGGAAAGGGCGCGGGCTAGAAGTTGAGGACGAGCGTGATGACCGTGAGGTCGGAGGCCTTGATCTGGTTGACGAGCGACTCGAATTTTATGTTGACCTTCTCGCAGGCCTCGGAGAGGTACGAGAGGTAGTAGAGGCCGAGCTCGGTATTGGCCTCGCCGTCGGGGATCTCCCGGTAGAAGTCCATGAGGCTCTTCCGCTTGAGGTCGGCGGACTTCTTGTCGTCGAAGCTCGCCTTCATGGCCCGGTACTCAGACTCCTTGTTGTAGAGGGTGATCTGGAGCTTCCCCTGAGTACCGATCGAGGCGCTCTTCGAGCCGAGCTGCCAGGAAAGGTACACGAGGTCGCGGGTGCGCTCGAGCGCCTCGAGGACCTGCTTCCGCACGTTGGGGTCGAAGAGGACGGCGTTGATGTCCACGGCCCCCTTGAAGATGTTCTTGGCCTCGCGCTTCAGGTTGGAGTTCTCCGCGTTGATGGCGAGTTCCATGATCATGAGCGAGACGTATTCGGCGATCTTGGACTTCTCCATGTACTCCGCGAGCGAAGTCCGGACGTCCTTGATGAGCTGTTCGTAGCCCTCGGCGCCCTGGAATTTGGTGATGATGAACCAGATGAAGGGCCTGAGGTTGTTGAGGAATTTCTCCGAGAGGAGGAGCTGGACGTTCTTCTCCTCGGGGAGGAGGGCGTTGTTCCTCGAGATGTGGGCGTAGAGGGGGGCCAGGATCTGCTGCTTTATCTCGGCGATGATCGCGTGCTTCTCCTTGAGGACGCCCTGGAGGTAGTCGTTGTTGATCTTGGTCTTCTCGTCGATGATGTTCGCGGGGTTTAGCCGGTTCCACTTCTTGATGAGCTCCGAGGAGAGCACCCTCGTGAAAATGAAGGTGTCGTATTGGCGGTAGAGGATGCCGTAGACGATGAGCTTGGACAGGTCCATGATCTCCTGGCGGCTCGACATGAACTCGCTCTTGGATATCTCGATCTTGGACACGTAGTCGATGAGGAGCATCCGCTGGATGCTCTGGGGGGAGAACTTGTCGAGGAAGAGCCCGTACTCCTCCTTGTTGTCCGCCAGCTTGAACTTGTTGATCTTCTTCTTGTTGCGGATGAAGAAGGTCGTCCCCTCGTCCGTGAGAACCAGCTTGAGCGGAAGATCGATGATGCTTTTCCTCTCGGTTCCCATACCTCTCGACCTTCCCCCTTCCCGATGATCGGCCTGCCGGGACGATAGTATAACACGTATTTCGTTCCTGATGGAGTGGCGGGGAGCGGACGTCTTTCCCGATCGAGTATTGACCAGCCGGCGGCCCGCACCTATCCTGGACGCTCGTAGCCATGAAGCCGAGGCCCGTTCCCCTCATCGTGTCGCTCCTCATCTGCGCCGCCGCCCGGGCCGTTCCCGGCTCGGGGGACCGCGCCGCCCGGGCCGTTCCCGGCTCGGGGGACCGCGCCGCCCGGATAGCCGCCGTATACGCCGCCGCGTCACCCGGGCGGCCCGTTCCCGGGCTTCCGGCCCTCATAGCCGCCGAGGCGCGGGCCATGGGCTTCTCCGCGCGGATCGAATCCGCCGGACGCGAGGGCTCATGGCACTCGTACGCGTCGACGGTAGTTTGCTCGCGCCCCGGAACGATCGGAGACGCGATCGTGTTCGCGGCGCCCCTCGACGCGCCTCCCGGGCTCTTAGGCGCCGCCTCCCGCGCGATGCCGGCGATCATCCTCCTCGACCTCATGGAGGAGGCCTCGGCGCTATGGGGCGGCAAGCCCCCCCTCACCCTCGAATTCGCATTCCTGGGCGAGGAATACCCGGCGGCGGAGGCCTTTCCCGGGGTTACGGCCCCCTGCGGGTCGGACGCCCTCGCCGAAGCCCTCCCGCAGAATCGCCTGAACGAAGTGGTCTACGTGGACGTGCGCGACGCGTCCGGACGGCTCCGCGTCGTGAACCACTCGGCGCGCGTCGTCTCGCCTTACCGGATTTTCCAGGTCCTGAGCTCGTCCCTCGCGGCCGAGGGCTTGGGTTTCAGCCACGGCGGCGCCTTCAACCAGTTCTACCGCGCCGGGCTGGTCGTGGACGAGAACGGGCCGAGGCCGCGCGGGGCCTACGGACGCTCCGGCGGGGCCGCGCCCTTCCTGGACAGGGACGTCCCCGCGATCGAGCTCGTCTCGGAGCCCGGCGCCGAGCCCGGCCCCCGCGCCGGCCTGGTCCGGGCCCTCGCCCGCTTCGTCGAGGGGCACGCCGAGGGCGTCTCGTACGCATGGGACAGGCACTACCTCGTCGTCGATCTCCCCTCGGGGGCCTTCGCCGTCCGCGAGAAGGACTTCGTGGTCCTCGTCCTCGCCTTCATCGCCCTCGTGATCCTCATCTTCTTCATGACCTCGCTCGTCGAGCGGAGCCAGCTCTCCCGAATGCTCCGCGGCTTCAGGCGCGACTCCTGGGCGCTCTTCCTCTCCGCCGCCTTCTGCCTCGGCGCGGTCTGGGCCAGCTCCCTCGCGCTGAGGGCGATCCTCGCGCTCAAGGGTTCCCCCCTCGCGTGGCGGGTCGACCAAACGGCCTTCCTGGCCATGCGCCACGCCCTCCTCGCGGCGCTCATGGTCGCGGCCTTCGGCGCGGCCCTCTCGCTCAGGATCATCCCCTCGACCATAGCCCTGTACAGCGCGGGCAGCGTCATCCTCTTCTTCCTGGACGTCTTCATCGCGTCGCTCATCGACGTCTCGCTCTCTCTGTACTTCGCCTGGGCGGCCCTCTGCTGCATCGCCTCGATCATGCTGCGGTCCAGGCCCGCGACGCTCGTGCTCGCCTTCGCGGGCATCCTCCCCCTGGCCGGGCTCCACGTCCTCGCGGCCTGGGTCCAGGGCGATCGCATGCGCGCCATCCTGATTAGCCCCTCGCTCGGGGAATCCGTCGTGCTCGTGTTCCTCTACCTCCCCGTCGTCCTCTACATCGTCCGGGCGATCCTCATCATCCGCTCCTCGCACGAGAGCCCTCGTTTCTCCCGGACGCTCCCCGTCCTCGTCCTCGCGAGCGCCACATTCCTGGGCGTCACCGCCTTCACGGCCCTGAGGCCGGCCTATTCCCGAAGCAGGCCCCAGCCCCTTGCCGTGACGGAGGAGGCGGCCCCGGACGGCTCCGGGACGGTCACCGTGTCTGGGCCGGGACGGTTCTCCGGGCTGTCCATCGAAGTCTCGGGCGTCCAGCGGGCCCTCTCGGGAGCCAGGCGGGAGGTCCTCCCGCGCCCCGCCGAGCGGCGGCCGCCCCGCGCCGCCGTCGATACCTCATTCTTCCTGTCCCGAAAGCGGATCAGGACGACGATCGACGCCCCCGAGGGAACGTACCGGGCCCTCGTCCGCGTGAAGTCGAAATCCAGGATCGAGCTCTACGGCTCGAGCTTCCCCTACGCGCTCTCCGATGACGGCCTCTCCGCCGAGCTCAGCGTGGGCATCCTCCCTCCGTCCCCCCTCGTCCTCGAGCTCACCGTGCCGGCCTCCTTCGAGGGCGACCTGGAGGCGACCCTCGTGAGCCTCGGCTCTGGCGCATCGGTATCCGGGAACGCGGTCATCGCCTCACACGTCGTCAAGCGCGAGGTCCGCGCCCGGCTGAGGTAGCCATGGCCCAGAGCCTCTGGTTCCACGTGGACATCGACGCCTTCTTCGCCTCCGTGGAGCAGATCGACCATCCCGGGTACGCGGGGAAACCCGTCATCGTGGGTGCGCGGCCGGGCGGCAGGGGAGTGGTATCGACCTGCTCCTACGAGGCGCGCGCCTTCGGCGTCCGCTCCGCCATGCCCATCAACGAGGCCGCGAGGCTCTGCCCCGGCGGCGTCTTCCTCCCCGTGCGCATGCAGCGCTACAAGGAGGTCTCTGACGCGGTCTTCGCCGTCTTCGAGAACTACTGCCCCGAGCCCATGGCACTCTCCATCGACGAAGCCTTCCTGGACATGGCGGGGACGAGGCGGCTCTTCGGCGAGGGCGCCGCGGCCGCGCGCTCCCTCAAGGACTCGGTCCGCGCCGCGACCGGCCTCACCGTATCCGTCGGGATCGCGCCCAACCGCTTCCTCGCCAAGCTCGCCTCGGCGGCTTCCAAGCCGGACGGCCTCATCGAGGTGAAGCCGGGCTGCGAGGAAGCCTTCATGGATTCCCTGCCGCTCACGCGGCTCTGGGGCGCGGGCGAGAAGACCCAGGAGCGCCTCCGCCTCCTCAACCTCCGGACGATGGCCGACCTCAGGCGGCTCGAGAAGGAGGAGATCGCCCGCATGCTCGGCAAGGGCGCCGCCGAATTCCTCCACGCCGCCTGCCGCGGCATCGATCCCGGCTTCTTCGAGGAGCGCGACGGCCCCCGCTCCGTGTCCACCGAGCGCACCTTCGAGCGGGACATCCTGGACGAGGAGACTGCCGAGTCGGTCCTCCTCGACCTCTGCCAGGAAGCGATCCATTCCCTGTACCGCAAGGGGTTCCTCGCCCGGACGGTCTTCGTGAAGATCCGCTACGGGGACTTCACGGGCGGAACGGCGCGGTCGAGCCTCAAGCGCCCTGTGTCCTCGATCGACGACGCCTACGCGGTGGCCATGGCGCTCTTCCGCGAGAAGCGCCGCCCCGCTTCTCCCATCCGCCTCCTCGGCGTGGGCTTTTCCGGGCTCGAGAGCGAATCGAGCGCGCAGGGCCTCCTCTTCGATGACGACGGGAAAAAAGGGGCGGTGGACCGCGCGGTACTGGGCATGGACGAACGGACGGGACTCAGGAGCTCGCGCGCCCGCGCGCTCGGATCGGGAAGCGGAGCGAGGCGGGAGGCGGAGCCGGGGGGAGGGGCGGAGCCGGAAGGGGAAGGGCCCGCCCCGTGACGCTCATTCCGCGAGAGCGGCCTTGATCTTCCCCGCCTCGGCCTTCATGGATTCCGCGATCGCGGCGTTAGCCGCCTTGTTGCAGGCGTCCACGGCCTGCGCTGCGTCTCCCGCGTCGCCCCGGACCTTGGTAGCCGCGAAGGAGCTGAGGACGGTCCCGTCCGGCCTCATGAGCCGCGCGCTCGCGTTCGCGTAAGCGGTGAACAGGTTGTACTTCTTCCCGCCGTACTCGACCTGAGCGATGCTGTAGACGTCCACGAAAACGAGGAGGAGATAGCCCGCCCGGGCCTCGGCGTTGAGCGCGGCGAGGGCGGCCGGAGAGCCGCCGAAGGCGGCCATGAAGGCGTCGCGGTCCGCCGAGCCCGCCTTGGGGAGGACGTCGAGCCCGGCTTCCTTGAGGGTCGGCGAGAGGTATTCGGGCGTCAGGCTGTCCTTGAGCGCGCCGAGGGAAGATTCGGAGAGGCTCGCGACCACCACCGTCGTCGCGGGCGGGAGGTACGCGAAATCGCGCGAGACCGAGCGGAACGCGTATGCGCGGCCCCGGACCCGGAAGACCGGATAGGCCCTGATCACGGCGCCCTTCGCCGGATCCTCCAGGCGCGAGACGTTGGCGCTGGCCATCCCGTAGGCGTCCGTGGCGGCGAAGGGCGTGAGGACGCCGCCGTTCTCCACGAATTCGAAGGCGATCGAGGCGTCGGGCACGGGCGCCTTCCCGGCGCCGTAGTTCTCGTACAGGTAGACCGAGGGTTGGAGGGCGGCGTCCTTCCCGATGGCGCGCGTGGAGCCCTGGACCTGCGTCCCGTCCTTGGCCAGCCAGCTCTCCTTGGGCTCCAGGCTGAGCCGCGCCCCTATCCGCGTGAGTTCGGCCTCCGCCTTCTCCGCGGCCTTGGCCGCGCCCGCGTCGCCCTCGGCGATGGCGAGCACGGCGACGTAGTCCTTGATCGCCTCGGAGAGGTGATTGGCGTCGATCGCGTCGACGGCGAGGGCGAGGAGCTTCTCCGCCTCCTCGCGGGCGGCCGCGCTCTCCGGCCGAGCCGAATTCTCAGGCCGCGCCGGGGGAGGGGAGGCGGCGGGGGCGGGACCAGGGGCCCCGCTCTGGCAGGACGCCGCGAAGGCCATCGCCGCCACGGCGGCTAAAGACAGAGCCGCATTGAATATTCGCTTTTCTCGCAACGTTCTCGTTATTCCCATCGTCTCCCCCGATCATGGCCATGACTCAGCCGGCGCGGGTCCCGGAACGGCGTCGCCGCGAACGGCCACGCCACAGACGGCTGCGCCGCGGAACTCGGACGCCCTCAATACTGCTCCGAGTGTATCTCGAAAGAATGGACGCGAACCTCGCCGGAATCCTCGATCAGCTGGAGGGCCTTCTGCATGACGGCCTCGCCGTGCGCCTTCGAGTTGGACACCACCGCGGCGCCGAGCTCGCAAAAGGAGAGCGCGTCGTTAAGGTCGACCTCGGCGCAGGATACCTTGAATTTCCGCTGGATCCTGTCCCGGAGCGAGTGGACGACGCTCCGCTTGTCCTTGATGGACCCGATTTCGGGCAGTTCCAGCACCGTTCGGAACATCGAAACGACCAGGGCGTCCTCCTTGCCCGCAAGGCGCGTCTCCCATCATACTATGGCGATGCGCGCGCGGGAAGCGGCGGCCATGCTCATTATCCTCCTCGCGGCCTCGGCCCTCGGCGCCGATGACCCGCCTAGCGGCCAGGACCCGCCCCTTCCCGGGAGCGCCGAGCCCTCGCCGCTCGGAGCCGCTGCCGAAAAAAGTGAAGGTGCGCG
>CAYNQK010000004.1:0-72299 GCA_964399285.1 uncultured Spirochaetales bacterium | reverse complement strand
GTGCCGCCCGCGCCGCGGGGGCGTCCGGGGCGGCCGGGGGGGGGCCCCCACGCCCTCGAGGCCGCGCGTTCCGGAACCCGAGAGAATCCGCATGAGGAGGGTTTCATCCTGATCATCGGCCGTGTGTCCGGTGGCGATCCAGGCCCGCGCCGGCGGAATCTCCCTCGCGAGGCGCTCTTTCTCGAGCGCGCCGTATCGAAGCTCACGCGCGGCCGCCTCGATTCCCGCGCGGCGCTCCGACGCGAGCCTCTCCACGGCACCCGGCTCGATGGCCGCCATGACGAGTTCCAGGCCCATGGACGCCGCGAAGCTCCGCGCGATTCCGGCTTCGCGGAGGCGTTCGTCTTCCGGCCTCAGTCCGTGGTCCACGTGGGCGAGGACGAGGCTGAAACCGACTATCGGAGAGGCCTCGCGGAGGCAAAAGGCGAGCGCGGTCGAATCCGGACCGGCGGAGTAGGCCGAGACGACGGCGTCCCCGCGACGCACGCCCAGGCCGGAGAGCGAATCGGAGACGCATTGAACGAGGCGTTCTCTCAAGGATCGCATCGCCACCCCCGCGTCGCGTCGAATCGGATTGAAAAAAGGCCCGGAACCCTCGCGGGTCCCGGGCCCCTCGTGCAGGCGGCGAACATCGCCGCCTGAGCGCCATTACGCCTTGGCCTTGGCTTCCGGCTTGGCTTCCGCCTTGGCGGGTTCTGCCTTCGCGGCGCCCGCGTCCGCGGCGGGAGCGCCGGGAGCTGCCGCAGTGGCAGCGACCGCTTCCGCGGCGGCGGGAGCGACGGCCTCTTCCTTCATGTACTTCACGAGGGCGATGACCGTGTCCTGGGAGCTCAAGACCTTCACGCGCTCGTCGATCTTGAGGTCGCGGACGTGGATGGACTGGTTGGGCTGGAGCTTCGAGACGTCCACGTCGATGCGCTCGGGGAGGACGGTCGGATCGCACTCGACGTCCACGTAGTGGGTCGGATTCTCGAGCACGCCGCCCATGCGGACGCCCTCGGGAGTCCCGACGAGGCGGCAGGACACGCGGGCGCGGAGCGTCTTGCCCTTCTCCACCTCGTAGAAGTCCACGTGGAGGACTTTCCCCGAGAGGATGTCGGACTGAGCGTCCTTCACGACGACCGTGTGCTCGGCGCCGTCGATCTTGAGCGTGACGATGGTGGATTCCGTGAGGCCGTGGTGCTCCTTCACGTACTCCTTCTCGTCGAGCGATATCGCCTTGGGCTCCCCCGAGCCGCCGTAGATGACGGCGGGGATGCGCCCGCTCTTCCTGAGCCTTCCGATCGGACCCTTGCCCCTCTCGGCGCGGACCGATGCGCTGAATGTCCTATTACCCATACGAGCCTCTCCTTCTAGCGTCGCGCGGCGAAGCGCGGTTTCCCTGGGACGGCAGGATTCGAACCTGCGAATACCGGAACCAAAACCCGGGGGCTTACCACTTGCCGACGTCCCATCGTATATGGAAGCAGTCAAATCTCCACGTCGGGAGAGTCCTGCACGTTCCCGTTGTCGTACGCCGCCAGGATCTTGTCCTGGAGGCGGCCTCGGAACTCCGGGGTGATCGGATGGGCGACATCCTTGTACTCCCCGGTCCGGGTCTTCCTGGAGGGCATGGCGATGAACACGCCCGTCTTGCCCTCGATGATCTTCACGTTATGGATGACGAAGCATTGATCGAAGGTGACGGTCACGTACGCCTTGAGCTTGCCCTCGCTCGAGACCTTTCTGATGCGGATGTCGGTGATCTCCATCAGGCTCTCCTTCCGCCGATGCAGCGCGATCACCCTTCATTCTACTATGACATCCTGTCCGCGCGCAAGCAAAAAGGCCGATCGGGCCTTGCGCCCGGCCGCCTCCAAGCGCTCGGCCGCCCGCTCGGATTCCTCCCCATCCATGAAAATCCCGTACATCGAGGAGCCCGATCCGCTCATTCCGGCGGCGAGGGCCCCTTCCCCGAGCAGCGCTTCCTTTATCCGGCGCAGTTCGGGATTCGCGCTGAACACGACCTCCTCGAAGGAATTGAGGAAGGGCCAGGAGCGCGGATCTCCCGCGTAGCTCCTCGCGGCCTCCTCCATCCCGATCGCGGAGGCGATGACGGCGCCGCCTTTCCGGCTTCCGTCGAGCGCCGCGTAGGCCCAGGCCGTCCCCACGGGGAAGCCCGGTTCCACGATGACGCAACGCAGGTCCCCGCGCGCCTCCACGGGGAAGATCCGCTCGCCCCTTCCTTCGACCCACGCGCAGGGGCCGCCGAGGAAAAAGGGCAGGTCGCTACCGAGTCCCGAGGCTATCCGCGACAGGGCCTCGGGAGCGAGCGGCCTTCCTGAAAGCTCGTTCAGGCAGCGCAGGACGGCGACCGCGTCGCTCGATCCCCCGCCGAGCCCGCCTCCCATGGGGATGCGCTTCTCGACCCGCACCGCGACGCCGAAGGAGCCGCCCGCCGCCTCGAAGAATCGAAGGCAGGCGCGGTGGATGATGTTCTCCTCCGCGGGGAAACCGAAGTCCCCCTCGATGGAAACGCCCTCGCGTCCGTCCGCGGCTATTTCCAGGCTATCCCCGAGGGAAATGGCTTGGAAGAGGGATCGGATGCCGTGGAATCCGTCCGGACGCCGCTCCCCTACCTCCAGGTGGAGGTTGAGCTTCGCCGGAGCGAAGGCCCTCGCGGTCCGGGAAGCGGGCGATGGATGATAGCTCGAAGGGGCTTTCAGTGTCAAACCCCGCCGCCCGGCCGCACGTAATGGCAGCCGACCGATACCGGATTGGCCTGGGCGGCCCTCGCGATGAGGGAAGCCGTTATGACGGCGTTGCGGAGCTCGAGCAGCCTCCGGGAGAGCCTCGCCGATCGGTAGAAGCTCTCGATGCGGTGATCGAGGTAATTGAGGTCCGCGATCGCGCGCTGGAGGCGCTTCTTCGTCCTGATGATGCCGGCGTAGTCCCACATCGTCGTCTGGATGTTCTGGAGGTCGTGGGCGATGAGGATGGGGTCCGCGCCCTCCTCGTCGGCGGGAAAGACCCAGTCGGGAATGGACCTCTGGAGGGCGGCCGAGGGGCTCTCGTCCTCCGCCGCGGCGCGCGCTCCCGCCCGGAGGCCGAACACGAGGCCCTCGAGCAACGAGACCGACGCGAGGCGGTTCGCGCCGTGTACCCCGGTGCAGGCCGTCTCGCCCACCGCGTAGAGCCCGCGGACGGCGGTCTCGCCGCGCATGTCCGTCTTCACGCCCCCGCAGAAGTAGTGGGCGGCGGGAACGACGGGAATGGGCTCCTTGCTTATGTCGATCCCGCCCTTGAGGCAGGTCTCGTGGATAGAGGGGAAGCGCTCGGCGAGGTCGACCTTCATCTCCGAGGTGTCCAGGAAGACGTAGCTCGAGTCCGTGGATTCCATCTCGAGATAGATGGCGCGCGCGACCTGGTCGCGCGGGGCGAGGTCCTTGAGCCCCGGTTGGTAGCGCTCCATGAAGTACTCGCCCGCGCGGTTCATGAGGCGGGCGCCTTCCCCCCTCATGGACTCGCTGATGAGGAAGCGCTTTATGTCCCGATGGAAGAGCACCGTCGGGTGGAACTGGATGAATTCGGCGTTGACGATCTCGGCGCCCGCGCGGTAAGCCATGGCGATGCCGTCTCCCGTTGCGCCCGGGGGATTGGAGGTGTGGAGGTAGAGGTTGCCCGCTCCTCCGGTGGCGAGGATGGTCGATCGCGCCAGGAAGGGTATGACCTCTCCGGTGTTCTCGTTGTAGACGTAAGCGCCGAGGGCGCGCTTTGGAGCGTAGCGCTGCTCGACGTCCATGGAATGATGCGTATTGGTGATGACGTCGATGGCGGCGGAGGAGGAGAAGAAGGATATCCCGGGAACGCCCTTCGCGTATTCGAGGACCCTGTCCTCGATCGCCGCGCCCGTCCGATCCTTCACGTGGAGAATGCGCCTCACGGAGTGCGCCGCCTCGCGCGTGAGGTCCGGCTTTCCGTCGCCGCCGGGGCAGAAGGGGACGCGGACCTTGTCGATGAGGAATTCGCGCACGGCGACGGGCCCCTCCTCGGCCACGATCCTCACGGCCTCGGAGTTGTTGAGGTACGCGCCCGCCCTGGATATGTCCTCGGAGAGGAGCTCGACGGAATCGTCCTCCCCCTCGGCGACGATGCCCCCTTGGGCGTAATGCGTATTGCATTCGGAGAAGGAAGCTTCCTTGGTTATGACGGCGACGCGGCAACCGCCTTCGGCGGCGCGGATGGCCGCCGACAGGCCCGCGATCCCGGAGCCGATGACGAGGACGTCGAAGCTCTCGGCCTTGGCGTTCATTTCCGGCCTCCCGCGATCCTAAGGGAGAAGTCGAAGGCGCGCACGGAATGCGTGAGCGCGCCGACTGATATCCTGTCCACGCCAAGCGCTGAATAGCGGCCTACGCGGTCCTCGTCCATGTTCCCCGATGCCTCGAAGATCACGGGGGGATTCCGCGGCGGCCGAGGAAGCGCTAGCGCGGCCGCGCATGCCTTCTCGTCCATGTTGTCGAGCATGATCCAATCGACGTCGAGTCCGAGCGCGACGCGGACGTCGTCGACGCTCCTCGCCTCGACCTCCACCGCCAGGGACGAACCCCACGCCGAGCGGGCCCTCCTGACCGCCTCGGCGATCCCGCCCGAGGCGTCCTGGTGGTTGTCCTTTATGAGGACCATGTCGTGGAGCCCCATACGGTGGTTCCCCGCGCCGCCCGTCCTCACGGCGTACTTCGAGAGGGCGCGGTATCCCGGGACAGTCTTGCGCGTGTCGATGACGACGGCCCTGCCCGAGGCGGCGGCGATCGCCTGCATCCTGTTCGCCCTGGTGGCGATGCCCGAGAGGAAGGCGATGAAATTGATGGCTGTGCGTTCGCCTTCCAGGATGCCGATGGTGCAGCCCCTTAAGCGCGCGACCACGTCGCCGGGGGAGAGCGCGTCCCCGTCCTTCTTGAGGAGGACGCGCTCGATGGACGGGTCGATCCGCTCGAAGACCCTCGAGAAGAGCTCCGCGCCGCAGAGGATGCCCGAATCCTTGGAAACCAGGACGGCCTCGCACGAGTCGCCCGGAGCGAAAATAGCCTTGCTCGTAGCGTCGCCCCGCTCTCCCAGGTCCTCCTCCAGGGCCAGCCTGAGGAGTGTATCGAAGTTGTCCGCGTCCATGGACCGACTATATGCCCCGCGGGCGGATAGATTCAAGACGGCGGGATCGCCTGCCGCATCCCCTTGCTTTCGCGCCCGCCATGCCTCATAGTGATCGCATGGAAGACGACAAGAGAGCCGCCTTCGGCTCGGCGTTCGGCGAGGTCCTGCTGGAATCGGGGTTTCCCGGCGCCGTGGTCGTGCCCTCCGGGGACGAGGACGGAATCGGCGCCGATATACTCTGCACCGTGGGGCTCGCCGGCGGCTTATCGGGCTTCCTCACCCTCCGATTCATCGGTTCGGCCCTCGCCTCCGTGGCCCGCCGCATGACGAGCCATTCCGGGATATCGATCGGGGAGGGAGACGGCTCCTTTCTCCGCGAAACCGCCGCCGAGCTCGCCAACCAGCTCGCCGGACGAGCGGTGAACACGCTCGCGAGGCACGGGGTGGACTGCGCCATCACGCCTCCGACCGTCGTCACCGGTTCCAACGTCAGGGCCGCGGTGCCCCACCTCGCCGATAGGCAGACCTGGAAGGTGGACGCGGGCGTGGCTGAATTCCTCATTTCGGTCTCTACGCGGAAATCGTAAAAAAGGAGAGAATTCAGTTGACAGACCTCCGAAGTCTCTTTTAGATTTGCGATGTCCTGACGCCCCCCCGGGCGCGGGAGGGTCGCCCGGGGGCCTCCGGGGGCTCTATTTCAAGGAGGGGAGACGGAATGATCCCGCTTAACCACGAACGCATCGATGAATCGGCCGACGGATTGCTGCTCCTTTCCGCGGGCGCCGACGAACCCGTCGGGGCTTTTCCCGCATATCTCATGGGGGACGACTTCGACGACGACGATTTCGAGGAGGATGACGACTACGAGGACGTCGAGGACGACGATTTCGACGATGCGGACGAGGACGAGGATGAGGACGAGGAGGACGCCGACGAGGACGACGCCTTCGACGACGATGAGGACGAGTCCTTCGACGATGACGATTTCGACGAGGAAGACGAAGAGGACGAGGAAGAGGAAGGCGACGAGGACGACGACGAGTTCGAATACGACGACGACCTCGACTACGAGGATTTCGACGAATGAGCGCGGGCGGCCGCGAGCCGCCCCGTTTAGTGGACCCCCGCTGCCGCGGGGGTCTTTTTTTTCATGTGGAGGGGGTGGAGCCGCCCCGGTATGGAACCCTCGCCTGGTGCCAGAGCCGCTCGAGTTCGTAGAAGGATCGGGCGCTCTCGGACATGACGTGCACGACGACGTCTCCCAGGTCCATGAAGCTCCATTCGTCGTCATCGATGGCGGAATGGCCGTGGAGAACCTCGATGCCCAGCTCCCTGACCCGCTCCTTCACGTGCCTCATGAGGCCCTTGAGGTGCGTGGAGCTCGTCGCCGTGGCGATGACGAAGAAATCCGTCCAGGAATTGAGGCCGCGCAGGTCCAGCGCCACGGCGTCCCGGCCCTTGTGCTCCTCGAGGAGGCGAGCGATGGCGACGGCCTCCTCCTCGATCCGCCCGGCCCTCGCGCGGCCTGAATCATTCGACGCAATATCGGCCATTGAAGTCCTTCCCTATCAGAATGACGAAATCCGCGCCGCCTTCGGGCGCGGCGTCGCCGGGCCCGGGCTTCGAGATGATTCCGCAGCGGATTACCTGGGCGACGTCCTTCGCCGCCGCCTCGTCGCCGAAGCGGTCCACGAGAGCCGTCTTCTCCGTGTCCTCTGCCTCGGCGTTGCCGTAGCGGAGCACTTCGTAGCCGAAGCTCTCGTAGAGGGAGGCCGCGCGCTTGGCGAGGCCCTTGATCGCGGTCCCGTTGAGGATCTCGAGGGTGAAGATGCGTTCGCCCCCGCCCGTTCCGCCCGCGTTGGCGAGCGCGTTGAGATTCTGCCTCACGATGTCCTTGAGGAGTTCCCCGTCGTAGTGCGGGAAGAGGAGCTTCTCCCCTTCCACCTCGCGGACCGCTCCCTGCACGCGCGAGGGAACGATTCGCTCGGCGTCGAGTCCGTCGAGGGAGCGGAATAGCCGCTTCATGGCGGCCTCGGATGCGTTGGTGCGGATCCTCGAGCGGAACTGCCCGAGGACGGCGTCGTCGGAGACGTAGTCCGACCGCTCCGAGAGGCGCTTGAGGAGGGAAATGAAGGCCTTCTGCCTGCGCGCCGTGGGCTCGCCCTCTGTCTCGTCCGGGTCCTCGTACCTGAAGTAGTCCCTGAGCTTGTCCCCGTCGAAGAGGCGCGAGCCCTGGGGGAAGAGCGCCTTTCGCCCGTCGATCTCGGTCTCGACGGGATTCGGTATGAAGAGTTCCACCCCGTCGATGAGGTCGACGATCTCGGCGAGGCCGTCCACGGGCAGTACGAAGTACAGCGGGATTTCCGTGGAGAGGAGGCGCGAGACCTCGTCGCGGTACGGAGCGGGATTGGACGGCTTGAACAGGATCCCGACGCCAGCCACCTTCTTGAGCGAGGGGATGATGAGGCCCGTCTCCGCCGGGATGTCGAAGAGCGCGGCCCTCTTCGTCGGGGGATAATAGAAGAAGGCGAAGGTGGAGAGGGGTTTCCCCCCGTCCTCGACGATGAAGAGCATCTTGAGGATCTGGTCGTTCTCGAGAGCGGACTTCACCTCGTCCGTCTTGAGGAAGAGGAAGGCCGATACCGCGACGGCGGCCGCCACCGCGATGATGATCACGAGGAAGAGGATCGACTTGTCCAGCTTAATCCGTCTCACGCGCCGCGCTCCCCGTCCGTGCCGTAGAGGCCATGCGAACGAATGTACTCGAACGCGGCCGGGGGGACAAGATAGCGGAAGGGCCGTCCCGAGGCGGCGAGCTCCCGTACGCGCGTCGACGATACGGGAATAAGGGAGTTCTCGATCCTCTCGTGGGGCCAGCGGAAAGGCGGATGCTCGGCGGAGTTCCGGTGGGCCAGGACGATCCGCGCCATGGACGCGACCGTGTCGGGCTCTCTCCAGGAACCGAAGCCGGCGACGAGATCGTCGCCCAGGAGGAGGTACGGCCGCTCATCCGCCAATCCCTCGCGCCGGAGCCAGGAGAGGGTGTCGACGGTGTACGATGTCCCGCCCCGGTCGAGCTCGCAGGAGAGGACGCGCATGCGCTCGTCCCCGGCGACGGATCGCCTGAGCATCTCGAGCCTGTCCCCGTCGGAGGCTCCCGCGGGCTTATCTTTGTGCGGCGCGTGCGCGGCGGGGATGAGGTAGGCGACGTCCGCGTCCAGGGCGTCCAGGGCCTCCTCGGCGAGGATGAGGTGCCCGACGTGGACCGGATTGAACGATCCGCCGAGGATGACCGCTTTCAAGGCTCCCCTCCCCCCTCGTCCCGCGCCTCGGAGCGTACGACGAAGCCGAAGAAGGCGTTCTTGACCTCGTCGAAGCCCTCCTTCGTCCAGACGGACATCGGGATGCAGCGCTCGCCCGGGAGAGAGCGCGAGAGCTCTTCGAAGCGTTCGCGGGCGCCCTCGAGATCCATCTTGGTACCGATGACGATCCTGGGCTTGGCCGCCGTCTCCGCGCTGAAGCTCTCGAGCTCCGCGAGGAGGACGGGGAAGGCGCCGAGGGCGCCCTCCTCCGAGCAGTCGATGAGGAACGCGAGCGCGCTCGCCCGCGATATGTGCTTGAGGAAGCGGATGCCGAGGCCGGCGCCCTCGTGGGCGCCCTCGATGATCCCGGGGATGTCCGCGATCACGAGGTCGCGGTCGAAGGCGGAGAGAACCCCGAGGTTGGGGATCTTGGTCGTGAAGGGATAGGGCGCGATCTTGGGGCGGGCGTTCGTGAAGGCGTCGAGGAGCGTCGATTTTCCGGCGTTCGGGAAGCCGAGGAGGCCGATGTCGGCGATGATGCTGAGCTCGATGCGGACCTTGGCCGAGATGGCGGGCTGCCCCGGCTGCGCGAAGCGCGGCGCCTGGTTCACGCTCGACTTGTAATGGGTGTTTCCCCAGCCCCCGTTCCCCCCGCGGAGGTAGACCCAGGGCTCGTCGCCTAAGGTGAAGTCCCGCAGGACCTCGCCCGTCTCCGCGTCCTTCACGGTGCTGCCCGGGGGAAGCTCGATGACCATGTCCTCCCCGTTCGCGCCGTGCTTGTTGCTGCCCATGCCGTCCTGGCCCGGCTTGGCGGCGTAGCGCTTGGCGTAGCGGAGGTGGGCGAGGGTCCGGAGGTTGCGTCGGACGCGGAACACCACGTCCCCGCCGCGTCCGCCGTCGCCGCCCGCGGGACCGCCCTTCGGGACGTACTTTTCGCGCCTGAAGGAGATGCAGCCGTTCCCGCCCTTGCCTGAGGAGACTTCGATGAGGACCTCGTCCGCGAATTTGACCATGTCCCCGCCTCCGGAGCGCTGAAAATAAAAAAGCCGCCCGGCCAGCGGGCGGCTCCCTGCCGACGGCGAAGCGCCGCCTGACCGCGTTGCCGCGGACGGACTTTATGCCTCGACCGCCTCGATGCCGGCGTATTTCCGGCCGCGGTATTCCTTGAAGACGACCTTGCCCGTCGCCTTGGCGTAGAGGGTGTCGTCCTTGCCCACGCCCACGTTCTCGCCGGCGTGGATCCTGGTGCCGCGCTGGCGGATGATGATGGAGCCGGCCGGAACGATCTCGCCGCCCGCGACCTTCATGCCGAGATATTGGGGATTGGAGTCCCTGCCGTTACAAGCCTTGCCGCCTTTAGCCATTTCGGTCCCTTCCTTCCTTCTGAACCATGATCCGGAACGATCCGGGAAAATCGCGCTCGAGGCTCAGGAGCCCGGCGCGGAAAAAGTCCGTGAGCCCCGCCACTCGGTCCAGCGCCGCCTCGGCGCAGGACGTCACGGTGAACGAGAGCTCGCCCGGAGCTCCGGCGTCGCCTTTCACGGCCACGCCTTCTATCCCGTCGAGCGCCTCCCATGCCGTCCTCGCGAGGAGGCTGAAGGCGGCGCAAGCGGGATCCGAGCCGGGCGCTCCCCGCCCCGCGTGACCCCTTCCGCGGAAGGACCTGATCCTTCCGCCCGAGTCCGCGACGAGCAGGGCTTCCACCACGGGGCTCAGGCCCCCAGGATGTCCTGGACCCTGATCGTGGTGTACGACTGCCTATGGCCGTGGGTCCGGCGGTTGTCCTTCTTGGGGATGTACTTGAAGACCGTGATCTTCTCGCCCTTCACGTGGTCCTCGACGACGGCCTTTACGGAGGCGCCCGCCACGTAGGGCGAGCCGACCTTCACCTTGTCCCCATCGGATACGAGGAGGACCGAAGCGATGTCGACGCTGGTCCCTTTCTCCCCTTCGAGCCTGTCGACCGTGAGGAGGGAGCCTTTCTCGGCCTTGTATTGCTTTCCCTTGAACTCAATGAGCGCGTACATACCGTGGATTCCCCTTGTCCTGGCGCTTCGCCGCCCTTAGGGCGGTCCCGTCGCCTGAGTCCGATCATAAGAGCGCCGGGCGCTCGGAACGGCGAATGTGACTAAAATGAATACAACGGAAGAAGATGCCGTGTCAAGGCATCGAATGCGGAGGAAGGGGGCCTCCCAGCGGGCTTACCCCTCGCTCCCCTCCAGGGCGGCGTCCATGGCCGCTTTCGCGCTGACCGGGAGCCTTACGGCCTTATGGCGTCCCGTTTCGCCCCGCAGGATCTCGATTTCCGACCGTTGGCAGCCGAGTTTCTCGGCCAGGAAGGCCCTGAGCGCCTCATTGGCCTTGCCATCCACGGGCGGCGCCTTGAGCCTGACGAGGATCTCGTCCCCCCTCCGGCCCGCGAGCTCGTCCCGTGGAGCTCGCGGCAGGACCTTGATGGAAACCGTGAAAACGGCGGCTGAACCCACTAGAAGTCCTTTTCCTCTTTAATGGTGAGCCCGCCCGACTGCTCGACCCAGACGATGAAGGCCTCTCCCTTCCTGAGCGGGCGGTGCACGGCGTTGCCGTAGACGCTCCGCACGACGCCGGCCTTCCGCGCCTCGGAATCGCTCTTGAACATCGCGGAGATCTCGTCGATCCTCGCGTCGTAAGCGTCCTTGGGCATGCCGCGGATATCCTCCTCGTTCCGGGAGAGGTAGAACGGGCGGCCCGCGGCGTCCGAAAACGCGAGTACCCTGCCCTTCGATTGCGGCACGAGGTCGGAGAAGGCGCGGTACGGGACGGCCACGTTCACGCGCTCACCCGAGGCTATTCCCGCGTAGTCGAAATTGAGGACGAGGGCGTCGAGGTATATCTCCTCCCCCTCGAGCTCGAATTCCTCGCGCGACGCCGGTTTTCCGTCCTCCCCGCCCCCGTAGTACTCGACGAGGTAACGGCCTTTGGCTCCGGCCTTCGAAAGGCATTCCACGCGGGCGACCCGGGTCCGCGCCTCGAGGTTCTTGAGCACGATCGAATATTCGCGGATCCGCTCCTGGAGGCCCAGGTACTCCTCGAACCTCGTCACGACGCCGGAGAGCCCCACGACGAGGGCGAGGACCGCGAGGCTCGCGACGAGAGTCGGCAGGTTGGACGCCGCCCAGGCCGCGCCCGACGCCGCCTCGTTAGCCGCGCCCCGGGCGCCCGCCATGAAGCCGCCCTTCTTGCCGGCCGCCTTCTCGAGGAGGACGGATCTCCTCGCGGCGAAGGAGAGCCTGAAGACCACGAGCGCGCAGGAAACGACGAGCAGGGTGAGGAGGCCCGCCTTCGAGGCGAAGAGCCATGCTATGGTCCTGGAAAGGGCCAGGGCCGCTTTCATGAGGCCGTCGTCCATGCTAATCCTCCATCACCTCGATGCCGCCCTTCTTGCGCGAAACCGCCTTGTAGACGATACCGGGCTTGAACGAGCCGATCTCTGCGACGTCGTGCACCGCCGAACCGAACCCGCCGCCTTCCCGCCTGCCGAGCTTGAGGGAAAGAAAGAGGGCCGCGAAGGAGCGGAAGTCCCGGGCATCCATCCCCTTCTTCCTGAAGATCGCCGGATATCCTCCGACGTCGTAGACGGAGAAGAGCTTCTTCCCGCGAGCGGCCGGGACCTCGTCCGTGAAAATAGCCGCGGGAAAGGCGACGTAGGATCCGTCCTTCATGACCACCGCGAAATCGAGGTAAAGGCTCTTCCCCGCGAGGACGGCCTCGGTCTCGCCGGCGTCCTTTCCGTCGCGGTCCTGGAACTTGATCCTGACCCTGAGGCCCTCAGCGCCGCGGTCGAGGACCTTGAACTTGAGCGGAATCGTTTCCTCCTCGAGCGAGGCGATCGCCTCCGAGAGGCGGTCGAGCTTCGTCCCCGCCATGACGGCGAGGACCGATGTCCCGGCGAAGAGCGCCGCGACGACGAGCACGGCGACGAGCCAGGCCTTGGACCTGCGCGACATGTTCATGCCCCCTCCCCGATGATCGCGAGGAATTCCCCCTCGCTCAGGATCTTCACCCCGAGCGACTTGGCTTTTTCGTTCTTGGAGCTTCCCGATGCCGGATCGTTGGTGACGAGGTAGGAGAGGTCCTTCGTCACCGATGATTTCGAGGTGCCTCCGAGCGCGCGAACCTTCGACTCCGCGGCCGGGCGCTTCATGCTCGAGAGCTCGCCCGTGAAGCAGAAGCTCTTCCCCGCGAGGGGGCCCGCCGCCTTCGCCGCGGCGATCCTCACCCTGCCCGTCGCGAGGAGCTCGTCCATCTCGGAAGAAAGCTCGTCGAGCCCCGCGAGGAGGGCCTCGGCCGTGAGCTCGCCGACGCCGTGGATGGCGGCGAGGTCCTCTTTCTTCGCGGAGCGGAGCGCGTCCAGGGTCGAGTATCCCGCCTGCACGAATCGCTCGGCGATGAGCTCCCCGATGCCCTCGATGTCGAAACCCGCGATGAAGAGCGGAAGATCGAGCTCCTCCTTCGCGTAGAGGTTCCGGAGGACCTTGCGCGCGAGGACGATCCCCATGCGCTCGTACTCGGCGAGCTCCTCAGCGCCGAGCCCGTAGAGCTGAGGGATGGTCCGCACCCTTCCTGAATCGAAGAGCCGACGCACCAGGGTTTCGCCGAAATCGAGGATATCGAGCGTGGAGATCCATTTGAGGATGCGGTGGAGGGCCCGCTTCGGGCAGGCGGGATTGGGGCAGAAAAGCCGCGTCCCCTCGTCGACGAGCTTCGCTCCGCAGGAGCAGGCCCGAGGATAGGGAATGGCCGAGCTGCCCTTCGGATTCTCGACGAGGGCCTCGATCTTGGGGATGATCTCGCCGCGCTTCGTTATGACGATCCTCGAGCCGATGCGCAAATCCATCTTCCGGAGCATGTCCGGGTTGCAGAGGTTCGCGCGCTTCACCGTGGTACCCATGAGCTGGACGGGATCGATGACGCCGATGGGCGTGTACGTCGCGCCCGATTCGGACCATTCCACCTCCCTGAGGACCGAGACCGCCTCCTCGAGGGAGAACTTGTAGGCGATCTGCTTTTCGGGACGGGCCCGCTTCATGTCCTCGGGATCGATTTCGTCGCTCTTAACCACGAGTCCGTCGATGTCGTAGGGGAGGCCGGGGCGCTTGTCCATGATCTTGGCCCGGTACTCGTTGACGCCGTCCGCCGTATCGATGACGGCCTGCTCGACGACGGCGAATCCCTGCTTCCTTATCCAGGAAAGCTTCTCGGTCTCGCTTTTGAAAAAATCTGCGCGGTTCGCGTGCGCGGCGTCGTAGCATACGACGTCGAGCTTGTCCGCGCCCTGTCCGTCCTTGCGTTTCATGATGCCGTTCGCGGCGTTGCGGCAATTCGCGGCGTCCGGGAAGCTCTCGGCCTTGACCTTGCGCGACATGAGGACCTCGCCCCGCACGCCGCCCGAGAAATTCCCGTCGATGGTCCTCGGGATGCCGTTCATCCTGAGCGCGTTCTGCGTGACGTCGTCGCCGCGGACGCCGTCCCCCCGCGTAACAGCCTTCTCGAAGCGGCCATCGCGGTACTGGAGCTCGAGGCTGGCGCCGTCGAGCTTGTGCTGGACGAGGAAGCGCGCGTGACCGACCTTGTTCGCCCATTTGAGGAAAGCCTCGGGGTCCTGCGCCTTGGCCTGGCTCCCCATCGGTATGAGGTGGTCGGCCTTCGGGAAGCCGTCGGCGTCGTCCTTCCCGACGCGGGAGAGGACGGGGTTCTCGGGATCGGTGGATTCGAGCTCGTCCCAGAGGGCGTCGAACTCCGCGTCGGAGATCTCGGGCTGTCCGTTGTAGTAAAGGTCCTGGTGCCTGCGTATGAGCGATTCGAGCTCGGCGACGCGCTTCGATTTCTTCACGGATGGGCATTTTACGCCATGTGATGGGTTTCGTCAAAGAGTACACGGGAATCGGCGAGAATAAATGAAGGCTTCGCACCGCTCGCTTTGATCCTTTATGCGAGCTAACAACTCAGCCTTCATTTATTCTCGTCGATCCCCGTGCCTTTTCGGTCGAGGCATGAAGGAGAAGCCCTTCCGGTGAAGGCATCGCTACGCTCGCCTTTAGCGGGGGCACTCAAAGTGTCGGCTTCACCGGGGAAGGCATCGCTACGCTCGCCTTAAAAGAAGCGCCTGAGGAAGATCGCCTTTAGGTTGAGTCATCGCGGCGCTCGCCTTATGGATTAGTCGAGGATTTCGTAGTCGAGGAAATAGATTCCGGTGATGCTGGTCACGGAGAGGATGGTCCTGAAGGAATCGAGGAATTCGGCTTTTACGCGGCCTTCCTGGGCGGGCGAGAGCCCTTCGCGGTCTTTGGAGTCGAGGACGCGGACCATGGCGGCGAGGAGCTCGCCTTTCTTGGCGATGATTTCCTCGCGGGGGGCCGCGCCGTCGGAGCGGTACGAGAGCACGGGGCGAAAGACGAGGACGCCGCCGTTTTTGAGCTTGAGGCGCTGGGTTCCGAAGCCGTCGTATTCGGATTCGCCCTCGCTCGGGCTCTCGCGTTCGACGGACGCGGGCCTGAGACCGTCGCCGGGGCGCTTGCCCGCGATGAAGCCGGCGACGGTCATGGCGGCCATGACGATGGCGAGGCCGAGGAGTATGAGGAGGAGCGTCCGCTCCAGCGCGCTCCGATTCGCCATCGCCCCGCTCTAGGCCCTGAGCGCCTTGAGGATGACGACGTCCTCGAGGGGGACGTCGTCGTAGGGCGGCTTGGATCCCGTGACGCAGGCGGCGATGGCGTCGACCGCCTCCATGCCGCTCACCACGTGGCCGAAGACGCAATAACCGGCAGCCTGGGCTCCCGGCCCCTTCCGGTCGAGCGCCTTGTTGTCGACGAGGTTGATGAAGAACTGCGCCGTGGCCGAATCCGGATCGCTCGTCCTGGCCATGGCGATGGTGCCGCGGAGGTTCGAGAGGCCGTTCGTGGATTCGTTCTTGATGGGGGCGCGGGTCTTCTTCTGCGACATGCCGGGGTTGAAGCCGCCGCCCTGGATCATGAAACCGGGGATGACGCGGTGAAAGATGGTCCCGTCGTAGAAGCCAGAGTCCACGTAGGCGAGGAAATTCGCGACGGTGCCGGGGGCCTTGGCGCCGTCCAGCGAGATGATCACGTCGCCCTTGCTCGTGAACATGTTCACGTTGATGATGTCCATGGGCCTATTATGGCCTCGTCCGGGCTCCTTGGCTAGCGGCGATTCGAAAACCCGCCCCTCCCCTCAGGCCCGCCGCGCGAGCGCCCGGTTCGGTCCGAGCGCTCCGGGCCCTAGCGCGGGGTCGAAGGATTCGCGACGAGCCCGATGACGCCTACCACGACGCCCACGACGGAGGTCGAGACGCCCATCAGGAGGATGTCCTGCGCCTCGAGGTCCGCCGCGTCGTCCCTGAGCCTGATGGCGGACCATATCTGGAGGCCGACGCCTCCCGCGCTGATGAGGCCCCCCGCGCCGATGAGGGCGTTCTTGGCCATCACCTGTTTCTTGTACCGAGCGAGATCGACGTCGATAGGCCGAGCGGTAGCCGTCTCGACGGCTGCCGGGCTCGCCGGCGCGGCTTCCGCCGCGATCACGGGAGCTTCGACGGCTTCGACGACCTCGGTGGCCTGAACGTACGCGGGAGCGGCGCCGGGAGGAACGGGCGCCGCGGGTTGGACGGCCGCAGGAGCCACGGGGACGGGAGCTGGGGCGGCCGTCTGCGCCGCGGGCGCCGGAACCGGCGTCGCGGCAGCTGCCGCGACGGCGATCTGCGCTGATGCGGGCGCCACGACGGTCGCGGCAGGAGCGGCGGCGGCCGCCACCGCAGCCGGAGCCGCGTTCACGGAGAAGGGAGATTTTGGAAGATCGATGCGCTGCGCGTAATCGGACTTGAAGCTCCGCATCGACCAGAATTCTCGTTTTTCCTGTTTCAATTCAGAAGCCCCGATGACGACCGCGCCGCCCTCGCTCCGCGCGGAGGCCGCTTTTCCCGGACCGAGTATCAGGGGCTGGGAGGCGGCGCCGGCCTGCGCCGGGGATACCGCGACGCTCCCCTCGAAGCAATAGACCTCCGCGCTTCCCTGCACTCCCGCGGTTCCGCGGGATACGACGATGTCCATGCCGAAGTCCGCTCCCGCGGCGCGCGCCACGCTCCCGCCGGCGCGGACCTCGTAGGATCCCGTTCCCTCGGCCCGAGCGCGGATCCGTCCGTAGAGGAGCTCGATCCCCCAGGCCTCGCCCTCGCCCGATCCGAGGACGCGGAAAGTGGTGTTCTCGGCGACGCGGAGCACGGAGCCGCGGGGAAGCGTGACGATCTCGACCGCGCTTCCCCTGCCCGTCTGGACGTAATCGCCGGGAAGGAGCTTTTCCCCGACGGGGTTCTTGAGCGGTATCTCGCGGGGGCCCCTGACGACGGTGAGATCGGTCCCCTCGGCGTAGACGATAGTGGCGGTGCCGACGACCAGCTCGGAAGCGGCGAGGGCCGCGATGGACGCCGCCGCGAGGGCCAAGGACAGGATGGTGCGCTTCATGCGTCCATTGTATCGCGATTATCGCGGGAGCGCAAAGGATTTCGGCTCCGCGGGGTTCCCCGGTCCGTTGCGATTCCCCGCGCTCGAGGCTAGTATTGGACTGATGGACCAGCTTTCTTCGGAGATACGGCCTTCGAGCGCCGATCCCGAGTGCGACAGGATCATCGCCTCTATCCCGCCCGCCTCCTCGAGGCCCTGGTCGATCCGCTTCACCCAGGGAGAGGAGTCGTACCTTCTCCTCGAACGCGAGGTCGAGGTGCCCTCCTTCCCTATCCACCACGACGTCAGGATCGCCATGCCCTCCCCGGGCTACCTGGAAGCGCTCAGGTCCTTCATCGCCTCGGCGGCCGAAGCGGCTCCCGCGCTCCTCTCCGGCCTTTCGTACTTCTTCGACGCGTCGGAAATCGCCCGTCCCTGTTTTTGCCGCGTGTACCGCGCGGCGGACGAGCTCTACCTGTACCTGCTCAGGCTGGACATCTCCTGCAGGCCCGTCCACGACAGGATCTCGCGGAGGGGCGACAACGACCGCACTGCGGCCTTCTCCGCGAACAAGCTCTTCTTCGAAAGCGACCTCATCCCCCTCGTCTCGGCGAGCGAGGCGGAAGGGAGGCCCTCCTCCTTCGCGATCCGCCAGCTCGTATCGGACACCTGGATCGGGGAGACGGGCAAGGGATACATGGTCAGGGGCATCTGGATGGACATGGACATCACCAAGTACGCGTCCAAGCTCTTCCTGCGGCCGGGAACGTCGACCCATCCCTACTATCCCCTCGTCTGCAAGTACCGGACGATCTGCCACGCCTGCACGGCCCTCGACGCCGCGGGCAGGGAAACCGGGATTCCCCTCCTCTCGCGGGCCCTCTCCTATATCGAGCCCGCCATCGACGGGATCCAGGAAGCCCTCCGCTCCCGCTCCTTCTCCGAGGACATGCCCGGATTCGCGGAGCTCAGGGCCCTCGTGCCTCCCGATTGGCAGGAACCTTGGTCGCGGATTAGGATGCGGCCGTACCTCGACGAACGCGACCAGAAGGAGTACGTCCTTGACGAATGAGCGTCTTTCCCGATCCGACCTCAGGGGCATGAGGATCACCGTCATGGGCCTCGGCCTCCACGGGGGAGGTCTCTCGACCGCGCGCTTCCTCGCCGGAGAAGGCGCGGAGGTGACCGTCACCGACATGAAGGATTCGGCCGCCCTCGCCTCCTCGGTCGAGTCCCTCGCCGGGACCCGGGTGCGGCTCGTGCTGGGGAAGCACGAAATGGACGATTTCTCGAGCGCGGACATGGTGATCAAGAACCCCGCCGTCCGGCCCGACTCCCCCTATCTCAAGGCGGCTCGCCGCGTCGAGACGGACGTATCGCTCTTCCTCCGCTTCTGCGAGAGCCCAATCATCGCCATCACGGGCTCCAAGGGCAAATCGAGCACGGCGAGCGCGATCCACTTCGCCCTCGCCGAGTCGGGCATCGGAGCCTTTCTCGGCGGGAACATCACGGTCTCGCCGCTCGAATTCCTCCCCAGGACGACGAAGGACAGCCCCGTGGTGCTCGAGCTCTCGAGCTGGCAGCTCGCGGACATGCGCGGCCTCGGGGTCCTGAAGCCGCGCGTCGCCGTCCTCACGGCCATCATGCCCGACCACATGAACCGATATTCCTCCATGGAGGAGTACGTCGCGGACAAGCGCCTCATCTACGCGGACCAGGGACCGAGCGATTTCACGGTTTGCGACCGGGAGAACGCCTACGGACCCTCCTTCGCCGCGGAAACGAAGGCGAGGGTCCTTTGGTATTCCGAGCGGCGGCTGCCCGAGGGCGTCGAGGGCGGATGGCTCAGCGAGGGACAAGGCCTCACCTCATCCTTCGGATCGGCGAACGAAGTGATCGTCCCCGCGGAGACCCTGGTGCCCGGAAAGCACCAGCGCAAGAACCTCCTCGCCGCGGCCCTCGCCCTCAAGGCCTACGGCCTTCCCGCGGGAAAGATCGCCTCCGCCCTCGGGCGGTTCCCCGGGGTGGAGCACCGCCTCGAGCTCTTCCACGAGAAGGGCGGCGTCAAGTTCTACAACGATTCGGCCGCGACCATCCCACAGGCGGTCGAGGCGGCGGTCCTCTCGCTCTCCTCGCCCATCGTCCTCATCACGGGCGGGACGGACAAGGCCCTGGACTTCTCCACGTACGAGGGCTTCGCGTCGATCCCGAAGGCCATCGTCCTCCTCGAGGGCACGGGAACGGACAAGCTCGTTCCCGTGCTCGAGCGCGCCGGGAGGAATTACGAGGGCCCCTACGGGGACTTCGAGGCCGCGGTCCGGAGGGCCGTCGAGCTCGCCTCGCCGGGAGACGCGGTGATGCTCTCCCCGGGTTGCGCGAGCTTCGGGATGTTCCTCCACGAATTCGACCGCGGCAACCGTTTCAAGGAAATCGCGCGTCGGATCAGCTGAGGTAGGTGATCGAGGCGTAGCCCACGAACTGCTCGGGCGGACGCGCGAACGGAATCTCCGCGTCCGCCGAGGTCGCGTAGCCGTTGAGCTCGCCCCGCTCCGCGGTGAGCGACGAGGCGAAGGAGATCGCGGCCGCGGCCGCTCCCGAGGAGCAGGCCGAGGATTCGGTTTCCCCCAGTCTCAGGGTTTCCGCGGCGTCCATGGACTTCATGGCCGCTACGATGCGCGCGTCGTTCTCCTCCCGCACCCAGGAGAGGGCGGCCGGTCCCCTTCCCTTGGGCGCGAAGCCGTACGCTTCGCCGTAGTGGGTGAGGTCCGTCGAGCCGACGGCCACCGCCGTCCTCCCGAGCCCGGACGCGAGGAGGGCCGCCTTCTTACCGATCGCGATCGAAGACTCGTCGTTCGGCACCCTGAGGGAGAGGATGCGCGCCTTCGGGAAGAAGTGCCGCGCGAGGGGGAGGAGAACCTCCACCGTGTTGTCCGCGCTCACGTCGGGAAGGCACTCTATCTCCTCGGAAAGTCCGTCGCGGAGCTCGGCGTCGGCCTCGGCGTCGCCCAAGGGCGTCTCGAAGGCGTCCTCGAGGGCGAGGCGGGGCGAAGCGCCCGCGGGGAGGTGGCCCCCGAACAGGACGATGCAGTCAGCGTCGCGGTCGAGCCGCTCGAAGGTCCTCACGGCGAGGGGCGCGCAGTAATGCCACCCCGCGTGGGGGCTGATGCCCGCGATGGCGACCCGCGCATCGGCCAGGGGGCCCTTGCGCTCGAGCGATCTGAGGAGCTCCAGGGCCTCCTCGCCGTCCCGCGGGTACCAGCCCGGGGGGAGCCTCATGCGTCTCAATGCCATGGCGCCCCTCCTTCCATAGGGTAAATTTAAGCCCGATAGTACCGGAGCGCAAGCGATCCGCTGAATTCCCGACTCGTCCGGGCGCGAATGGCGGCATGCGGGAAACCCAGGGTTCCATCATCGACCGCCTCGCCTCCGAGCGCTTCGGCGCCGCGTCGCTCAGGCCGGGGCAGCGCGCGGTCATCGATTCTATTCTGAGAGCGGCCGTTGATTCCGCGGAAGGGCCGCGCAACCGCCTCGTGGTTCTACCGACGGGAGGAGGGAAGTCGCTCTGTTTCCAGCTCCCCTCCCTCCTCCTGGGCGGCCCCACCCTCGTGGTCTATCCCCTCCTCTCCCTCATGGCCGATCAGGCGAGGCGCCTCGAGGAGGCTCGGATCGACCATATAGTCCTCCGGGGCGGGATGGAGAGCGCGGACGCCGATGCCGCGCGGGAGAGGCTCGCCCGCGGATTCCGCGGCGTCGTCATCGCCAATCCGGAGATCCTCTCCGTGCCCGAGTGGCGCCGCGCGATCTCGGTCGCGGGAATCTCGCACCTCGTGCTCGACGAAGCCCACACCCTCGTCTCCTGGGGCAGGGAATTCAGGCCGGCCTTCCTTGATCTCGGCGCCGCCGCCGATGAGGCCGGCGTCCGTATCAGGAGCGCCTTCACCGCGACGGCCGATCCCGCGACCGAGGCGGGAATCGCCGAGAGCTTCTTCAGCGGGCAGGCTTACGAACGCATCGTCGCGCCGCCAGACAGGCCCAACATCCGCTACGAGGTCATGCGCTGCATCTCGCGGCCCGCGGCGATCGAACGGCTCCTTCAATACGAATCGGGCGCGGCGATCGCGTTTCGATCCTCGCGCCTCGGGGTGGAGACCCTCGCCGCTTCGCTTTCCCGCCGTTTTACCGATCGGGACGTGTTCTTCTACCACGCGGGCCTCGGCAGGGAGGAGAAGAACGCGGTGGAAGCCGCGTTCCGGGCGTCTCCGAGCGGCATCCTCGTCGCGACTTGCGCCTACGGAATGGGCGTTGATAAAGGGGACGTCAGGCTCGTCGTCCATTACGACCCGCCCCCCTCGGTCGAAGCCTATCTCCAGGAATCAGGGAGGGCCGGACGCGATGGACAGCGCGCCCTGGCCGTCCTCATGCTGAGCGGCGCCTCGTTCGCGGAAGGCCGCTTCCGGGACGGATCCGCGCTGTCCGTCCTGTGCGAGGAGCGTTCGCGCGCGATTCGCGAATACGCCTTCCTGGAGGACGGCTGCAGGCGGGACTTCCTCCTCGGGGCCATGGGCTGGGCCGAGTCCGCTCAGGTTCGGCGCGCCGCATGCTGCGACGCCTGCGATGGGCGAAGATCCGACGAGGTCCGCGAGGAGTATCCCGTGATGGAATGGCTGTCGAGGAATTCGAGGCGCTACGGCAGGTACGATCTCGGCCGCGTCATGGCCTCGTCCGATTGGAGCGAGGGATCCATGCGACCGGAGGACGCCGACGAGGGCGTGCTATCGCTCGAAAAATCGGGAAAAGCGCGGCTCGTGAAGCGGGGTCCCTGGAGGGGAAGGCTCGTACCGGCGCGTTCGAGGCCATCAGTCCTGGAAGGAAGAGGTTTCGCCGGCCGCGCCCTCGTCGCGGGACTCCACGCCTTCGGCGGCCTCGCCGCCCGTTTCCTTCTGCCTCCCCCGTCCGAAGCGGAAGATTCCCCGTCCTGAGGAGGAGCCTGTCGTGGCCGGGGAAGAGGGCTGGACGGCGCGCTCCTGGCCGCCGCCTATGCGGCGGACGATCGTCTGACGGCTATAGCGCGGCCGATCGGCCTTTCCCACCGCGACGTATCGGACGATGACGATGAAAAGGAGGAAGGCGCCGAGCGCGACGAGCGCCTGCCAGGAAAGGATGACGTCGAGTATGACGCGGAAATCTTCTTCAGTCATGACGGCATCTCCGGGAGCTCGTCGTCGGAGCCGAAGCTCGCCTCGCCGGTGTCCTGCCTGTCGGGATCCCAGGGCTGGTGATAGAGGAATTCGTATATCCTGCGCCGCGTATCGTTCCGCATGTCGTCGAAGCGGAGGCCGTAGTTGACGGTCTTGTCGTCGCCGTAGCGGCGCATGACCCGGGCCGTGCAGTGGGCCTTATATCCCTTGAGGCCGAGCTCCACGTCGATGAGGCTCTGATTCTTGAGCGTCACCGGCAGCTTTTCATGGGCGAGGACGATGAGCATCCCCGAGGCGGATACGTCCACGATGTCCGCCTGGAAGGGAATGCGCTCGTTGCGGACCGTCTGGTCGTCGAAGTAGTTATGCGTCTTGAGGAAATAGGCGAGGATGTGCGCGAATTCCCCGGCGAGCTCGACCGCGGCCACGTCGAGCGAGGCCTTGCGGTCGCCCGTGTTGGCCATGTAGACGTAGCCCACCACGTACTGGTAGTAGAGGATCGGGGTCCAAATCTCGGAATTGACGGCGAGGTTGACCTTCTCCGCGAGGAGGCGCTCCATCCTGGATCCCGAGATGAAGATCTCCGTACCCTCGTAGTCCTCCTCCATGGCCCTGGTTATGAGGCGCCCCTCCGGAAAGGGGTCCTTGGCGGGCAGGCCCGAACGGGCCGACGGTATGTAGAGCGTCTTCCCGAGCTTGGACACGAGGATCTCCTCGAAGCGCTCGGGCTTCCGTTTCCTGAACATGATGGTGCGGTTCTCGCTCGAGACGGCGTCCGCCTGCCGCTTGAAGCTCGCGACGAGGGTCTCCATGGACGTGACGTCGAAGGCGTCGTTGTAGGCGGGGAGCTCCACCGCCGAGTACTCCTCGCAGACGGGGAAGTTGAGCGAGAGCTCTCCGGACTGGAGGTGGAAGGCGGCGGAGAGCCCGCTCGGGGGCGGGAGCCTCACATAGTTGCGGTCCAGCCCGCGGCAGGAGAATTCAGGCGTGCCCATGACGAGGAGCTTGCCGTCCACCTTGCTGACGCGGGACTTGAAGGAGAAGGCCTGCCCTTTGTAGTGGATATAGCCCGTCACCCGGTCCCAGCTCTGGAAGCCCGGCCAGGCGCCCTGGACGGCCTCCATGGCCACGGACTCCCTTCCGATTTCCGCGATGAGGCAGCGCGCGTGCGTGTTGCGGTTGTGGATCCTGAGGGGGATCCTGTCCGCCAGGGCGGCCTTGAAGACGAATTCGAGCTCCACTTTCGTGATCTTGGACGCCATCGACCCTCCCCGGGTTCGTTCGAAGTATAGCACGAAAAACTCCCCTTGGAAAGGAAGCCCGCATCGCGTACAATGCGCGCCATGGACGAGCTCAGGCTTCGAGAGCAGGTCGATCTCATCCGCGAGGTCTTCTCCTACCAGAGCCGTTTCGACGGCAAGACGATAGTCCTCAAGATCGATTATCCGGTCATCGAGTCCGAGACCTTCCCAATCCTCGTGAAGGACCTCGCCGTCCTCAGGCAGACAGGGATACAGATAGCGGTGGTTCCGGGAGCCAAGGAACGCATCGACGAGGTCGTAGCCCGCTACGGGGTGAACACGCCCTACGAGGACGGGCTGCGCATCGTCAGCGCCGAGGCCATCCCCTTCGTCAAAATGGCGGCCTTCGACGCCGCGAACCGCGTCATGACCATGTTCTCCGCCCACAAGGTCACCACCGTGACCGGCAACTTCGTGCGCGCCCGGGCGATCGGCGTGATCGGGGGCCGCGACTTCGAGGAGTCGGGCAAAGTCGACAGGATCGAGACGGACCCCGTCAGGGCCGTCATGGAGGACGGGATGATCCCGGTCTTCCCCTGCATCGGCTGGTCGAGCGCCGGAAAACCCTACAACCTCTCGAGCGACGAGCTCGCCATCGAGGTCGCCGTGCGCCTCCAGGCGGTGAAGCTCTTCTTCGTCACCTCCGGGCCCGGCCTCACGTCCGAGCGCTTCAAGGTCGAGAAGGACATGGACACGTCCGCGGACGGCCGCGTCGTGCGCCTGGGCATGGACCAGGCGCGCCGTTTCGCCGAGCTCAACGCGGGGACGGGCGACGCCGACGTCCGGAGGGTCTCCCTCGCGGCCCAGGCCTGCAAGGGCGGCGTCGAGCGCGTGCACATCGTGGACGGCACTATCGAGGGCGTGATCCTCAAAGAGCTTTTCTCTTCGCTCGGAATCGGCACCATGGTCTACGCCTCCCCGGAGGACTACTTCAGGCCCCTCAAGTCGCGGGACGTCCCCGAGGTCCTCCGCCTCATGGGGCCCCTCGTCCAGAAAGGCATCCTCAAGCCCCGAACGCAGGAGGACATCCGCGAGCTCAAGGACGACTACGTCGTCTGGGACTCGGACGGCATGGTACAGGCCTGCGGCGCCCTCCACCCCTACGCGGACGAGGGGACCGCCGAAATCGCCGCCATCGCGGTCAATCCGGCCTTCGGACAGCTCGGTCTCGGCAAGCGCATCATCGCCCACCTCATCGATCGCGCGCGGGGCATGGGGCTCGGGCGCGTATTCGTCCTCACGACGCAGACCCAGGACTGGTTCGAAACGCTGGGCTTCCGCGAGGGCGGGCTCGGCGACCTCCCCTCGGCCAAGCGCGCTTCCTACGACATGAAGCGCAAGAGCCAGGTCTTCTACCTCGATCTCGCGAAGGAATCCGATAAATGAAGATCAGCGTCATCGAGGTTCCCCTCGACTTCGGAGCGAACCGCCGCGGCGTGGACATGGGACCCTCGGCCGTCCGCCTCGCGGGGCTAAAGGACAGCCTCGTGGAGCTCGGCCACGGGGTGGAGGAATCCATGCCCCGCCTCCCCGTCCCCATCCAGGAGTTCGAGGAGATCGGGGATCCCAGGATCAAGTACCTCGAGCCCATCGCCGAGGCCTGCTCCGCGCTCGCGGATCGCGTCGAGTCCTGCATGGACGGCGGCCAGTTCCCCCTCGTCGTCGGCGGCGACCACTCCATCGCGGTGGGGACCCTGGCGGGCCTCGGCGCGCACTACGCGAAACGCAAGATCGGCTGGGGCGTGCTCTGGATCGACGCGCACGGGGACTTCAACACGCCGGAAACGAGCCCTTCCGGCAACATCCACGGCATGAGCCTCGCGGCCTCAGCCGGCATCGGCCATCCCCGTCTCGTCTCGCTCCACGGCGACTTCCGCAAGCTCGATCCCGCGAACGCCGTCCTCTTCGGCGTCCGCGACCTCGACAAGGGCGAGAAGCAGAATCTCCGCTCCGCCGGAGTCCAGGTCTTCACCATCAGCGACATCGACCGCCTCGGCATGGCGGAGACGGCCAACTTCGCCATCGAGTACCTCAAGGACCGCGTGGAGGCGCTCCACGTGAGCTTCGACGTCGACTCGATCGATCCCCGCTTCGCTCCCGGTGTCGGCACCCCCGTCCGAGGCGGCCTCTCCTACCGCGAGGTGGGCTTCCTCATGGAGTCCGTGGCGCGCACGGGCCTCGTCCGCTCCGCGGAGGTGGTCGAGGTGAATCCCATCCTGGACGTCCGAAACCAGACCGCCCGCCTCGCCGTGGAGATCCTCGCCCGCCTCCTCGGGGCGAGCACGTATTGAACCCGGATCCCTCCCCGGGCGTCCCGGCGGCGTCTCCCGCTCATCCTGAACGTCCCCATTCTCCCGTTCCCGCCCTCGACCTCGCGCCCATGGCGACCCTCGGGCACCGAGCGCTCCGGGAGCTCATCGCCTCCTCAGGCGGAAGCGGGCTCTTGTACGGAGAGATGGCGAGCGCCGCCGCCCTCGCTGGCGGCGGCCGCTTCGAGCGCTACTACGTCGACGGCGGGCCCGATCCCGCTCGCTTCGTGATACAGCTCGTGGGCGGGAGCGCCGAGGAGCTCGAGCGCGGGGCCGGCGCCCTCTCGCGCATGCTCTCTAGCGGCGATGCCTCCGCATCAGCGGTCGACCTCAACTTCGGATGCTCCGCTCCCGAGATCCTCAGGGCTGGCGGAGGCGCCGCATGGCTCGGGAGGCGGGAGGCGGCCCTCGAAGCCTTCGCGCGCGTCCGCGCCGCCCTCCCCGGCGTCCGCCTCACCGCCAAGATGCGGCTCTTCGACGCCGAGCATCCGGAGGCGCTCATCGTCTTTTGCCGCGGCCTCGTCGACCGCGGCGCCGAGGGAATAACCCTCCATCCCCGGCTTCCGTCGGAAGGCTACGGGCGTCCCCCTCGCTGGAATTTCGTCGCGGAGCTCGCGCGCAGCCTGAGCGTCCCGGTCACGGGAAACGGAGACGTCCGGACGGAAGAGGACGCCGTCCGCCGGATCCGGGAAACGGGATGCGCGCGGCTCATGATCGGAAGGGAGGCGGTCCGCCGGCCGTGGATCTTCGGCCTCATCGAGCGCCGGTCGATCGATCCGTCGTTCTCCATGGAGATCGACCTCCTCGAGGTCGCCGAGCGTTTCACGGAGCTCCTCGTGGAATACCAGCCGATCGAGTTCCACAAGAGCCGCGCGCGGCGCTTCTTCTTCTATTTCTGCGACAACCTGCGCTTCGCGCACCATCCGCGCGCGGCGACCCAACGCGCCGAGACGCCCGAAGAGGCCTTGCGTATTTTTCGCGAGTATCTCCTCGCCAACCCCGAGGAGCGCGTGAAGCGCGAGGCGCCTCTCTCCGGCGCGGCCGGAACGCTCAGCCCACCGCCGACTTGATCCTGTCGATCTCGTCCCTGAGCTCGGCCGCCTCCTCGAACTCGAGGTTCTTCGCGTGCTCGAGCATTTCCTTCTCCAGGGCGCGGATGAGGGCCTCGCGCTCCTTCGGGATCAGGATGTTGTGGGATCGCTTGAGGGCCTCGACGGACAACTTCGCCGCTTCGCGGTCCTCCTCCTTGTGGCGCTCGAGGATGTCGTGGATGGCCTTCTTGACCGTCGACGGCGTGATTCCGTGCTCGGCGTTGTAGGCGAGCTGCCGATCCCGGCGCTTGTTCGTCTCTTCGATGGCAATCTTCATGGCGTCCGAGACGCGGTGCGCGTACATGACCACCTTGCCCGCGGCGTTGCGCGCCGCTCGGCCTATGATCTGGATGAGGCTCGTCGCGGACCTGAGGAAGCCGATCTTGTCGGCGTCGAGGATCGCGATGAACGACACTTCCGGGAGATCGATGCCCTCGCGGAGGAGGTTGATCCCCACGAGGACGTCGTAGTCGCCGATGCGGAGCTGCTTAAGCAGCTCGACGCGCTCGATGGTCTCCACCTCCGAGTGGATGTAGCGGACCTTGAGCCCGAGGCCGCCCAGGTATTCCGCGAGGTCCTCCGCCATCTTCTTCGTTATGGTGAGGATGAGGCTCCGCTCGCCGCGGGCGCAGCGATCCTTGATCTCCGCGTAGATGTCCTCCATCTGCCCTTCCTCGGGCCTGATCTCGATCTCTGGGTCCACGAGGCCCGTGGGGCGGATGACCTGCTCCACGACCTGGGTGGAGCGCTGGACTTCGGCAACGCCCGGCGTCGCCGAGACGCAGACCATGCGCTCGATGAGGCCGTCGAATTCGTCGAACCTGAGCGGGCGGTTGTCCAGGGCCGAGGGTAGCCGGAACCCGAAATTGACGAGCGTAGTCTTCCGCGCCCGGTCGCCCGCGTACATGGCGCCGATCTGCGGGAGGGTGACGTGGCTTTCGTCGACGAAGACGAGGAAGCCTTTGGGGAAGTAGTCGAGGAGGACCGAGGGGCGCTCGCCCGAGGCCCTGCCGGAGAGCGGCCCCGAGTAGTTCTCGATCCCGGGGCAGTAGCCCATCTCGGAAAGCATTTCGAGGTCGTATTCCGTCCTCGTCTTGATGCGCTCGGCTTCCAGGATGCGGCCGTCCCGGTTGAGCTCCTCGTAGCGGGTGTCGAGCTCGGCCTTGATCTTCCCGAGCGCCGCCTGGACCATCGCCTCGGGCATGACGAACTGCTTTGCCGCGTAGATGACGGCCGCGTCGAGGTCCTCGAGGACCTTCCCCGTAAGGGTGTCGAAGCGCCGGATCCGCTTCACCTCGTCGAAGTCGAACTCGAGGCGGTAGGACTCGTTCACGTAGGAGGGGCAGACCTCGATGACGTCCCCGCGCACGCGGAAGCGTCCTCGCTCCAGGACGTCGTCGTTCCGCTCGTACTGGAGCGATACGAGCCTCCGTTTCACGGCCTCGGGATCGACCGTCGAGCCGAGGGCGACGTCGAGCTTCATGTCCTTGTAGACCTCGGGCGTCGCGAGTCCGTAGATGCAGGAGACGGTGGCGATGATGATGACGTCCTTGCGCTCCATGAGCGATCGCGTGGCCGAGAGCCGCATCCGCTCGATTTCCTGGTTGATGGACGCGTCCTTCTCGATGTAGAGGTCCCGTGACGGGACGTAGGCCTCGGGTTGGTAGTAGTCGTAATAGGAGACGAAGTACTCGACGGCGTTCTCCGGGAAGAAATCCCTGAACTCGCGGTAGAGCTGGGCGGATAGGGTCTTGTTGTGCGATATGACGAGGGCGGGCAACTGGGTGCTTTCGATTATCTTGGCCATCGTGAAGGTTTTTCCCGACCCTGTGACGCCCTTGAGCGTCTGGCAGCGGTCGCCGCGGAGGATGCCCGCCGAGAGGCGGTCGATGGCCTGCCCCTGGTCTCCCGCGGGGCCGAAGGGAGCGACGACTTTGAACGCTTTCATGGTTCCGCGAGGATACCCCCCGCCCCACTCGATGTAAAGGCGGTCGCCTTTTGGCTGAGAAATGTGATGGCGTGCTTTATGCCTGAATCATTTCTTAATCCTTCATCGCTTCGAAATGGTTCTGTTTTTCCTTGCGCAATCATTTTATGCTCAGTATACTGTAAAAGAAATGCGCACTTGCACAGTAATTCATTTTTATAAAAATGCTAAATCACTTTATAGAAAAGAAATACTTTTTGGCATGACTTCTGCTTTTAATAGGCATCACGCCAAAGGAGTACCTGTATGCCATTAAGAGCGAGGACTGTATCGTCCCGTACGACCTTTCTAACCATTAATACGCTCATCATTCTCTCTCTCATCGGAGCCGCATCCTGTTCCGGGAAGGGGCCCCAAAAAAGCGTCGGCGGATATCGCCTCGCGACCGTCACGAAGGGCACGATAGAAAAAACCGTTTCCAGTTCTGGCACCCTCGAACCCGTGTCCACCGTGAGCGTCCTCTCTGAAATGAGCGGACGGGTCGAGAAGGTCAACGCCGACTACAACGACCAGGTCTCCCAGGGCCAGGTCCTCGTCCAGCTCAACACCGACATGCTCAAGCTCCAGGAGACCTCCGAGCGCGCCTCCGTGAAGAAGATCGAGGCCAACTACGGGCTCCAGCTCCTCGACTACGAGAACAAGTCCAAGCTGGCGGAGAAGGGCCTCGTCTCCGAGTACGAGCTCAAGTCCGCGAAGACCTCGCTCGACGTCGTCTCGGCCGATCTCGATTCCGCGCGCGCCTCGCTCGCCGTCATCGAGACGAAGATCAAGGATTACGCCTTCATCAGGGCCCCGATCTCGGGCATCGTCCTCGCGCGCAACGTCGATGTCGGCCAGAGCGTCGTGGAGGGTTCGAGCTCGAATTCCTCGAGCCTATTCACGATCGCCGAGGACCTCGAGAGGATGGAGATCAAGGCGAAGGTCGACGAGATGGACATCTCCTCGATCAGGAAGGGCATGAAGGCCCGGTTCACCGCCGAAGCCCTGAGCGAGGACTCGTTCACGGGCACGGTCAAGGAGATCCGGCTCGTTCCGGAGACGACCAACAACGTCGTCAACTATTACGTCATGGTCGCCGCGGACAACCGATCGGGGAAGCTCCTTCCTGGCATGACGGTCGAAGTGACCTTCATCGAATCCATCGACGAGGGCGTCCTCCTCGTCCAGAATTCCGCGCTCCGGTATTCTCCGAGCTCTATTCCCGCGGAGGAGGCTCAGAAGATGATCTTCGTCGCCGGCCTCCGCGGCCTGGACAAGGCCGAAACGGCTAAGGCCGTCGAGGATTTCGAGAAGGCGCAAAAGGCCGCGGCCGGTTCCCAGTCGAACCGGGGCGCGGGCGGGCTCACCGGCGTCATGATGGGACCTCGTCCGGGCTTCCGCTCGGGCTCTCGGAGAAGCGGCTCGGGCGGACCTCCCGGATCCGGCGGAGCGGCTGTCGGCGGGCGGACCTCCTCCACCTCGTCGAGTATCGCGTCCGAACGCAAAGGAAACGGCCAAACCGGATTCGATCCCTCGTCCCTGAAGACGCTCTGGTACCTGGACGAGAAGGGAGCGCTCGCGGTCCGCCTCGTCGTCGCGGGCACCTCCGACGGGACGAACACGATCATCTCCGATCCCGATGGCGAAGACGGCCTCGAGGGGCTCAGGGTCATCCTCCAGGAAGAGGCGAAATAGCATGGCGGTGATCGAGCTATCGGGAATACATCGGCACTACGTCCTGGGCGACATAACCGTCAAGGCGCTCAAGGGCATCGACCTCGGAATAGAGCAAGGCGAGTTCGTGGCCGTCATGGGCCCCTCCGGCTCCGGCAAGTCCACGCTCATGAACGTCCTGGGTTGCCTGGACAAACCCACCTCCGGCTCCTACGTGCTCCAGGGCAGGGACGTTTCAGACGCGAGCGGGGACGAGTTCGCGGAGATCCGCAATACTCGGATCGGCTTCGTGTTCCAGGGCTTCAACCTACTCGCGCGCACGACGGCCATCGAGAACGTGGAGCTCCCCCTCTTCTATTCGAGGACGGCCCCGCGCAAGGGACAGCGATCGCTCGCGGAGAGGGCCCTTGCGGAGGTAGGCTTGGAGAAGCGCATGCACCACATGCCCTCCCAGCTCTCGGGCGGCCAGCAGCAGCGCGTAGCCATCGCGCGGGCCATCGTCACCGACCCCGCCTTCATCCTCGCCGACGAGCCGACGGGGAACCTGGATACGGAGATGAGCATGGAGATCATGGGGCTCTTCCAGGACCTGAACGACCGCGGGAAAACCGTCATCATGGTCACGCACGAACCCGACATCGCTTCCTACACTAAGCGGATAATCTCCATGCGGGACGGCGAGCTCGTTTCCGACGAACCCGTGGCCTCGCGCAGGAACGCCAAGGATGACCTGGAAACCTGGAGATCTAAGCACGCGAAACTCGCTTTCGGCGGGATGGGGGGCGCATGCGCGTAGGCAAGCTCGTCTCCTTCTCCATGCGGAGCATCTTCCGCAACAAGATGCGGAGCATCCTTACCTCGCTCGGAATCATCATCGGGGTCGGTTCGGTCATCGTGATGGTCGCGATCGGCTCGGGTTCCCAGGCGCAGATCACGAAGACCATCGCTTCCATGGGAACGAACCTCCTCACGGTCATGTCTCCGCGCGGATTCCGTTCCGCCAACCGGCTCACCCGAGACGATGTCGAGAAGATCAAGTCCGAATCCGCTTACGTGAGGGCCATCACGGGCGAGACGCGGGGTTCCTTCAACGTGGTGGGAGGGACTTCCTCCATGTCCACGACCGTGTACGGCGTAGAACCGGACTACGAAGCCATCAAGAACCGGGGTATGGCTTCAGGCTCCTTCTTCACTGAAGATGACCTCCGCTCCCGGAGCAAATCGGCGATCATCGGGAAGACCGTGGCGACGGAGCTTTTCCAGGATTCGGATCCCGTGGGCCTGAGCCTGCGCATCGGCACGGTGCCGTTCACGGTGACGGGGGTGCTCGCGCCGAAGGGCTCGGGCGGCATGGGAATGGACCAGGACGACGTCGTACTCGTGCCGCTGGACACCGCCCTGGCCCGGCTCTCCAAGAACCGCCACCTGGACTCCATAGAGATCAGCGTGACGAGCGACAAGTTCATGAAGAGCGCGGAATCCGAGGTCGAGGCCATCATGCGCGAGTCGCATCGGCTCAAGGCGGACGACGACGCGGACTTCGACATCATGAACATGTCAGACATCATCGAGACCGCCTCCGCGACCGCCAAGACCCTGACAGCCCTCCTCGCGGCCATCGCCGGCGTTTCGCTCATCGTGGGCGGGATCGGGATCATGAACATCATGCTCGTCTCGGTGACCGAACGGACGAGGGAGATCGGGATCCGCATGTCCGTGGGCGCCCGGAAGAAGGATATCCTCTTCCAGTTCCTCTCGGAATCCGTGATCCTGAGCCTCATGGGCGGCCTCGTCGGCATACTCCTCTCCATCGCCATTTGTTGGGCGCTCACGTTCTTCTTCAACCTGCCGACGGTCATCGAGCCGGGCATCATCCTCGCCTCGGCGCTCTTCGCGGTGGCCGTCGGCGTGTTCTTCGGCTTCTACCCCGCCCGAAAGGCGGCGAGCCTGTATCCCATCGAGGCGCTCCGGTATGAATGAGGTGATCGCAATGAAAACTCGGCATCGTGCTCGGTTCTTGCTTTTATTCGCCTTCACGGCGACACTCGGCTTCACACTCGCGCCGGTTCTGGCGGAGGAAGGCGGAACGGTCATCAGCCTCGATCGAGCGAGGGAGCTAGCCGTCGCATCTTCAGGCGAGCTCGAGCGGCTCGGGCTTTCCGTGGACGCGTCGGCGATCGCGGAGCGGATGAAGCTCTACGACGCCCTCCCCTCCCTATCCGCTTCCGGTTCCGCTGGACTCTCCTACTCGGAGCGCGCTCAGTCCTTCTCGGATTCCTTCTCCGCGAGCGTAGGCGTCTCCGCGAGCGTGAACCTGTGGGACGGCGGCAAGAACGCCATAGAGCGGAAGATAGCCGCGCTCTCGACGTCCATCGCCCGCGAGGAAGCGCGAGCCGCCTACGATTCCGTGGTCAATACTGCGGACAAGGCGTACTACGGCCTCCTCGTCGCCGAGGCGAAGGTCAAGGCCGCGGAGGACGACGCGGCGAACGCGCGCCAGGCCCTCGCCCTCGCTAAGGAGAAGAAGGCTTCGGGAATGTCGACGATCATCGACGTGCTCCAGAAGGAAGCGAGCGATCGGGAAAAGGAGACATCGCTCTACCTCGCGCGCGGCGACCTTTCGGTAGCGAGGGCCCGCTTCGCGTCCATAACGGGCCTCTCAGGCGCATTCACGCTCGAGGACGTCGATTTCAGCGAGTACGAGGAGCTCATCGCCGTTCTCGGCGCCTACGACGACGCTGACGCGGAGTCCCTGATCGCCGCGCTCATCGCCAAGGCCAGGGCCTCGCGGCCGAGCCTCGCGAAAGCCTCCCTCGGCGCTGAATCCGCGAAAAAGAGCGTATATCTCGCGAAGGCTGGATATTTCCCTTCGATTTCCGCTTCCGCCGGCCCGAGCCTCGGAATCAGCGCGAACGGAACCGCTCCGTCGGCATCCGTATCCCTGCGCGCTTCCGTTCCGCTCGACGCCTGGGCGACCAAGGCCGCCTCCGATTCCAAGAAAAAGGCCGCCGAGCAAGCTGCCATATCTCTCGAGGAATCGATCAAGGACGCCGAGCTCGAGGTGAGGAGCGCCGCATATTCCTGCCTTTCCCGCGCGCGGTCCGTGGCGTCGAGCGCGAAGGCCTACGAATACGCCGCGTCCTTCCACGAAAAAAGCCTCGAGCTGTACTCGCTGTCCGCGAGCTCCTCCTCCGACCTTTCGGACGCGGAACTCGTCCTTTCGAACAGCCGCAAGGGCCTCATCGACGCGCGCTACGGATTCCTGGAAGCCCTCTCCGATCTCCGAGCCTTGTGCTCGTACGCGACCGACGGAGAGATCCGTTCCGCCTTGAAATCGAAGGGGATGCCGTGATGGGCGTCCGCGTTTTCCCGCGCTCAATCGGCGCGAGCGGAAACGGATCCGCGAGAAGTACGAAGGCCGTCTCGCTCGCCGTGGCGGCGTCTTCAGCGGTGCTCCTGTCGTCGCTCGCGTTCCTCTTCCTCAAGAATCTCGACGACCTCGCCCTGCTCGCGGCGCAGAACGACACGGAACGCGCGTTCAGCTCCCTTTGGGAGAGCCTCAGGGACCACGAGGACTTCGGCGAGGGCGTCGAATCCATCGAAGACCTCAAGGAACGAGTGATCGGCATCGGCATCTACGCCAGGAACGGGAGAAGGATATTCGGATGGGGCGGTAGCCCGGAGGCCTTCTACGCCGAGGACGCTGAAGGCGTAGAGGAGCGGGCGGGGCGAGGTTATCTCCAGCGACCGGAGAGGAATTCCCTCATACTCCTCCTCCGTCCGATGCGCATGGCCCCGCCCTCCCCTCCCGGGGAACCCCGCATGCCGGGCATGATGCGGGATCGGAACGGGAACCGTCCCGCGTTCTTCGAGACTTTCAGGAGGGGGAGCATCGTCTTCCTGGAGCTCAGGCAGGAGGCGTTCTGGCGAGGCAGGCGCCTCAGGATAGCCCTCTTCCCCCTGCTCGCGGCGCTCTTCACGGGAGGCGTCTTCTTCGTGAGGAGGGTATTCCTCCGCAACGCCGAATACCGGAAGCGCATAGAGGAGCAGGAGAACCTCGTCGTCCTCGGAACGGCCGCGAGCACCCTCGCGCATGAGATCAAGACTCCCCTCCATTCGATCAGGCTCCAGACGGGCATCCTCGAGAAAACCGTTTCCGGCGTCGCCGAGCGCGAGATACGCATCATCAACGAGGAGGTCGAGCGCCTTTCACAGCTCAGCTACCGCGTCAACGATTTCATCAGGGAGCCCCTCGGCAATCCCGTTCCCGTCGATCCCGCGGAGATAGCGCGCGAGACTGGCCTCCGCGCCTTCGGCCGGGACATCGTGGACGCGGCGGACGGGAAGATCCGCGTCCTCATCGATCCCGAGAGGCTCAGGTCCGTCATGGACAACCTCCTCAGGAACGCCGCCGAATCCGGTTCTCCGGAGAGCGAGATCCGCGTAGCGGTCACGGGCGACGGCAAGAAGGCGGTCATCGAGGTGCTCGACCGCGGATCGGGCATTCCCGCGGAGAACCTCGCGCGCATGTTTTCCGCCTTTTTCACCACGAAGAGCCGGGGATCCGGAATCGGGCTCCAGATCTGCAGGCGATTCGTGGAAAGCGCGGGGGGGCGGCTTTCCCTCGAGCCTCGACAGGGCGGAGGGACAATAGCCCGCATCGTTTTGCCGGAGGTCCAGCAGTGAACGCGCTCATCGTGGACGACGAGGAGAACATCAGGGAATCGCTCAAGCGCCTCTTCGAGATGGAGGGCGTCAGGGCGGACGTCGCGGGGGACGGAGTGGCCGGACAGGAGGCCCTCAAATCGAGGGCTTACGACGTCACGATCGCCGATTTGAAAATGCCGCGCATGGACGGCCAGGCCCTCCTCGAATGGATACGGTCGGAGGGCATCGGCACGGCCGTCATCATGGTATCGGCGCATGGCGAGATCGACGACGCGGTAGCCGCGCTCAAGGCGGGCGCGGACGACTACCTCGTGAAGCCCTTCGATCCGGCGGAGCTCATCCTCAAGGCCAAGGCCCTCGCCGCGGGCAGGAAGCGCGACGCCCTCCTGGAAGCGGGAGCGCGCACGGCGAAGGAAGGGCTCCGACTCGTCGGTAAGAGCGATGCCCTCGTCTCCCTAAAGGAGATCATCGGCCGAGTGGCCAAGTCGGACGCGACCGTCCTCGTCACGGGAGAGAGCGGGACGGGCAAGGAAGTCATCGCGCGGGAGATCCACCGCCTCTCGCCCCGATCCTCGGAGCCCTTCGTCGCCGTGAACGTCGGCGGCGTGCACGAGCAGCTCATGGAAAGCGAGCTCTTCGGCCACGAGAAAGGGGCCTTCACCGGAGCCGATTCGCGGAAGATCGGGCTCTTCGAGCTCGCGGGGGGAGGAACGCTCTTCCTCGACGAGATCGGCGAGATGCCCGCGAACCTCCAGGTCAAGCTCCTCCGCGTCATCCAGGAACGGAGCATGCGGCGGCTCGGGGGATCGCGGGACATCCCCGTCGCGGCCCGCATCGTCTCGGCCACTAACCGGGACATCGAGGCGCGCGTCGCGAGCGGTGAATTCCGCGAAGACCTCTACTACCGGCTCAACGTCGTCAGGATCGCGGTGCCGCCCCTCCGCGAGCGCGCGGAGGACATACCGGTCCTCGTCTCCTTCCTCCTCGAGCGCATCGCTTCCCGGATGGGCGTGAAGCCCAAGCCGCTCTCGGAAAAAGCGTTGAGCGAGCTCATGGCTTACCCGTTCCCGGGCAACATCCGCGAGCTCGAGAACATCCTCGAGCGATCGCTCATCTACGCGTCGGACGATTCGATCCTTCCCTCGGACCTCGGACTGGTCCGGAAGGCGGAGCCGCAGGGAAGCCGGCGGATAGGGGACGCCGAGGCGCAGGCAACCGGCTCGGGCCGCGCCGATGCCGCGCCGAAACCCGGCCGTTCGCTCGAAGATCTCGAGCGCGAGGCGATCATCGCGGCCCTCGCGCGGAACGGGGGTAACCGCACTAGGGCGGCCGCCGACCTCGGGATCAGCCGGCGCACCATCCTCAACAAGATAAAGGCCTACGGCCTCGATTGAGGCCGCAGGCCCGTCTGGCTTGGTTCATTCGCCGCGGAGGCGGCGACGGGATCAGAGCCCTTCCACGTTCGCGTCGGCCGGGTACTCCACTGAGAACGAGAAAGGGATCTTCTTGGATTCTCCCGGCTTGAGGGTGAAATTCCACTCGAAGATGTCCGTGTTGGATTTCTTGAGCGCGTCCGAATCCTTCTGGTACTTGGGCTCGATGAGCTTCACGACGAGGTCCTTGTCCGAAGACACGGGAAGCTGGTCCCAGAGGACGACCTCCGCGTCGGCCTTCTTGGCGTTCGTGACCACGGTCTCGTACTGGTAGACGTAGCGATTCTTCTTTTGCAAGAGCCCCTGCTCGTCCTTCACCCGCTTCACGAGCTTGTAGTCCACCTTCACTCCCTCGTCCACGCCGAGGTAGGTCCAGAATTCCTCTCCGGAGGCCACGAGGTCGATCGAGGAATCGGCGACGAATGCGCCGTCCAGGAAGACCTTGGAGGCTCCGGGAAGAAAGGGGAAATCCGTCTCGTTCTTCACCTTTGCCTTGAGATAGGCGCGCGGCGCGAGCTTGGGCGCCGTCGAATAGCGGAAGGACGCGCTAAAGGACGCCTGCGTGATCGAGACCCGGTGCTTGGCGGCATCGCTCTGGATGGTCGTAGCGCCCTTGACGTCGAAGACCACGGCGACGGCTCCCTGGCGCGCGGTGGCTCCCATGACCGCGATCGGAGCCGGCGCGGCTTCCTCCGCGACCATGTCGACGTCTGCGGCCATGTTGAATCCCCTGCCCCCCATGCCCGCGTCCTCGAGCTTCTTCGCTTCCTTGGCCCTTCTTACCTCGGAACGCTGCGGCGAGGGCTTGTAGATGTTCACGTACCAGGGCTCGAGCTCGGGCTGGCTGCCGCCGATCTCCGGGCGCGCGGTGGAGAGGGAGAGCCTCACGCCGCTCCAATCCTCGCCCGTGTTCTGCGCGATATAGGCGTTGTAGGACAGCTCCAGCTTCCTTTTCTCCGAATCCACACGGAGGTCGTAAATGGGCGTCCACGAGGGACCGACGACGACGTACGAAAGGACGATCTCGGCCTTCGCGGGCCTGTCCGCGAGGAGGATGACGACGGCCTGGTTGTTCCGCTTCTGCCTCCCCGAGCTCAGATCGGACAATTCCTTGACGATCCTGTCGAGGTCCGCTTTCTGCGCGCGTTGATCGCGTTCCGCGATGCGGCCCTCCTCGTCGAGGAAGGCCCGGCGTTCCCGGTAGAATTTCATCATCTGGACCCACTTGTCCGGATTGAGCTCGCTCTGCCCCTCCTCCTCCACGGCGGTGACCTTCCCGACGATCTTCTCGAGGAAGGCCTTCTCGGCCCCGGCCCGCGCGATCCGGTCCGTCGTCGCGACGAGCCTGGCCTGCGCGGCGTCGCGTTCCTCGGTCAACGCTTTTATCTTCTCGTCGGGTATCTCGGCGAAATACTTGGTCCTGAACACGATGTCCTCGAGGACCACGGGACCCGATCCATCGACCTGGAGGCTCGACGGATCGATGCCGACGGGAAGGGAGTCGAAGACGAGCGAGGTCCTGCCGGCCTTGAGCTCCGCTAGCGCGCTCCGTTCGATATGGGCGCGGTCCGTGTAGACCGTGACCCCCTTGATCGAGGATTTTGCCTGGACCTCGTTTTCCTCGGCGGCCAAAGCCGCCTGAGAAGCGAGCGCGAACGCGGCGAGCGCCGCGACGGCCGCCGTCCTGAGACGATTCATTCCCTTCATGCCGTTTCTCCTTTCTTTTTCCGTATGACGACGCGGTTCCGCCCGCTCTTCTTGGCTTCGAGGAGGGCATCGTCGGCCCTCGCCATGAGCGCCTTGGGCGAATCGCCCCGAATCTCCGCCATCGCTATGCCGATCGACACGCTGATCCGCGTCGTTTCCGCCTTGCCCGAGGGGCCGGAGCGGAATTCGAAGGGCAGGGCCTCCACCGCCGCCCTGATCTCCTCGGCGAGCGAGAGGGCGCCCGCCTCGTCCGCGACGGACGCGAGCGCGGCGAATTCGTCCCCGGAGAGCCGCGCGGCCACCGCGCAGGGATTGGCCTTTCCGTCCGCGGCGGCGATCCGCTCGATCGCCGCTCCGATCATCGCGCCCGAGAGCGACAGGGCCGCGTCTCCCGCTACCGTACCGAATTTCGCGTTAACGCCGTGGAAAGCGTCAAGGTCCATCATGAGGAGGGCGTATCGCGCGCCGCCTTCCGTACCGCGCGCGAGCCGCGATGAAAGGACCTCCTCCAGGAAACGCCGATTGAAGAGCCCCGTTACCGAATCCGTGATCGCGCGCTTGCGGGCCGTTTCCCCCCAGCGGGCCATCTGATCGAGGACGTCGTAGGTCTCGGAGAGCCAACCGGCCATGACGGAGACCATCGCGCGGGACATCCTGAGCGCGAGCATCGGATGCTCGTAGACGATGCGGTAGAAATCAAGCGCGTCGAGCGCCATGAGCTCGGCGTCCGTCTCGGCCACGCAGGTAGCGCTTCTCGGGGCGTCCTCGATGACCGCCATCTCGCCGAAGAAGTCCCCGGGGCCGTACTTCCCCACGACGCGTATGCTCCCGTCGTCCTGCACGACGTAGGAGGAGATCCTCCCCGTCCTCACGATGTAAAGCGACCTCCCCCGCTCTCCCTCGCGGAAGACGCTCTCCCCCGCGCGCAGCCTCGCGGGCTCGAGGAAGGCGCTCACGGCGTTGATCTCGAGGTCGCTCATGCCGGAGAACATGGCCGTGGCCTTGAGGAACGGGCGGGGATCGCTCACGGCGCCCCCACCCGCGCGCCCGTTCCCGGCACCCTAACGGCCCTGGATCCCCCTTCCTTCCAGATGCGCATCATGACCTTCTCGCATCGATCGAGGAGCTCCCGGAAATCGGCGCAGTCGTCCGGCCACACGCCGTAGGCGGCGCTGAACGAAAGCCTCGTCCCGCCGGCCTCGGGCACGGAAAGCCGCGACGAGGCCTTTTCCGCGGCGTCGCGCGCGGCGGCGGCGCTCGATCGGGGAAGCACGAGCGCGGTCTGATTGCTCGCGAGCCGGACGGCCCAGCCGCCGTCGCGCGAGGCCATCTCCTTGAGCCTATCGGCGATGCGAGCCATGGCGGCGTCTCCGGCGGCGTGGCCGTAGCCGTCCACGAGCGCCTTGAACTCGTCGGGCTTGAGAGACACGACGGCCGTGGGCCGCGCGATGAGGCCGGGGAGCTCCTCCTCGAGGAAGGCCCGGGACCAGAGTCCGGTGGACGGGTCCGTGTGGATCTGGAGCCTGAGTTCCCGTACCCAGGGGGCGTTCTCCTTCACGAGCGCGTGCGCGGCCCTGAGGCGCGAAGAGACCATTACCAGCGACTTGAGCGTCATCCGGGATATCGCGCCCGGCTGCTCGGCCGCGAGGTCGGCGAGCGACTTCCCCTCCGCGGGGAATACCAGGAGGAGGGAGTCGGCCGATGCGACGACGGAATCGGCCACCTTCCTCCCGATCGCGAAGTCGAAGTCCCCGACGACCTCTCCCGGAAGGAATTTCGCGATTTCGGTCCTTCCCCCGCCCTCCGCCGAACGGAGCACGGAGAGCTCTCCCTCGGCGACGATATAGAACCGCTCCGCCTTCGATCCGGGCGCGTAGACTTCCCGTCCTTTCCTCGCCGATTTCATGGAGGACGATGACGCGATGTACGCGAGGTCGTCGTCGAGGAGCGATTGGAAGAGCTCCGCCTTCCGGAGAAGGTGCGCGTAGCGGGGATCGATCACCTTTCCGTCCTCACCCGTGGAAGTATACGCCCGCTCCGTTCCCGCCGCAATGCCGATTCAGGATTTGCGCGCGCGGCGGCCCTCGATTATACTGGCCAGCGGAGGAACAAGCATGAAGAAAGCGCTGATAGCGTTCGTCCTCGCCTTGATCGCCGCCGCCGGGGCCTGGGCCGCCGACGACGTCGTTGGAGTCTGGAAGTCGATCGACGACAAGACGGGAAAGCCGCAGACGATCACCGCCCTCTATCTCCACGGCGGGAAGCTCTACGGGCGCATCCTCGTGACCTTCGAGGAAGGCTCGGTCAAGGATACCATCTACGCGGCGAACGACCGCACCAAGAAATTCGTCGGGGATCCTCCGTACGCCGGTTTCGACTTCGTCTGGGCGCTCGAGGACAAGGGCAAGTCCTGGAACGGGACTATCTTCGACCCCAAGGAAGGCAAGGAGTACGTTTGCAAGGTCTGGCTCGAAGGATCCACCCTCATCGTCCGCGGCCAGCTCAAAGTCCTCGGGATCGGCCGGAACCAAAAATGGGTGAAGGCGGCTGAGGAGGACCTGCCGAGCGGATTCGCCGTTCCGGACGCGTCCACCTTCACGCCCTCCGAACCGAAACTGAAAAAATAAAAGGCTCCCCTTCCCGCGCCGGGGATGCGCGGGAAGGGCCTGAGCGGCCGGGCCGCGAGCCGCCTAACCTCGGCGCCCGGGGGTCTTCACGTCGCAGCCCCCGAACACCGCGACGCCGTTGATGCGGATGAGGGGGGCGCGCTCGTCCATGGAATCCTCCGCGTTCCGTCCGAATCCGCCGAAGACGCCGATCCCCCTCACGTCCACCCTTACGCCTCGCGGCAGCTTGATGTCGCAGCCCCCGAAAACGCAGATCACGTTGATCTCGCAGCCCTCCGGGGGGATGTAGGCCTGGGTGAGGTCGATGTCCGATCCGCCGAAGACGTTGAAGACCTGGAGCGATTTGGGCGCGTTGAAGACGCCCTTCCGGTCGTTCCCTGAAAAAACGTTGATGATCACGTCGCGCGGGGGAACGGCTCCGCGATTCACCCGATACGGCGCCCCTGTCCGCGCGGTCGCGGGCAGGTCGGCGGCCTCCGCCGGTTCAGGGACGGGGGCGACCGCTGGAAGGTCCGCCACCAGGGCCAAAAGATCGGCGCGGGCCGCCGCCTTGGCCGCCCTGCCGCAACGATCGTCGTATTCCTCCATACCGATGTTGGAGCGCGAGTACTGAACGGCGAGCTCGTCCATGACGGCTTCCCTCAAGCCCTCCATGGGGAGTTCCCGGTATCCATTCCTGTCGGCCATGGACGCCTCCTCCCGGAATAATACCCGGAGGCGGGCCCTTTTCCAAGCGAATTCCCTTTTCCCCTTCCCCTCCGCGAAAAACCGTATATAATCCGTTCCATGAAGCGGAATTCGGACTGGATCTTCCTCGCCCTCGTCCTCCTCGTGGTGGTCGGCATCGTCGGCCTCGCGGGGTACAGCATCGTCCATTCCCGCTCCCAGAACTTGAGGCTCGCCGAGGCGAAATTCGAGAGCCTCAAGGTACGCGTGAAATCCGCTTTCGAGATGGGCGGCTCGGTATCCTCCAAGGCCTTCCGGGAACAGGTCGGCCTGGCCTTCAAGACCGACGAGTCCGTCCTCGGCATCGTCCTCAGGGATCCCCGCTCCGGGACGGAGTACCTCATCCCCGAGGGATCCCCCTATATCGCCACGGAGCGCCTCCCCTCGGGAGCGAGAAAGGACGCCTTCACGGGCTTCCATCCGTACGCGGCCGTCGTGAAGGGCGCTCCGATCGTCCTTAAGGACGGAGCGGAGCGCTGGCTCGAGGCCGCGTTCGTGGTCCTTCCCGCCAGGGCCGTCACCGATCCCCTCCGCCTGAGCCTCCTCGGGCTCCTCATCATCGTATTCCTCTCGGCCACCGCCCTATTCTTCCTGTACGCGCGGGGCGAGGGATCCGGCGCCGCGCGCCCGGAACCCCTCGCCTTCCCCGAGCCGTCCGCCCCTCGATACGAACCGCCTTCCCTCCACTCGGCCATCGAGGACGAGGAATTCACCGTCCCCGAGATCGCCGACGACATCAGCTCAGACCCCTTCGCTGCCCCGTCCATACCGGATTTCCCCTCCGCCTCCCTGCCGCCGCTCGAACCTACGGTCGAGGCCGCCTCAGGATTCTCGCTGCCGCCGCTCGACGAGGAACCGGCCGCGCCCCGCTACTCCCGGGACGAGCCGCGAGGGCTCTACTCGGAGCGGAGCGGCCTCGGTTGGGAATCCTACCTGGAGGACAGGCTCGAGGCGGAGATCGACCGGGCGTCGACGGCGGGCCTTGATTGCTCCCTCATCCTCGCCGAGCTCGAGCGCGAGGCCTACGATCCGACCGACCACGCCGTCGTGGCGCGTTCGATCTCATCGTACTTCAAGTACAAGGACCTCGCGTTCGAGCGCGGAAGCTCGGGCTTCGCCGTGATCCTTCCCGGCCAGGCCCTCGACGGGGCGATGAAGTCGGCGGAGGGATTCCTGGCCGCCCTCGCCGGGGGCCCCTGGGCGGAGAGCGTTTCCGGGAGCCCGGCAGTGAGAATGGGCGTTACGAGCCTCGCGGGCCGCCGCATAGCGGCGCGCGAGCTCATCGAGGAAGCGGCGATCGCGCTCGAGAAGGCCCTCGCCGAAAAGAAGACGCGGATGATCGGCTTCCGCGCGAACCCCGACCGCTACCGCGACTTCTCCGCGGGAAAGCTCTGAGGCAGACATGTCCATCGTCGTGGAACACGAGAAACGCAAGCATGAAATCCTCGATAAGGCGCTCGACGTCTTCCTCGAGGAGGGCTACTCCGGCGCGAGCTATCAGAAGATAGCGGACCGCTGCGGAATAGCGCGGACCATCCTCTATACATATTTCAAGAACAAACGGGAGATCTTCCGTTTCACCATCAAGCAGGTGACGGAGTCCCTCGAGCGGAGCTTCGAGCCCTTCCTCGAGGACCCCTCCCTTCCCGCCTCTGAGAAGATCGAGCGCATCGTGGTGGCGGTCGTGGAGAAATGCGTCGAGGAACGGAAGCTCTTCTCCATCATCCTCGACTACCTCCTCGAACAGCGGCGCGAAAAAGGGCGCTCGGAAGATCTGATCAGGCGGCGCGTGATTCGACTGCGCATGCTCCTCTCGCGGATCCTCATCGACGGGATGAAGTCCGGTCAGATCCGGAAAACTGACGTGAAGGGTCTCACCGAGGCGATTTACTCGCTCGTCGAGGGCGCGATCATGAAGCTCGCAATAATGGAAGCTCCCGATGTCTCGGAGACGGTGACGGCTATCCGCGCGATTACGGTTATCATGAAACCATAACGAATTAGCCTCGCTTTCATTTTTTTCGTCGTTTCATGAATCGATATCTTTTTACAGAATCCGCAGTTCTTATATTGACAAAAACCATTTTTCTGTCTAAATTGCATCTTCAATGACACTAAACTGCTTTATGTCATAGGAGTGCAAGATGGGCAGCCACATTCGCGCGATAGCTTCATGGGTCCCCGAGCGCCGCGTCACGAATGACGATCTCGCCAAAACGGTAGACACTTCGGACGAATGGATCCGATCGCACACGGGCATCGGGGCGAGGCACATCATCGACGACGCGGACGCCGTTTCCGACCTCGGGGCCCGTGCCGCGAAAGCCGCACTCGCCAAGGCGGGTCTCCAGCCCAGCGACATCAAGATCATCGTCTGCGCCACCGCGACCCCCGACTACCTCGGGTTCCCCTCAACCGCCTGCGTGATCCAGGGGAAGATCGGATGCGAAGGCGTTCCCGCGTTCGACGTCACGGCCGCCTGCTCGGGCTTCATCTACGGCCTCGCGATCATCGATTCGCTCCTCGCCTCCCTCGGCGGCGGCCACGCGCTCCTCATCGCCTCCGAGGCCCTCTCGCGCCTCACGGACTGGAGCGACCGGAACACATGCGTTCTTTTCGGCGACGGATCGGGAGCGGCGGTGATCTCCTCAGGAATGGAAGGGAACCGAGGCGTCCTCGCCACGATCCTGAAGGCCTACGGCAAGGACGCCGACGCCCTCTACACCGAAGGGAGCGGCACCCGCAAACCCTACGCGGCGGGCATGGCCGTCCAGCCCCCGTATATCCGCATGGACGGCCGCCGCGTTTACAACTTCGCGGTCAGCGAGAACGTGGAGCTCCTCAAGGAGATCACCGCGAAAGCGGGGATCGGACTCGACGATCTCGACTGGATCATCCCCCACCAGGCGAACGCCCGCATAATCCAGGCCGCCGCCAAGAGGCTCGGCATACCGGAGGCGAAGGTATTCCTCAATATCGAGGATTACGCGAACACGTCGTCGGCCACTATCCCGATCGCCCTGAACGACATGGAAAACCGCGGGCTGCTCAAGAAGGGGCAGCTTCTTGCGATAACCGGCTTCGGCGCCGGCCTGACTTCCGGCGCCGCCGTGATCCGCTGGTGATCGATTCGAGGAGGAGAATTATGAAGAAGAAGATCGTCGTTACGGGCATGGGCGCCATCAGCCCCTGCGGCAACGATGTCCCGACCATGTGGGACAATATCAGGAACGGCCGTTCCGGCATCGGGAAGGTCACGCGCTTCGACGCGTCGAGCCACGACGTAAAGATCGCCGCCGAGGTCAAGGACTTCGATCCGAAGAACTGGATGGAAGCCAAGGACGCGCGCAAGATGGCGCTGTTCACGCAGTACGCGGTCGCCTCCGCCGCCCAGGCCATGGCGCAGGCCGGGCTCAAGGCCGACATGCTCGATCCCGTCCGCACGGGCGTGTACATCGGGAGCGGCATCGGCGGGTTCGAGGTCATCCACGCCTCGTACGCGAAGTTCTTCGAGCAGGGATGGCAGCGCATGCTCCCCCTCACCATCCCCCTCCTCATCACGAACGAGGCCGCGGGCAATATCGCCATGCAGTACGGGATCCACGGCCCCGCCCTCACTTCGGTGACGGCCTGCTCCTCCGGCACCGACGGCCTGGGAGCGGCCCTCGACCTCATCCGTTCGGGCCGCGTGGACGTCTGCATCGCCGGCGGCACCGAGGCGGCGATCACGCCCTTCACCTTCGGCGGCTTCGAGATGCTCAAGACCCTCTCCACCGCCTTCAACGACCAGCCCGAACGCGCTTCCCGCCCCTTCGACGCCAAGAGGGACGGCTTCGTCCTGGGCGAGGGCGCGGGCTCCATGATCCTCGAGACCGAGGAGCACGCGCTCAAGCGCGGCGCGACCATCCTCGCGGAATTCGCTGGCTACGGCGCGTCCTGCGACGCCTACCACATCACCTCCCCCGATCCCGAGGGCACGGGCGGCGCGCTCGCCATCAAGCTCTGCCTCGAGGACGCCGGGATGAAGCCGGAGGACATCCAGTACTACAACGCGCACGGCACCTCCACGCCCATCAACGACCCCACGGAGACAAAGGCCCTGAAGCTCGCCTTCGGCGACCACGCGCGGAAGCTCAGGATCTCGTCCACGAAGAGCATGCACGGCCACTGCATCGGCGGCACGGGCGCGATCGAGGCCATCATCTCCGTCATGGCCATGCGCGACGGATTCTTCCCCCCGACCATCAACCAGGAAGAGGCCGATCCCGAGTGCGACCTCGACTACATTCCCAATAAGGGAGCGATGGGCAAGATCGACGCGGTCATGTCCAGCACGCTCGGCTTCGGCGGCCACAACGGCGTGGTCGCCTTCAGGAGGTATTCCAAGTGAAGGATCCTAAGGATCTCATACCGCACCGCGATCCCTTCCTCTTCGTCGACCGCCTCGAGCGGGCCGACGCCGATGGGATCGTGGCGTACCGGAAGTACACCGACAAGGAGTTCTTCTTCAAGGGCCACTTCCCCGGCTATCCCGTCGTCCCCGGGGTCATCCTCGTGGAGACCATGGCGCAAGCCGGCGGTGCCGGACTCTCCCAGATGGGCAGCTTCAAGGACGGAACCCTCTTCTTCTTCGCGACCGTGGACAAGGTCAAGTTCCGCCGCCAGGTCCGCCCGAACGACGAAGTGCGCCTCGAGATCAAGAACCTCCGCGTCTCGCCGCGCATGGTGAAGCAGTCGGGGCAGGCCTTCGTGGGCGACGAGGTCGCCGCCGAGGCCGAGTGGATGGTGATCGCCCAGGAGGTTTCCGCTTGACGAGCTCTTATTCCGGCACCGCTCCCATCGGTTCGAGGTCGTCGATGATGGCCTCGCCCATGATCAGCAACAACGTCTGCCTCAACGCCCATCCGGACGGCTGCGCGGAAGCGCTCCGCAGGCAGGTCGCCTGGGAGCGGAACCGCGGCGCGATCGAGAACGGCCCCAAGCGCGTTCTCGTCCTCGGATGCTCCACGGGCTACGGCCTCGCCTCGCGCGTCGCCGCCGCCTTCGGCTCCGGCGCGAGCACCGTGGGCGTCTCCTTCGAGCGTCCGGGCTCTCCCGGCAAGTCCGGCACCCCCGGCCTCTACAACAACCGCGAATTCGACAGGCTCGCCGCGAAGGCCGGCCTTCCCTCCCTCACCATCATGGCCGACGCGTTCGCGGATTCGACCCGTGACGAGGTCATCAAGGCCGCCCGCGAGGGTTTCGGCCCCTTCGACCTCGTCGTCTACTCGCTCGCGAGCCCCGTCCGCAAGGATCCCGCGACCGGCAGGGTCTGGCAATCCTGCATCAAGCCGATCGGAGAGGACTACTCGGGACGGGTCGTCGACGTACGCACCGGGAAGATCTCGGAGACGCTCATCAAGGCCGCGACCGAGGAGGAGACCGAGGGCTGCGTGAAGGTCATGGGCGGCGAGGACTGGTCTCTCTGGATCGACGCGCTCTCCGGGGCGGGCATGCTCGCCGAGGGAGCGATCACCGTCGCGTATTCCTACATCGGCCCCGCCTTCTCCCACCCGATCTACCGCTCGGGCACCCTCGGGAAGGCCAAGGAGCACCTCGAGGCGACCGCCCGCGAGCTCGCCGAGCGTCATTCCGGCGAAGGCCTCAAGGCCCTCGTCTCGGTGCAGAAGGCGCTCGTGACCCGCGCGAGCATGGTCATCCCCTCGATCCCCCTCTACATCATGTCGCTCTACCGGGTGATGAAGGAAAAGGGAGTCCACGAGGGCTGCATGGAGCAGATCGACAGGCTGTTCCGTTCGTTCCTCTACGCGGGAGGAAGCGTTCCCCTCGACGCCGAGGGCCGGATCAGGCTCGACGACCTCGAGCTCGATCCCGCCGTCCAGGCCGAGGTCGCCCGCGTCATGGAAAGCGTGAACGAGGAGAACATGGACCGCGTGGCCGACTACGAGGGCTTCAGGTCGGATTTCCTCGAGGCCCACGGTTTCGGCCTCGCGGGCGTCGATTACGCCTCTCCACAATCCTACGAGTGAGGTTGCCATGACCGAGAAAGAGATCCTGGACCTTATCAGCGCCTTCGGCGCTTCAGGCCTCGCCGAGATGGATTACGCGGCGGGAGACTCCCGCCTCAGCCTGAGCAAGTACCCGCGCGCCGCGCGCGAGGCTCAGGCGGCTCCCGCTGTCCACGTCGCGCCCGCGGCTCCCCTTCCGCCCTCCCCCCCCCCGTCGGCGGCCGCGCATCCCGCTCCGGCGGCCCCCGCGGCGTCCGCGAACGGCCACGCGGTCCTCCCGAGCCCGATCGTCGCCACCTTCTACCGATCTCCCGGGCCCGACGTTCCTCCCTTCGTGGAGCAGGGCAAGAAGGTCAAGGCGGGCCAGACCCTCTGCATCCTCGAGGCCATGAAGGTCATGAACGAATTCACCGCCGAGTTCGACATGGAGATCGTCCGGGTCCTACCCGAGAACGGCAAGATGGTCGAATACGGCCAACCCCTCTTCGAGGTCCGCAGGGTATGAAGGCCCAGGGCATGAAAGGCGGCATCCTCGTCGCGAATCGGGGCGAGATCGCGGTTCGGGTCATCAGGACCTGCCGCGAGCTCGGCATCCGGTCCGTGGCCGTGTACTCGTCCGCCGACCGGGACGCGCTCCACGTCAGGATGGCCGACGCCGCCGTGTGCATCGGTCCGCCCCCCGCCGCGGAGTCATACCTAAATCGATCCGCCCTCATCACGGCGGCTGTCAGCGCCGGCTGCGACGCCATCCATCCCGGCGTCGGCTTCCTCTCCGAGAACGCTTCCTTCGCGCGCCAGGTCCGCGAGGCCGGATTGACGTTCATCGGGGCCGATCCCGACGTCATCGACCTCCTCGGCGACAAGGTGAAGGCCAAGAACGCCGCCGTCGCCGCGGGCCTTCCCCTCATACCCGGCTCGCCCGGCGCCGTTCCCGCGGGCGGCCCCGAGGCCATGGAGATCGCCAAGAAAGTCGGGCTCCCCCTCATCATCAAGGCCGCCTCGGGCGGCGGCGGCAAGGGAATGCGCATCGTCCGCGACTTCGCGGACCTCGAGAAGAACCTCGTCCTCGCCTCGAGCGAAGCCGAAAAGTCCTTCTCCGACGGAACGGTCTTCCTCGAGCGCTACCTCGAGAATTCCCGGCACGTGGAGCTCCAGGTCATGGCCGACGGCATGGGGAACGTCTGCGTCCTCGGGGAGCGCGACTGCTCGGTCCAGCGCAACCACCAGAAACTCCTCGAGGAGAGCCCCTCTCCCGGGGTCACCGACGCCATGCACCGTAAAATGGCCGCCGACGCATCGCGGCTCTTCAGGGACTTAGGCTACGCGGGCGCGGGAACCATCGAATTCCTCGTCGTCGGAAAAGAATTCTTCTTCATGGAAGTGAACGCGCGCATCCAGGTCGAGCATCCCGTGACCGAGATGATCTCCGGCTACGACCTCATCAGGCAGCAGATCCTCGTCGCCATGGCCAATCGCATGGAGTGCCCCGACGGGGACCTCATCACCATGGCGACGGACTGCGGAAAAGGGATCCTCATCCCCGGCGGCTACGCCCTCGAGTGCCGCGTCAACGCGCTCACCCCCGGCAAGGTAACCGCTTTCGTTCCGCCCGGCGGCATAGAGGTGAGGACCGACTCCTTCCTCTACCCGGGATGCGTCGTGCCTCCCCATTACGACTCTCTCGTCGCCAAGATCATCGTCCACGCCCGTACGCGGGATGAAGGCTTAAGGCGCATGGAACGCGCCCTCGGCGAGCTCGTCATCGAGGGCATCAAGGTCAATACCGCGTCCCAGCTCGCGATCCTCAAATCCAAGCAGTTCGTCTCCGGCCAGTTCGGGACGGGCCTGTACGAAACGCTCGCCAAGGAGCTGCCGAATGGCTGATAAATCCTTCTCGTGCTCGTCCTGCGGCAAGGACGAGTTCGATCCCTCCAATCCCGAGGTGGCCCGCCTCCTCTCCTACTCCGTCTGCCCCGCTTGCGGAAACCACGCCCGCATAGAGCCCCGGGAGCGCCTCTCCTGGCTCGTGGACAAGGGGAGCTTCTCGGAGTTCGACGACGCGATGGTATCGCTCAATCCCATCGAGATGGCGGGCTACGCCGAGAAGCTCACCGAGGCCAAGGCCAAGGCGAGCGAGAAGGAGGCCGTCGTCACCGGCCGCGCCTCCATAGACGGCCGCCCCTGCATCCTCGCCCTGATGTCCTTCCGCTTCATGGGAGGCTCCATGGGCTCGGTAGTCGGAGAGAAGATCGCCCGGGCCATGCTCCGCGGCGCCGCCGAAGGCCTGCCCGTCATCGTCTTCAGCACCTCGGGCGGCGCCCGCATGCAGGAAGGCATTTTCTCCCTCATGCAGATGGCCAAGACCTCCTCCGCCGCTGCCGAGCTCGAGGAATCGGGCAACCCGCTGATACTCGTGCTCTGCGATCCCACCACCGGCGGCGTCACGGCGAGCTTCGCCATGCTCGGAAACGTCGCCATCGCCGAGCCGGGCGCCCTCATCGGTTTCGCCGGCGACCGCGTCATCGAGGGGACCATCAAGCAGAAGCTGCCGGACGGATTCCGCCGCGCCGACTTCCACCTGAACCACGGCTTCGTGGACGCGGTGGTCCCGCGCGATCGCCAGCGAAAGACGCTCGCGTTCCTCATCGACGCGCACAAGAGGAGATCCTGATGTCCCTATCGGAACTCGAGCAGAAGCTCAACGAACTCAAGGAGCTCTCCAGGGCGAGCTCCCTCGACCTCTCTGACGCCATCACCGAGATCGAGCGTAGGATCGAGGTGGACAAGGCCTCCGGCTCCGCGTGGAAACGGGTCGAGCTCGCGCGGCATCCAGCCCGCCCCGGCGTGCAGGATTACGTCTCCCTCATTTTCGACGATTACATGGAGCTCTGCGGCGACCGTCTCTACGGCGACGATCCGGCCATCATGGGCGGCATCGGAAGGATAGGCGACAGGTACATCACCTTCCTCGGCCACCGCAAGGGCAAGAACCTCAAGGAGAACATCCGCTGCAACTACGGGATGTCCAATCCCGAGGGCTGCAGGAAGGCGCTCAGGCTCGCCAAGGAGGCCGAAACCTTCGGCCGGCCCGTCGTCACCTTCATCGACACGGCGGGCGCGTATCCGGGGATCGGCGCCGAGGAGCGCGGGATCGGCGAGGCCATCGCCAGGAACCTAAAGGAATTCTCCCGCCTCAAGACTCCCGTGATATGCTTCGTCATCGGCGAGGGCGGCTCCGGGGGAGCGCTCAGCATCGGCGTCGCCGACCGCATCTACATGCTCGAAAACGCGGTCTACTCGGTCATTTCGCCCGAGGGCTTCGCGTCGATCCTCCTCCGCGACGCCTCCAAGGCGCGCGCGAGGGAATCCGCGGACATCATGCGCATCACGAGCGCGGATCTCCTCGAGTTCAAGATCGTGAACGGCGTCATTCCCGAGCCCGAGGGCGGGGCGCACAAGGATCCCGCCTCGGTCGCGGCCGCCATCAAGGCCAAGATCGTAGAGGAGATCGCGGACCTCGAGAAGGCCAGCCCCCAGGCCCTCGTGCGGTTCCGCAACCAGAAGATCAGGTCTATCGGCCATTTCCGCGAGGAGCAGAAGGCCTAGCAAGGAGCGATGGGGGCCCTGTGCCCCGTCCATATACAGAGCGCCCACGGGCGCACGAAGGAGAACAGCGTGGACACTATCGACAAGATCAAGACCATCTTCAAGAACAAGCTCGACGCGGATCCCGCGCAGGTCACCGCCGATAAGGCGATGGTCGACCTCGGCCTGGATTCCCTCGACATGTACGAGATGATCTACGAGATCGAGACCGAATTCGGGGTGAAGATCCCCGACACCGAAATCGCCAACCTCACCACCGTGGGCGATCTCGTGAGCTACATCGAGAAGAACAAGGCCTAAGGAAGCGGGGCCTTTTCCCGCCAGAGCGTATTCTCCTCGGAATAGCCGATCGCGCGCCGCGTCATCAGGCGGCGCGCGATCGCTATTCAGGCTCACGGGCCCGAAAAGCGCTCCCTAGCGGTGCTCCTCGTCGAAATAGCGCTTCGCTCGGGCGTTCTGCTTCTGCCAGAGCGCGATCTTCCTCATGTCGAGCCGTCCGACCTCCCCTCTCATGCGCCGCCAATTCTCGTAGCGTCTCTCTTCGAGTTCTCCGTTACTCAGGGCCTCGCGGATGCGGCATCCCGGTTCCGTCCTGTGGGAGCAATCGGTGAATCGGCAGGTCGAGGCGAGCCTTTCGATGTCCGAAAAAGCCTCGTCGAGCGCGGACTCGTCGGCCCAGAGCGCTAGCTCACGCATCCCCGGCGTGTCTATGACGATCCCCCCTCCGGGAAGGACGTAGAGGCCGCGAGAAGTCGTCGTGTGGAGCCCCTTTCCCGTCGATCCGCTCAGGGGGCCCGTATCTATGGGCTCGAATCCCTCCGCGTAATCGCCTCCCGCGCGCATGAGGGCGTTGACGATGCTGGACTTGCCGGCGCCCGATGGTCCGAAGAAGACAGCCGTCTTTCCCGGAGAGAGCGCCTCCGCGATCCGGCCCATTCCCCGTCCGTCCAATGCGGACGACGCCACGGCCTCTGGCGCGATGGAGAGCGCGGCCTCGAGGATGAGGCCGAGCGAATCGACGTCGACGAGGTCGGCCTTGTTGTACACCACCACGGGACGGACGCCTCCCGCCGCGCAGATCGCCACCGATCGCTCTATCCTGGAGAAGCCCGCGCCCGGCTCCGACGAGGGGCCGAGCGGGGAGACGATGAAGGCGATATCGACGTTAGCCGCGACGACCTGGGCCTCGGTCTTGCCTCCGGCCGCCTCGCCGTCCACGATGCGCCTCCCGCCGGAGATCGCGCGCTTCCGTTCGATAGAGCCGCGCCGGGGAAGGAGCGCGGCGATGCTCGCGCCCTCCTCCGCTCCTCCGTCGCGGCAGGCGGCCCAATCGCCCACGGCGGCGGGCATCCCCGTTTCCTTCGACTCCTTGAGGAGCCTCCCCGAGAGGCGCGCCCTCCTCGCGCCGGATTCGAGCTCGACCTCGACGAGGCTCCGCGCTATTCCCGTCACCCTTCCGGGGACGAGATCCCCGCGCGATCCGAGAGCGCCAAAGAAATCCTGTTCATGTTCTTCGTTCCAACCGTAGCGTTCAAGTCGCATGATCCTATGCCTCCGGCATGATGCGGCCCCCTTCGAGAATCGCGTGATTATGGGTAATGGAGGTGAACGGCGGCGGCCGGGCGAGGCGGGAGGGGCCGTCGCGGAACGCGAGGGTTCCGCGCGCCTAGGTAGAACCTAGGATCCCGAACGCGGTGAGAGGCCGCGGGCCGTTTCGAGCGCAATCGCCATTTTCAGCATTCAGGCCTCCTCGGTCGAACGAGATGCCGGCATGGTACCATCCCGCCTCCTATCGAGCAAGCGCTCTATCACGGAAAAAACGCGCATAATCGACTGTCGCGCGGTACCTCATTCCCGGTATCCGCCATTCGCGCGTGATATTGTCATGGACTAGGGAAATCGCGCATTGCCACAAGTAATCACGGGAGATGCCTATGTTTATCTTCGGAAAAGCCCGTATAGCCCGGCTCGCTTTCGCGGCGATCCTCGTCTCCGCCGTTTCCTGCGCTTTCGCGCCGAACCGGAGCGGACCGGCCCCGACTCCCGGCATCCCCGACCTTCCCCCGATCCCCGACGATTGGCGGACGATACTCGAGATATCCACCCTACCACTCCTCCAGAACAACGCCTCGGGAGACGCTTCGACGGCGTGGCTCTACGCCAACGCGACCCTCGGAGCCGAGGTGTGGATCCTCGACGAGAAGGAAAATTCCGGCCAAGCCGACGACTTCCTCGCGGATCCATCTATTCTTGGCGACCTTCCCGTGGGTCCGACGGGCTGGCCGATCCGCGTCCCGGATGGCTATTCAGTGTCCGTGAGCAGCTACTACCGTTTGAAGGAAGATACGCCTGAGGGCGATCTCAGGTCGCTCGATTACCGGAACATGACCGGAATATACGTGATCACCTGGGCCGGCCGGACGCTCCCCGATCCCGCGAACGAGGGAAGCCAGCGCCTATGGATCACCGACACGCAGAACGACGGCGATCCCCTCGTAGGCACGCAGATCCTCCCGGCTGGCGACCATCGCGTCATCGTGAAGGTCCGCGATCCCGGCCGCGGCGTCAACTTCCGCTACCGTTCTCCCGATCCCGCCGACCCGATCCGCGACGTCAGGATGTGGACCCCGGTCCGCGACGGCGCGGGCGTAGCCGAGCTCGATATGAGCGCGTACGACGCGGCTACCATGGGGCCGGGCATGCTCTCCGCGTACTGCACCGAGCCCGCTCCCGGGCAGCCGGATCCGATCTGGCACCCCGCCTACCTCGATCACCTCGGCTCCGATCCCTCGGGCGTCATCCGTTTCATGGGATTCCTCAACATCAACGGCATCGAGGACGGGACGCCCGTCGATTGGCAAGACAGGATGCCCGAGGGCTACACGCTCACGAACCTCCGCGGCGTCGACCCCTTCAACTACGAGCGGCATCCCGTGGCGCATTTCAGGGGAAAATGCGCGATCCCGTACGAATGGCTCGTCGACCTCGCGAACCGTTCAGGCAAGGACGCATGGCTCCAGGTTCCCCACCTCGCCACGCGCGACCATATCTACAACCTCGCGACCCTCGTCGAATCGAGGCTGTCCCTGTCGCTCCGGGTGTGGTTCGAGTTATCGAACGAGCTCTGGAACAACTACGGCCCCTACCAGCCTCAATACCGGGCCGCCCTCGCCGCGGGGAACGCTCACGGCGAAAGCCAGGGATGGGGCTCCGGAAGGCTCCAGGGCGAGGCGATCCAAGCCTTCGAGAACGGCTGGTGGGCTTCGGGGGGCAGCGACGCGCGCTGCGTCAACGTCCTCGCGGGCTTCCAGGCTTCGCCGACCTACAACGCGGAAGCGCTCGAGGGGGCCGCTTCGGTCGACCCGCGCCTCGCCGAGGTCCTCGCTGTGACGACTTACTTCGGCGCGGGGCTGACGGAGGAGCTTTACGAGCTTCCCTACGGCCAGGGCAGTCCCGGCGACGAGGTCTACGAGATGGCCAGGGAATGCGCGCGTTCCGCCATCTACCGCGACCTCGAGACCTGGCGGGGCAACGGCCGGCTCTGCCGCGAGAACGGCATCGGCCTCATCGCCTATGAGGGCGGATCCCACATCCTCGCCACGGGCCGCGGCGACTGGAACAACCCTGAGCATGCGGCGTTCATGCGCTTCCTCGAGAACCTGCACAAGCATCCTGTCATGGAGGAGCTCTACCTCGAGCACTGGGCCGTCTGGTCCGCGATCGGCGGACGGACCGCGAGCCTCTTCGTCGATATCGGCGGATACGGATACTTCGGATACTGGGGCGCGAAGGAGGACGTCACCGAGTCGCCGGACGAATCGCCTCGCTGGGCCGCCTTGCAGGAGTTCGCGGAGCTTCAGGAGGGGATCAGGTCCATGGACGAACCGATCGGGAATCGTCCTTCCATCGAGGAGGATCGCATTTTGCGCGGCGAGGTCGGCCTGGGATTCGCCGGAGAGATTTCCGCTTCCGGCGGAGACGGCTCCCTCGCGATCGCCGTCCTCGGGGGGAGGCTTCCCGCCGGCGTTTCCGCCGCTTCAGCATCGGGCGTCGGTTCCGCGTCCCTCGTCCTCTCGGGCGCTCCCGCGTCGCTCGAGACCGCCCGTTTCGTCGTGCGGGCGAGCGACGCCGACGGGGATCCGGATTACGCGGTTATTTCGATCGTCGTCGACCCCGAGGGCACGGGGGCCAACAGCCTCGTGCTTTTCGACGGCCTCGACCTTCCCCAGGTCCCGCTCGAGCGAGCTGACGGCACCGAGGAGTACAGGACGCGCTTCGATCCTGACGGAAACGCGATGATCGACGACGTCGCGGGGATTTCCCATGCGTTGTATCATCCCGTGAATACCGACGCCCCGCTCTTCAACGCGCATTATCTCGACTCGACCGTCGTTTTAACGGCTACTTCCCCCTTGAATCCATCGGGCGCCTTCGCCCTCCGGATCCTCGTCGACGAGTACAACGCCTCCCACGATCCCGATTGGGACCCCGCGCGGGATAACACCGTCGTGTTCTACGGGATGCGGGGAAGGGCCCTCAAGGCGTGGACGGGATGCAGCCTCGACCTGCCCGCCGGCGGCCAGGAGGGCGTGCCCACGGTATTCTCGGGGCTCCTCCTCTGGCGCAAGGACCAGATGTCGGTCGATCCCGGCGCCGTCGTATCCTTCGGCGAGGGGAGCCAGCGAGCGAGCCTCGTGCTCGAGACCGACGGAACGGGGGCCGACGCCTGTTCCATCCGCTTCGTGGTCAGGGAAATCGAGCCGTCCGGTTCCTCGCGGTTCTATATCTCGGAGGCGGAGCACGACGAGGTCTTCTCGGGAAGGTTCAGCCTCGTGGATTTCGACGACAACCCCGCCCCGGGCTTCCGCTGGGCCCCCTTCGACCCGGGTACCGGCAGATTCGATATGCCCGATCCGACGACGCTCTCCTTCGCCGCCGTCGATTTCCGGAACGTCGACCGCGTGGGCTTCGCCTACCGGCTCTACCGGACGGGCTGGCACTACGGTACGACCTTCAATCGCTTCGTCGTCATCGGGGTCAAGTGAACATTCGGCGATCCTCGGACGCCGGGGACGAGCTAGGGATCCCTTTAGCTCGACGCCGTTCCGGGGGCGGCGGATAAGGCCCCTCCCCCGGAACGCTCCCGTCCCCTTGCGGAACCGCGATTTTCATTTATAGTTGGCGTATGGCCTTCCGCACGGGACGGGATAACGCCGGTCTAAGCGCACTCAGGGGATTCCCGCTATGATGAAGGCGAAAAGCCTCCATGAGGTGGCGATCGCGCTCGGAAAGACGAGCCTGTTCTCGGCTTTCGACCGGGCCGAGCTCTCCTACCTCGCCGAGCACACTGAAATCAGGTTCTACGCCCCCGGCGAAACCGTATTCAAGCCGGGAGACGGCGCGTCCTGCCTCTTCGTGGTCGCCTCCGGCTCCGTCAGCATCTCCGTGGGCGAGGAGAAGCGGACCCTCGTCGCGGAGTACGTCGAGGGAGACAGCTTCGGCGAGCTCGAATTCCTGAACCACGGGGAGCGCAACGCGACCGCCGTCGCCGGCGACGGCACGCAGATCATCGCTTTCCCTCCGGAAGGCCAGGACCTCGAGACCGCCCTCCAATCGCGGCCGTCCATGTCCGCCCGCATCCTGAAATCCTTCCTCCTCGTGACCTCCCAACGGACCCGCAAGGCCAACGCCCTCATCAAGGAGAATTCCCCCTGGATCCGAGAGATGCGGCGGCAGGCCTATACGGACAAGCTCACCGGGCTCAAGAACAAGGCCTACCTCGAGGAGACCCTTCCCGCCTCGCTGCCGGCGGACGGGAAGCCCTTCGCCCTCCTCATGCTGAAACCTGACAACTTCAAGGAAATCAACGACCAGTACGGCCACGAGGCCGGCGACGCCGCCCTCGCCCTCATGGCCGCGGCCTTCGAACGCGCCCTCGGCGAGGAGGGAAGCGCCGTCCGCTACATGGGGAACGAGCTCGCCGCCATGCTCCCCGGCAAGGACGCGATCGCCGCTAAAGCCACGGCTCTCCTGCTCCGCGATACTCTCTCCTCCCTCGACATCTCCCCCGCGGTGGGTTCCGTCACGGCCCGCCTCTCCGTCAGTTCCGGTATCGCCGCCTATCCCGCGCACGCCCGGAGCGCTGAGGACCTCATCAAGGCGGTGGCGGGGCTTCCCCTCCTCGGCAGGGCCAAGGGCGGAAACGCCATCGTATTCCCGGAGGACGCGCCGTGAGCCCCGCGAAGCGCGCTCCGTCCCGGACCGCCGTCCTCGGGAAGCTCGGGATATTCTCCGGGCTCGGAAGGGATGGCCTCAAGGCGGTCGCGGACGCCATGACGGAGCGCTCCTATTCGGTTGGAGCGGTCATCTTCCGCGAGGGCGATCGCGGCGAGGAAATGCACGTCATCGTTTCAGGCTCGGTGACCATCACCATCAGGGCCGAGGGCGGCGAGGAGATCGAGCTCGCCAGGATTCCCGCGGGCGGATTCTTCGGGGAGATGGCGATCGTCGACGACGCCCCCCGCTCCGCGACCTGCCGCGCCGCCGCCGACTGCTCCTGCCTCGTCCTCGACACCGGGGACTTCGACCGCCTCATCGAGGAACGCCCGAAGACGGCCTCCGCGATCCTCGACCGCATGCTCGCCATCTCCGCCCAGCGACTCATGAAGACGAGCGCCTTCCTCTCACAGATGGTCCAGTACGGCGACGAGGCGCGCCGGAGGGCCATCACGGATCCGGCGACCGGCCTATTCAACAGGCGGTACCTCGACGACTCCCTGGAGGAGATCGTCTCGCGCGCCAAACGGGAAGTGAAGCCGCTCTCCTTCGGGATGTTCGACCTCGACCGCTTCGGGAAGCTCAACAAGTCCTACGGGGCGGAATTCTGCGACCAGGTCATCCTCAGGGCGGCGGCCGCCATGCGCGCCGTGTTCCTCGAGAGCGACATCCTCGTACGCTACGGCGGCGACGAATTCTGCTTCCTCTTCCCGGAGACCGGTATCGCGGACGCCCTCGCGAGGTGCGAGTCCCTCTGCGATACCCTCCGCTCCTTCTCCTTCCCCGAGCACCCCGAGCTCAGGGTGAGCTGCAGCGTCGGCGTCTCCCAGCTCGGGCCCGGCGGGACGGAGGAGCTCAAGGCGAACGCGGACAAGGCGCTCTACGCCGCCAAGGAAGCGGGGCGGGACCGCGCCGTCGCCGCCGGCGTCTCCTCCCCCTCCTCCGAGACCGATCTCGTAAAGCGCGAAATCCCGACGGTCGCCCGTAAGAACAGGATCATCGCGAACGTCGTCAAGGCCCTCGACGAACGCGATTCCTTCCTCATCTTCGGGCACAAGCTCCCCGACGAGGACTGCGTGTCGGCCATGGTCTCCTTCGGCCTCCTCGCGAGCAAATTCAACAAGAAAGCCGCGGTCGCCCTCGGCAAGCAGGTCCCGGACAGCTGCCGTTTCCTCCTCAACATCTGCCAGTACAATTCCATCCACGTCATCGACGCCGACGGACCTCCCCCGACGGGCTACTCCTCGATCGTGATCGTGGATACCCCGAAGCCTGAGATGATCGACCGCGGCCCCGCTTATGAAGGGCTTTTCCGCGACCCGTCCATCCTCAAGATCGAGATCGACCACCACCTCGAGTCCGATTCGACCTACGCGGGAGACCCCGGGCACCGCCTCGTCATGGGCGCTTCCTCGAGCTGCGAGATCGTGGGGCTCCTCGCCTACAAGATGTACCGCGACCGCGCCCTCATGGATCGGTACCAGATCGCGGAGCTCTTCACGCGGAACATCGTCCTCTCCATCCTCTCCGGCATCATCGCCGACTCGCGCATGGGCAAGTACCTGAAGACGAGGCGGGAAAAATGGTTCTACGCATGGTTCAGCTCGCTCTTCGAGCGGCTCCTCGCGGAGAAGACGCGGAGCGGAAGCGGCAATTTCTCGAGCAAGGAGCAGGTCTACGAGGCGCTCGCCTCGCTCACCGAGCACGAGAAGGACTGCTACGAGCTGCTCTCCTCCAAGGCTAGGACCGTGGGCGGTCTCAGGTACGTCGCCCTCGACGAGGACGAGTCCGCCGGCATCTTCTCGGCCTACGGTTCCGACACGGTGGCGGCCGTCTCTCGGGCGACCGTGGACCGCTTCGCCGAGGAGAGCGGGCGCCTCGGGCTCGTCGCCTACTACGACGCCCCCGGCAATTCTGACTTCGTGCAGTTCAGGCTGAGGCGGAGCCAATCCTTCGGGGATCTCGACCTCCGCGAGGCAATCGTCCGGCTCGGCATCGAGAACGGCGGGGGCCACCCGGGCGCCGTCGGATTCAGGATTCCCAAACGGGACGTGGGCGATTTCGATAACACGATGGCGGGTATCGCCGCGCGCCTCAACGCGATGCTCGAATAAAAAAAGAGGGCCGGCTCCGATGGCCGGCCCTTCCCGTTCAGCGAACGACGGCGTTCACTTCTTTTCTTTTTCCTGCTTCACGAGCTTGAAAGAGGACAGGTCCTTGAGATAATAAGACACGTTGTATCCGGAGACCTCGTAAAGGTAGTCCTTGCCGGAGGCCTTCACGGCGTGTTTTCCCGCTACCTGGTCCTTCGAGATGGAGAGCTCGAGTTCCTCGCCCTTCCCCGTCCGGAGGATCACCGTCGCGCCCGGCTCCTTGAGCCTCGTGGCGGCCGCTTCGATATCAGCGTACACGAAAGACTCCGCGTCCATCCCGATGATACCGTTCACGAGGCCGTCCACTTTCGCCGGATCTATCTCCATATCGGCTCCGCCCTGGAGCTTCCAGGTCTTCTTCGGGTCGCGGAGGAAGCGGTAGTCGGCCTTGACGGCGGCCCCTCCCTCGCTCGCGGGGATGTCCGCCTTGACGATGATCTCCTGCACGTCCTGCTTCTTGAGGTCCTTGGGGAATATCCTGAGATCGGACCATGAGGGCTTGTCCGACCTGAGATAGCTCGTGAAAGCGTTGGAAACGAGGTACACGGCTTCCTTGCCCCCGATCGCGGCGTAGACGCGCTTTCCCGAGGGATCGGCCTTGCCGACGAAGGCCTCGGCGAGCACGGTTCCCTTTGAATCCTTCATCGATACGGAGCGTTTTCCGTCCTCGAGCCCGAAGTCCTTCCAGGTCTCCTTCTTCGAGCTCACCTTGTAGAGCTCGTCGATCTGGCCGAGGGCCTTGAAAAAGGCCTTCACGCGATCCTGGGGAACGGGGAAGGAGTTTCCCCCTTCGCGGTACGCCCATCCTCCGTTCTCGGAGATAATTTCGATCGCCGAGCCGTCCGCGGCTATCTCGAAGGAGGCCGCCTTGTCCACGGCGCGGGCGGGAACGAGCTCCCCGCGCGCCGCCCTCGCCTGCCGCCTCTCGGGCGAGAAGACGAAACCGAGCAACGCGATGGCCAAGAGCGCGCCCGCGACGCTCGACAAAGCGATGAATTTTTTCTTGAAATCCATGTCAGGCCTCCTTCGCTTTCAGGATCTTCGCGTGTCGCCTCCGCCGCGCGAAGCGGACGATCCCGTAGGCCACGACGCCGAGCGGCACGATGGCGAGGGTCAGGAGGTACGTCAGGAATATGACGGCGCTCTTCGTCTCGGGGTCCCGGATCTTGTTGAGCCGCGCGTCGCGGTAGTTCCTCGTCCTGATCGAGACTATGTCGTCCTCCGATGAGAGCCAGTCTGCGCACGCGAGCACGAATTCCGCGTTGATGTCCGGGCCGTCGCGCTGCCCGAACTGCCCCTTCGAGTACTGCATGAGGTCGGTGGCGAAATCCGACGAGGAGAGCACAACGGCCCTGGACTTGGCGCTCCCGCCCGAGGGTGCTCCGGGCGCGCCCTTGTCCCAATCGGATTCCACGCCGTCCCTCTTCGGGAGCGGCTTCCCCGCGAAGGCGTCCGGGAAGGCGCCCTGCAGGGCAGCCGCGAGGACGTATTTCCCGGTATTGGCCGCCTTCTCGTCCTGGAAGCGGTAGGACTCCTGGGGATTCACCGGGAAGTCCTTGGTGACCCGCCACGCCTTGTCCGAGCTGAAAGCGAGCACCTCGGATTCGATCCCTTCCACCGTGGAGAGCTCGAGGGGACTGGGCCAGAAAAGATCGAGGCCCATGAAGCTCGAGGTCACGGGGTTCTTCTTCGACACGTTCGGCTCGAGGACGGTCACCCAGGGGTTGTAGCTCACGAGGCTCATCATGGCGCCGCCGTAGGGCGACTGGACCTGGATCGGCAGGGTGAGGCAGGCCTCGTCGTAGACGAGCTCTTTGGGAATCCTCACGCCGTACGCGGAGAGGAGGTCGAAGGAAGCCGGCTCATCGATCGGAAGGGCGAAGAGGCCGTACTGCGCGTTGACGTTCACGCCCTTGAAGCCCAGGATCGCGGAGCCGCCCCTCTGGAGGTACTCGCTCACGGGGTAGAGATCGAAGTCGTCGAGGCCCGAGTTCCCGAGGACGAGGAGGAGGCTCACGTCCGCGCCGATGAGCTCACCGGCCTGGCGCTCGCGCACCTCCCATCCGGCCGACTTCATGGCCTTGGCGAGGAGGGTGTAGTTGTTGCTCCAGGTCTTGTCGGGATCGCCGACGAGGACTTCCGCGATCCGGTCCTTCCCCGCCACCGCCTTGCGGATCGCGCGGGTGAGGTCGTATTCCAGGGTCTCCGTCCTGATGACCACGGGAAGGACCTCCTGCCGGTCCAGGTACTGGACGACGACTCCCGTGTAGACGGTGGCGACGCTCGCCTGGTTGCGCTCCGTCACCTGGTACTGCTGGGCCGGTATGCCCATGCGCTCCACGGCTCCCGCGTCCCCGGTCGATTCCGGATCGACGACCTCAACGATGATCTTGCCGCGCGAGGTCGCGGCGTACTCGCGGAGCATGTCCTCGACCCGCTTAGGCTCGGGACGCTCCTTGTAGAGCCTGTCCGACACGTAATAGACGAGCCTGACCTGCTCCGGTATTTCCTTGAAGAGTTCGCGGGAGACCTTCGATATGGAGAAGGCCCTGTCCTTGGTCAGGTCGATCCTGAAGAAGAACCGGACGCTGACCGCGGCGCCCAGCGCTATGATCGCGGCGATCAGCCCCGCGATGACCGCCTGCTGCTTCTTGTCGTCGAGCTTCACGGTGTCACCTCCACTTCCGGAAGAGCAGGGTCTTGGCCGTCAGGAAAAGGAAGGCCGAGCCCATGAGTACGAAGTACAGGACGTCCCGCGTGTCGAGGACGCCCTTTCCGAAGCTCTCGAAGTGGTAGAGTATCGAAATCCACTTCAGGAAAGCGCCGATCGCCCCCGCCGCCCGCGACCAGGCCGGAGCGTATCCGGCGAGGAGGAGCGCGAGGAGGACGAGGAGCGTCACGATGAAGGCCGTGATCTGGTTCTTCGTGAGGCTCGAGACGTAGGCGCCGAGGGCCACGGAGGCCCCGCCCATGAGGAGCACCCCGAGGTACTCGGTCACGATCTGCCCGAGGTCCAGCTCGCCGAGGAAGGAGACCATGATCGGGAGCGGGATCGTGAGCAGGGTCATGAGGGCGACGAGGACGTAGCCCGCGAGGAACTTGGCGATGGTGAGGGTCCACTCGCCGTAAGGAAGCGTGATGAGGAGCTCGACGGTGCCGATCTTTCGCTCCTCGGCCCAGAGCCCCATGGTGATCGCCGGCACGATGACCGTGAACACCGCGGGCATGATGACGAAGAAGGGCCGGAGGCTCGCGGAATCCTGGGCGAAGAACCCCTGCATGAAGAAGGTCCAGAGCGCCGTGGAGAGGAGGAAGAAGATCACCGCTATATAGGCGATCGGGGAATTGAAGAAGGACCTGAGCTCCTTCTTCATCACTGGCCAGACGGAATTCATGCCTTGTCTCCTTCCTTGGTGAGGCTGACGAAGACGTCCTCGAGGGAGGTCTTCCGCTTTGTCATCTCGAGGATCTTGGCGCCAGAGGCGACGGCCCAGTCGAATATCGCCTCTCCGTCTGAATCGGGCGGAGCCGAGATCTCGAGCCTCGCCCTGCCCTCCCCGATCTCCTTGCCGCGGAGCGCGCAGCCGCGGAGCGCTCGGGAGACGGCGGATTCCTCGGCGAGGCGCTCGGGATGGGCGGCCTTGATGAGGACGTCAAAGATCGCCTCGCCCTTGAGGCTGAGGGCGATCTCCTCGGTCGTGCCCTGGGCCGCGATCTTGCCCTGGTTCAGGATCATGACGCGGTCGCAGAGGGCCTCGACCTCCTGGAGGATGTGGGTGGAGAGGATCACGAGCTTCTCCTCGCCCAGCTTCTTGATGAGGTCGCGTATCTCGAGGATCTGGTTGGGGTCGAGCCCGGTGGTGGGCTCGTCCAGGATGAGGATGTCGGGATCGTGGAGGATCGCCTGCGCGAGTCCGACGCGCTGCCTGTACCCTTTTGATAGCTGCTCGATCGGGCGACCGTAGACGCTCTCGAGCCCGCACTCCTTGACCGCCCAGGCGACGCGTTCCGCCTTCCGTTCCTTCTCGAGTCCGCGGGAGGCTGCCATGAAATCGAGGTATTCCTCGACCGTGAGGTTCGTGTAGAGCGGCGCCGACTCCGGAAGGTATCCCACGCGGGCCTTGACGCCCAGGGGCTCCTCCACGACGTCCAGCCCCGCGACCATGGCCTTCCCTTCCGACGGGAAATGGTAGCAGGTGAGGATCTTTATGATCGTCGTCTTCCCGGCCCCGTTCGGGCCCAGGAGACCGACGATCTCTCCCTTCTCAGCCCTGAAGCTGACGCCGTCCACGGCCGTCAGGCTTCCGTAGGACTTCTTCAGGTCCTTGACCTCGATCATCGATGCCTCCTTGCGCTTCTGTTTTTCATTGTCCATGGCGCTGAGCGGCCTCGGGCCGTCAGTCCTCGTACTCGATCGGATGCACCGCCCTGTCCCTCCCCAGGACCGCGGCGGGGAACACCGCCTGCGCCTCTGCGAGGAGCTTCTTGAGCTCGTGGTCCGAGTAGCGCGGGCTGTAGTGGGTCAGGGCGAGTTTTTTGACGCCGCCCGCGTCCCGGGCGATCATCGCGGCCTGCTCGGCCGTCATGTGCTTCTTCTCCGCGGCGGTCTCGGCGAGCGCCTTCTCGAACATCGCCTCGCAGACGAAGAGGTCCGATCCCGATACCTCGCGCGAGATCTCGGGGAAGTAGAGCGAATCCGTCACGTAGGAGAATTTCCTGCCCGAACGGGGCGGACCCAGGACGTCGGCGGGCCTAACGACGGCGCCCGTCGGGAGGGATACGTCCTTTCCCGCCTGGAGCTCGGACCAGAGGGGGCCGCGGGGAACTCCGAGGGAGAGCGCCTTATCGGGGAAGAACTGCCCGGGCCGCTCCTCCTCCTCGAGCGCGTAGCCGTAGCAGGTCTTGGTGTGCCTGAGCGGGAAGGCCCGCACGGCGAAGCCCTCTCCCCGGTGCACGATCCCGGGCTCCGTGATCTCCCTCACCACGATCTCGTAATTGATGTACATGTCCAGGACGCGCCTGCTCGTCTCGATGTATTCCGCGATGCGCGGGGGTCCGATGATGTAGAGGGGGTCGTCCCTGTCCACCTGGGAAGAGAGCATGAGGAGGCCGGGAATTCCCGTGACGTGGTCCGCGTGGGTGTGGGAAACGAAGATGGCGGATATCTTTTTCCACCGGAGGTTGAGCCTCCGGAGCGATACCTGCGTGCCCTCGCCGCCGTCGAAGAGGAAAAGCTCCCCCTCCCGCCGGAGGAGGACCGAGGTGAGGTGCCTATTCGGGAGCGGCATCATGCCGCTCGTGCCCAGGATGAAGGCTTCAAGGTTCATGCGCGCCCGCTTTATCCACGAATGAACGGCCTCGCAGGGAGGGCCGCGAGTATGTCAGGGTCCGATTGTATTGATGGCCACGTTCTTGTTCAACCCGTTCGCTTAAGGGACGTTACCGGTATTCCGCGGTTTTTACCGAATAATCCCGGTCTTTTCCGGTGAAACCGGCTCGGCCTTTTTTCTTGACTAAAATATCGATAAAAGCTACTCTATTTGAACTCATGGCGAACAAGAAGCTTGCGTCGGCACCGTCCATCCGCCGCCTCCCCGGCTATCTCGCGATCGTGCGTCAGGCCCAGAAGGACGGCGCGGAGTACATCTCCGGGACAGTCATCGCCCAGGAACTCAAGGTCGAGCCGATCCAGGTGAGGAAAGACCTCGCCATCACAGGAATCTCCGGAAAGCCCAAGAAGGGCTATCCCATCAACGAGCTCGTGAAGGCCATCGAGACCTTCCTCGGCTGGGACGTCGCCCGGAACGCCATTATGGTCGGCGCGGGGAACCTCGGGTCGGCGCTCATGGGTTACCGGGAATTCCGGCTCCACGGCCTCATCGTGGCCGCCGCCTTCGACAACGACCCAGCCAAGGTCGGCAAGCGCATCCATTCCGTCCCCGTTTACGACATGTCAGAGCTCGGTAAGCGCATACGGGAGCTCGGCGTCAAACTCGCGGTCCTCACCGTCCCCTCGGCCGAGGCCCAATCCACGGCGGACGCCCTCGTGGAGGCGGGCATCGATTCGATCTGGAATTTCACCACCGTCAAGCTCAAGGTCCCCGATTCCGTCTCAGTCCAGCGCGAGGACCTCTCGTCGGGCTACGCCCTCCTCTGCGTCATGGCCCGCACCAACGCCTCTTAAGCCCTAATGAAGGATAAGGACGCGAGGCAGGCCGAATTCCTCGCGAACCGCCTCGCGAAGCGTCAGCGCCAGCTCTCGCGCTGGGCGAGGCGGGAAGGCCTCGATTGCTTCCGGCTTTACGACGTCGACATCCCCGAGATCCCCCTCGCCGTGGACCGCTACGGGAAGCACCTCGTCATGTCGCTCTACGAGCGCCCCTACGAGAAGGACCCCCGCGAGGAGGACGCGTGGCTCTCCGCCATGGCGGAGGCGGCGGCCGCCGCGCTCGCGGTCGAAAGGCGGGACGTGCACGTCAAGCTCAGGAAGCGCCAGCGGGGCGAGTCCCAGTACGCCGTCCTCTCGCGATCGGGAGTCGAGGAGACCGTCCGCGAGGGCGGGCTCTCCTTCATCGTGAACCTGAGCGACTACCTGGACACCGGCCTCTTCCTGGACCATAGGCCCCTCCGCGCCCGCGTCCGCGAGCTCTCCGCGGGAAAACGGGTCCTCAACCTCTTCTGCTACACGGGGTCGTTCTCGGTCTACGCCGCCTCGGGCGGCGCCTCATCGGTGACCTCGGTGGACCTCTCCTCCCCCTACCTCGCCTGGGCGGAGCGGAATTTCTCCTTGAACGGGATCGATGCGGAACGGCACCGCTTCATCAAGGCGGACGCGCTCGCATGGCTCAGGGAGGCTCGCGGAAAGGAATCCTTCGGCGTCATCGTGCTCGATCCCCCGACCTTCTCGAATTCCAAGGCTATGTCCGACGACCTGGACGTGTCCCGCGACCACGGCGCCCTCATCGCCCGGGCGGTCGCCCTCCTCGAGCCCGGCGGAACCCTTTTCTTCTCCACGAACGCGCGTCGCTTCAGGCTCGACGAGTCCGCCTTCGCGCCGGCCGCCGCCCGCGACATCACCGAGGAGAGCATTCCCGTGGATTTCAGGGACAGGAAGATCCACCGCGCCTGGGAAATCAGGCGCTGATTCAGTCCTTGGGCTCGCCCTCCGCGAAGAGGTTCTCCATCATCGCGTCGATGTCGTCCTGGCCGAGGTCGGACTTGCGCTCGAAAGCGAGCTCCTGGTTCACCATCTTGAGCTTCCTCAAGAGCCCGTAGACGATGACGAGCATGATCTTGTTGCCCGCCTCGGGGTTCTTCCTGATGAAGGAGATGATCTTTCCGCGGAGGAAGCGGAGCGCGACGACGCGGCCTAATGCCGTGACGGTGGCGGTCCGCTTCACCTTTATGAAGATGCCCGCCTCGCCGAAGACGTCCCCCGGCCCGAGGGCAGAGACGTAGACCGACTTACCATCGGTCTCTGAGACGGAAACGGAGACGGGGCCCTCCGCTATACCGTAGAAATACGGTGAAACCTCGCCTTCAGTGACGATGGGCTCCCCCTCCTCGTACTCGATGACGTCGGCCTGGGCCGAGAGCGCCCGCGCCTCCTCGTCATTGAGGAACTTGAAGGTGATGATGCTCCGCATGGCCTTGAGCCAAGTCTCGTCCATGGTAAGTGCGCGCATGATAGCTCAAGTATAGTCGCGCCTCGCTCCAGCGCAAGGCGCGAAGGCGATCGGGCTCAGTTCCCGGCCGTTCTCCGCGCCGCTTCGATCTCGTCCCTGAAGGCGCGCGCCGCGGCGCCCGGATCCGCGGCCCCGCAGACGGCCCGGACCACGACCACCAGCATCCCGTAGCCGTCCTTCCGGGTGCCGGCGGCCAGGGCCTTCCCCGCCTCGCCGCCCTGCGCTCCGACTCCCGGCGCTAGGAACCATGCGTCAGGCGCGGCGGCGCGTACGCGGGAGAGGCCCTCGTAGTCGTTCCCCGCCACGACCAGGCCGACGTTCTCCCCCCAGCTCAAGGATTCCCGCGCCACGTCGACGTAAACGGGATCGGCTGAACCTTCGAAACGACGATCCTGGAAGGCCTTCGCGCTCGGGTTGGAGGTTCGGGCGAGCATGAAGACGCCCTTGTCCCCGTACGCCAGGAAAGGATCGACGGCGTCCCTGCCCATGTACGGGCTCAGGGTCACCGCGTCCGCTTTGAGCGAGCCGAAAATGCCTTTTGCATAGGCCTTGGCCGTATTTCCGATGTCGGAACGCTTCGCGTCCATGATGATGGATACGCCTTGGGGAATGAGCCGCAATGTTTCTTCAAGCGCCTTGACGCCCTTGCTGCCCCATGCTTCGTAAAAAGCCATATTCGGTTTGAAGGCGGCGGCGAATTCGGCGGTAGCCTTTATAATTTTTGCATTCATTTCGATGAGGGCCGTGGCGGGATCAGCGGAATCATTTGGTATTTCAGGATCTAAACCTATACATAATAAGCTTTTACGATTTTGGCAAATACTCTCGAGTTTCTTGAAATACGACATTTCCACCCCTCCATTGCCGCCGGAGATTATCACGGAAGATTTTATGAACACAAGCGTATTCCATTCATCAGTGCGTTCGATTACATTTATCATCGTACTGATTTTTTACGTAAAGGGTGTATATTTAGGTGAGGCATCGTTCAAAGATTGAACACATGCCTGTGAGGGAGGCTTCATGGAAGCGAAGCGAATAGTTATCTGTATCGCCCTTATCGCCGCCCTTTCGACCGCGGCGTGGGCTCAGGATCCGGCCGCGGCGACTGACGTCGCAGCGGCGACCGCGGCTGCGGATACCACGCAAACAGCGGCGAAGGCTTTCGGTTTCAGCATCGACCTCGGCGTCGATTCATTGCCCATCCCCGGGAGCGATCCCGTCCAGAACCAGAGCTACCAGCGCTTCGGCTTCAAACCCGAGCTCAACCTCGGCATGTTCGGGATCGGCCTCGACCTGACCTTCCGCGCCAAGATCAACATCGTCGGCCCCGATCCCATCGAGGTCTACCTCCCCGATTGGATCCCGAACTACGCGGGCAACGGCAAGACCTTCTTCGACGTCTACCTCCCGAAGTTCCTCTACGTTCGCTACGGGAAGAAGGGCGGACCGCTCTACGGAAAGCTCGGTTCGATCGACGACCTCACCATAGGCAACGGCTTCATCATGGGCAACTACTCGAACACGAGGTTCATGCCCGAACAGCGCATCTTCGGCCTCGGCTTCGCCCTCGACGGGTCGCTCTTCAAGTTCCCCTACTTCGGGATCGAGCTCGCCGCGGGAAACCTCGCCCGCTTCGACGTCCTGGGCGGACGCGTCTACGTTCGCCCCCTCGCCTTCCTCACCGTGCCCGTCCTGAGCGGCCTCGAGCTAGGCTACGAGCAGGTCGTGGATTTGAAGCCCTACCTCTACGGCGACCTCGGCTTCCAGGTCGATCCCTCCTACGCGAACGTATTCGGCGTCGACGCCCGCCTTCCCATCCTGACTAAGGGCCCGTTCACCATGACGGCGATGGCCGACGTGGCGTTCCAGGACGGAGACCGCATCGGCGCGATGACGGGCTTGGCCGGGCGCATCATCGGCGTCATCACCTACAACGCCCAGGTCAGGCTCCTCGAGGACGGATTCATCCCCACCTACTTCGATTCGAACTACGATCTCTACCGCGCGGTCAAACACGATTCGCTCGCGCTCCTGCCCTCATCGGGCGATTTCGCGATGGGCTGGTACGTGAACGCCGGCGCGAGCCTTTTCGAGGACAAGGCCTTCTTCTCTGCCATCATGGAGGGTCCCTTCGCCGCCATCCCCGACGTTCCGTCCGGCAGCGTCTCCGATTATCCCCACCTCAAGGCCGTGATCGGAACCGCTGAGGGCCTCATCGGAGGCTTCTCCTTCGCCGCGGGGTACGAGAAGTACCTCCTGGGGATCAGCGGCGACTTCTGGGACGACCTCTTCTCTGCCGAGGACGCGCAGATACAGGCGTCCATCGGATACAAGACCGGTCCCGTCCTCATCTCCCTCCTGTATAATCTCCGCTACGATCCCATCACGGACTCGTACGACGTGAGTTCGAGCCTGCAGACTTCGGTCAAGTACTGAGGAGGCTTCCATGAAGCGTTGGTTGATAGCAGTCCTGATCGCCCTTCTCGCGATCTCCGCCGCTGCGGCCCAGGCGAAGGCGCGCACGGGCGCCGAGTTCGTGTTCCTCGACGGAAACGAATTCACCGTTAAGACCCAGGACGGCACCACATGGGACTACAAGAAGGGCGGAATCGTCGAAGGCGACGTCATTCCGGTCGGCGCCGTCGTGACCACCGGTCCCAGGACGCAGGCCGAGCTCCGGCTCCTCCCGAACAAGTCCGTGATCAAGCTCAGCAAGGGCACGACCTTCAAGATCGAACGCCTGGCGGCCTCAGACCCGCAGAAGGCGAACTCCTTCCAGGTGAGCGTCGGCAAGATCCGCGTCATCGCCGCCGCGCTCACGGGGGACGAGACCTTCCGCGTCCGCAGCCCCTCGGTGGTCTGCGGCGTCCGCGGCACCGACTTCGTATTCTCCGTTCCCGCCTCCGGCCGCGAACGCCTCGTCGTCAACAAGGGGATCGTGGACTTCTCCCGCCTCCTCGCTGGAGTCGAGGACGAATCCTCGCGCGTCCAGGTCCTCGCGGGCATGTACTCCGACGCGCTCCAGGACGGAGCCTTCAAGGCCCTCAAGGCGAACGAATCCCTGCTCGCCGAGGCCCTCGGCGACATGAAGTTCGCGCGCATAGACGAGAAGGAGGTTCCGGGCCAGGACAGCGCCGCGGCCTCTTCCCCGACTCCCGCGCCTTCCGACAGCCCGGCCGCGAGCGAGGCCCCCGCCGTAGCGGAGGCTTCCCCCGCTCCAAGCGCCTCCCCCGCCGCGGGCGACGTTCCCGCTGCCAGCGCCGCCCCCGGAAGCGATACCGCCGTCGCCGCTGCCGACAACACGGACGATACAGTCCCTGACGCTGCAGCCGACGCCGATAAGCCCGCTTCGTCCGAGCCCAAATCCAACCCGATCGTCGATTGGCTCCTCAATTTCCTCAACGCAGATATCGGGTCAGTGAGCATCGACGGCGAGCTCTGGGCCAAGGCGGTGCTCCAGCCGACCTTCAAGCTCGGCAAGTTCTCGACGGCCCTCTATCTTCCCATCATCTACCACGACGACCTCTTCCAGCCCTCGACCTGGTACCATCCCGCCGGCAACGACGAATGGTCTTTCGGCACCGACAAAGGCTGGTCGACCGATACGATCGGCGCCCTCAAGGACGCCGCGTCCGACCTCGTCCTCAAGATCAAGTGGGCGCAGTTCGGCGACCAGAACGTCGATCCCTTCTTCGTGAAGGCGGGAAGCCTCCCGAGCATCACCCTCGGACACGGCATCCTCATGCGCGACTACGCGAACGACGCCGAGTTCCCCGCCCGCCGTCGCGTGGGCGTAGACCTCGGATTCGGCCTCAACGGCTCAAGCAAATTCGGCATCGAGGCCCTGACCAACGACCTCGCCGATCCCGAGATCTTCGGCGCCAGGGCCGCGTTCCGCCTGGGCGGCAAGGTCTCGCTCGGGCTTTCCGCCGTCGCCGACCTCGGCCCCGCCGACGAGCTCAACGTCGACGGCACCGACGACGTGGCGGACAGCATAGGGGATCCCGCGCTCACGGGGCTCGCCATCGACCTGGACATTCCCATCCTCAACTCGGACGCCTTCGTCCTCAAGGCCTTCGCCGACGTAGGCGCCATCGTCCCCGTGGTGCGGAACGATTACACGCTCGGGATGGAAACCGTCGAGAGCGGATTCAAGGGCGGCATCCTCTGGAACGAGACGGATAATCTCCCCCAGAACTACGGCGCCATGGCCGGCATCATGGGCAAGATCATCAAGTTCATCGACTATCGCCTCGAATTCCGCTACTCCACGGGCAATTTCAGCCAGAACTTCTTCAACAAGACTTATGACGCCAATCGCGGCCGCCTGGCCGCGGAATACGCGGTCTTCCTGGCCTATCCCGACGACGGGGCCTTCGTCGATACCATGGGCGTGTACGGCGAGGGAGGATTCTCCCTGCTGAACGACAAGCTCTCGCTCTCGCTCGGCTACCTCTGGCCATGGTCTCCCGAGTACGGGTTCGACGTCGACGCCCAGATGGGCGTCCTCTCGAAGGACCAGTTCCGCGCGATGCTTTCCGTCAAGAAGGGCTTGATCCCGTTCATCGACGTCTACGGCTTCGTTTCCTACGAGCGCACGGGCTTCGCGAGCGCCCTCAGGTCCGGCGCCTCGTCAAGCGACATGCTCGGGATCCTCTTCGACGAGAATACGGCCTTCAGGGGCGAGATCGTGGTGCCGGTGCCCAAGGCCCCGATGCTCGATCTCGCGTTCATCTTCGGGACCGCGGTGCAGCGGGACTCCTCCGGCGCCATCGTGTACGCCGACGAGGTGACGCTGAAGCCGCGCATGGTTCCCGTCCTCACGCTCGAAACCCGGCTCCGCTTCTAAAGGGGCGGGAGGAAGGTGGACGAAGGACGGATAAGCCTCCTCCCCCCGGAGGTGGCGCGGCGCATCGCCGCGGGGGAGGTTATCGAACGCCC